>CAZOQR010000156.1:0-6715 GCA_964581915.1 uncultured Ignavibacteriaceae bacterium | reverse complement strand
AACCATGCTTGTGAGGACGAAGCCGGGGGCTTCGGAATACTGGTCGAGGTCAACACCGATTGCGAATTTTTTATTTTCCTTAGCAGCCTTAAACACGCCAATGCCAGAGAGACCGGAGGCGTGGTAAATGATGTCAGCGCCGCTTGAGTACTGGCTTATAGCGATTTCTTCCGCCTTGCCGGGATTTTTAAAACCTTCGCCCGTAACGCTGACGTAGGAAACGAACACCTTGCATTCAGGGTCAATATACTTCGCTCCCTGGACGAAGCCTTTTTCAAACTTGCGGATTAAGGCGGATTCCATTCCTCCGACGAAGCCGAGTTTCTTTGTTTTGGAAGTAAGGCAGGCGAGCGCGCCGACGAGGAACGAGCCTTCTTCTTCCTTGAACTCAAGCGCTACCAGGTTATCGGGAATTTTCACGGACGGGTTTATAGTGTAATCGACGCATCCGAATTTTTTATCCGGAAAATCCTGAGCGATTTTCGTGATGTCTTCAGTGAAAATAAAACCGACGCCGAAAATAAGGCTTATGTCGGGCTTGCTTGCCAGTTTGCGGAGCGCAGATTCGCGGTCCGCGCCGTCGCCCGGGTCGATAACTTCGAAATCGATTCCGAAATCCTTTTTCGCTCTTTCGAGTCCTTTGTAAGCGGCGTCGTTGAATGACTTGTCGCCTCTTCCTCCGACGTCGAAAACGAGACCGACTTTAAACTTAGACTTGTCCGAATTTGCGCTTGTTTTATCTTCCTGTTTCCCGCACGAGGAAATCATAACTGCCGCGATTAGCAGCGCCGTAAATAAAATTCTTTTCATAGTTATTGGTTTTATTATTCCTGAACAATGTGATGCAGCCTGCAGCGTGCTTCGTAATGGTTTTCCGCGCCTACGAGAACCCTGTCAGTGCTTTTGGATACTCTTTGAGTCCTGTTAGCCGGTGCGCCGCAAATAACGCATACCGCGAGAGTCTTGGTTATATACTCCGCGACCGCGAGAAGTTGAGGCATCGGCTCGAAGGGAACCGCCTTATAGTCCTGGTCGAGCCCCGCGACGATAACCCGTTTTCCGGAATCGGCGAGCGCCTGACAGACACCGACGAGATTGTTATCGAAGAACTGCGCCTCATCGATTCCGATTACTTCGGTTTCAAAACTTTTTTCGAGAATATCATCCGCGTTTTCAATCATTTCGGACGGAAAGGACTGTTCGCTGTGGGATACGATTGAGAACTCGCTGTATCTGTCGTCGATTTTGGGTTTAAAAACCTTCACACGCTGTCTTGCGATTTCGGCTCTTCTTATTCGTCGTATCAGTTCTTCGGTCTTTCCCGAGAACATGCTTCCGCAAATAACTTCAATGTGTCCTGTCTTTTTAAACGTTCTAATCTGAAGGTGTTCATTCATATCCATCGACGGAATTCCTTTCTATTTTAATTTAAACTTATGAGGAAAAAGGTTTTGCAGTTTGTATATCTGGTATTTTGTTTTTGATTTCACGAGAATGACGTCCATGTTATCCGAGAACTCCGAGAGGAACTGCCTGCAGGCGCCGCAGGGGAAAGCGAATTCGGAACTGTCGGATGAAATCGCGACCGCTTTGAATTTCTTCTGCCTGTCGGTAATCGCTTTCACGGCGGCGACTCTTTCGGCGCAGATAGTAAGCGAATAAGAGGAGCACTCGACGTTAGCGCCGTAGTAAATTTTCCCATTAACTGTAAGGAGCGCCACGCCCACCCTGAACTTTGAATAAGGAGAATGTGAAAATTTTTTTGCCTTAAGCGATTCGCTTATTAATTTTTCGTACATCAGATTATTTAGTTAAATTCAAATTTTATCCGAGGTTATTTAAAACAAAATCAATCGCGAGCATGAATTCATTCACTATCAAATAAACAAGGAATTTATTAATTTATCAATTTATGAGCAAATTATCAAAACATATTTCTTGATTGAATGGACAGGAAAGCCCTATACCGCAAACTCGACAAACTTTTCGGCATTCCAATACTGATGATACTTGCTCTTTTTTTAAAGAGAAGAAAAAAGTTTCCGTTTGAAATAAGGAAAATTCTTGTAGTCAAGTTCGCGGCAATAGGCGACAGCATAATGATGATACCGATGCTAAGGACTCTGCGAAGGGCTTATCCCGATTCCGAGATTACATTTCTGTGTTCACGAATCAACGAATCTATAGTAAGGAAGACGCCGTACGTTGACAAGGTGCTTGTCGAGAACGTTCACGATTTTCTTAAGAATCCGTTTTTATTCCTCAGGATGATATTGAAATTACGGAACGAGAAATACAACATCGTAATCGATACGGAGCAATGGTCTAGAATTAGCGCAATAATAATCGCGCTTTTAAAGTATGATTTTTCCGTAGGGTTCAAGACAGAAGGTCAGTACAAGCATTTCATGTTCAACAGGGTCATTAACCATTCGCGCGAGAAGCACGAACTTGAAACATTCATCGACCTGCTTCTGCCGTTGTTCGTGCCCGTAAGGAAATCGGATTACGTGCTCGAATATTTTCTTGACGAGGACAACTACCGCGCGGCGGATAAATTTTTCGAGGATAATTCTCTAAAAGGAAGTACAGTAATTACGCTTCATCAGGGCTGCGGGGGGACGGGGAAGCCGCGGGAATGGGACGTGAAGAATTACATACAACTCGGCAAGAGATTAATCGAATACAAGAAAGACATCGTTCTTTTAATAACCGGTTCAGGGGACGAGGAGGAGAAGAACGAGGAACTCGAAAGGGGGCTGAGGGAAATACTTCCGCAAGGGTCGAGAGTAATAAACATAACGGGAAAATATTCGCTTGACGACGTTGTTGCGATAATCAAGAACGTGACGCTCATAGTTTGCAGCAACACGGGAATGCTGCATCTCGCATCGTGCGTAGGCACGAAGACGATGGGTTTGCACGGACCGACGAATCCTGCGAAATGGGGCGCGTATTCGCCGAACACGGTTCTGATTCAGAGCGACAAATACTGCAGCCCGTGTCTTTATCTCGGTCACGATTACGGATGCAGCAATCCGACCTGCATGACTCACATATCCGTTGACGACGTTTACATACACATCAGGAAGGCGCTCAATCCGGAACTCTTTCCGGACGAACTGCGCGTCATCAATTAATTATCCGCTTCATATCACAGGTATCGAAATATTATATATCAAACATCCGAAATAAAAGAAACAAATTAAAAAATTTCTGATTGCATACAAGGGAGAACTATAACGAAGCGAAACCAAAGAGAACCAATCCTAAAAAAAATACTGCGCATTCAATCTGAAAACCGCGGCAAATTTCCAATATTCAATAATCATTAAACCCGCTTGCCATCCATAATTATAAAAAATATTATAAAAATGTTTTGAATATAGTTGTTAGTTAAATAAACTATTTTTATATTGTACAAGTAAATAAGATTATGAATAAAATTCCCAAATATTCGTTAATGCTTATTGAAACATTCATTTCTCATGCCGCGGAATATTATACGGGTCGGAAAATACTAAAAGGAAATTTTGAAAAGAATCATTTCACGTCAGGCGGCAGCGCTATTTTTGAAATAAGATACGACGATAAATTTGTAGAACAAATCTATCGTCATTTTATAAACAATCTTATACGATTCAAATTCTCCGAAGAAATCGTAATAATAAAAATCAAATAGTATGGGCAGTAAAATAGTTTCTGGGGTATTGTTATTCTTTTTTTTGTTCTCGGGATATTCGCATTCAAGGCCCGATGTTCGTTTCTTGAATTACGAGCGACAGGGTTTTTTCCCGAGCGTCATACAGGAGCAGGTAAGGTTCGACCCGAACAACATTGATACGTGGATACAGAACACGGGAATATTCGATCAGGACATACGCACGAGCAACACGCCGGGGGGAATGTGGCCGAAAGGGTCGAACAGATTTTTTGATTTCACGGTTGGCTTAAGCATGGGGGCATACATAGAAGGTGGATTAAGGCTGGCTTCGGCGTCATATAAAGGAGAATACGCGCCGGGTTATATAAGCAACAGCGGTGGCGTGCCTGTGCCCGTCACAAATACGAATTTCAAGTTATACAAAGTAACGAGCACGGATACTACTTCATGGGATTATGTCAACTGGGGGCTGATGGTTCCATACGGGGCTCCTTATGTCGATAAAAATCTTAACGGACAGTGGGACCAGGGAATCGACAAGCCGGGCATCGAGAACGCCGCGCAAACCGTTTTCATTTGCATGACAGACGGATTTCCCGAAACGCACAATCAGAGCGAAGGATTTTCAGGCGGTACGGCTCCGATGTTCTGCGAGATGCATTTTACAGCGTGGGGATACAAAGGTGATACGTTGTATTCGCTTCCGCTGAATGACGTGCAGTTTTTTTATTATGAGATAATAAATAAGAGCACGAAAACGTGGAACAACACGGTGATGGGAGTCGTGAACGATGCTGATCTGGGGGACGCTACAGACGATTTTATCGGATGCGACACGGCTGCAAATCTGTCTTACTGTTATAATTACGATAATACGGATGGAAACGGGTATGTACCTTCATACGGAGCGAATCCTCCCGCGTGCGGAATGGATTATTTGTTGAGTCCGCTTTACTACACGGGAAACACGAATGATTCAGTAGTTTATTACAATCCGCCGGGTTCAAACAGAAGGGTAGTTAAGAAAGGATACAAGCAATTCGGGATGTCGTCATTTGTTTATTTTGCAGGAACAGGTTCAGGAGGAATAACCTGTGAGGCGGATCCTTCATTACCGCTTGAGGCGTACAGATATTTATCGGGTATTAAGAAAGACGGTGCGCCGTGGTTTCACCCGTACACGAAGCAAAGAACGAAGAAATTATACACGGGAAATCCTGAATCATCAGAGGGATGGACCGAATACGGATACAACGGAAATGTCAATATGGCAAAAATAAAGAATTGCGTCGGGGGGGACACGGTGACGACATTTCTAAGTCCTCCCGGAGACAGGAAATACATATTCAATACCGCAGGTCCGACTTTCAACGTGAATGCAAACGATACGATGCGCATAGTGCTTTCGCAGATGGTGGCGAGGGGACTCAACAACAAGAACGCGGTAACTAAACTCAAACTTCTTGACAGAACAGCGCAGGTGCTTTATGATTTGAATTTCAAGGCGTCGTTTCCAACACTTCCTTTGCCTGCAGTGACTAAGAGCATCACGCCGAAGACTTCAACGACCTGCGATATGAATCTTTACTGGAACGACGTTGCGGAATATTTTGCGGTTCAGGATACAATTTTCCATACACCTGCAGAGAACAACACATATCGATTTCAGGGATACGAGATTTATGAAGTTGACAAGAATCTGACGGCGGGCAGTCTGCCCGATTTTGGCAAACCGTCGACAATAAATTCTAACACCATAAAACTTCTGAAGATATTCGACAGGCGGGATAACATCGGTGTAGTAGTGGATACGCTACCCACCGGAGTTTTCATAAACGGGGAGGAATTGTATTCACCGCTTCCAATAGTTCCCCCTTACGGACTCGGCACGCCAGCGGATTTTCCGGAGTCGGGTCTGAGCAGGCTGATAAAAATCACTCAGACGCAGTTCCCGCAGAATTACGGAAACAATCCTGATATACAATACGGACAGACATACAAGTTCATAATATGCGCTTATGCTGTCAGCGAATCGCAGAACTTTCACAGGGGATACAGAGTAATAAGAAATCCTCTCGCATCGGTATTACTGAGCATCGTGCCGCAGCCGCCTCCCGGCAACGTAACGTACAACCTGCATAACGGGGATACAATAAATACGAATCACCGCGACCTCGGACTGAAGCCTGTAGTCGTTGGGCAGGAATACGTGAAGAATGCTTTTTACAGAGTAATATTCAGAGCGCCCGATACGGCATACGCGATATTAAGGTCGATGAATAACGGCGCATCGTTTGATACGCTAAAGAGCGGTCTTAAAACGACACCTATATATTACGGCAAGACTCACGATTCATCGCGTATATACGACGGGATACTCTTTAAGACTGACAGAGTCAGGAGTTACAATATTGGTGTTATCAAAGATCCGACAGCGTCTCCTGATTCATTCCAGACGAGGCTGCCGGGTTACCAGTATCTGCCTGTAAATCAATATGTGACAGGAAGCAAGCATTTCGCCGCCATTTATGGATTCCAATCAAGGTCGATGTCAATGTCTTTTCCCGCGGCGGGCACTTTTAATAATCTTTCATCGCAATTGAAGTCATATCAGACAAGGAAAATAAAGATTGTTTTCTCAAACGTGAACAAGCAGTACGCGTACAGATATCTCGACACCTCATACGTTGACGACAAGTATTTCATATACAGAAGCGCGACACTCGTTCCATTCAAGGTCTTTATGATTGACAGCACGGCTCCGCGGCAGTTGAACTGCGCATTCGTGGAATCGAACGACGTGCAGCCGGCGACGGGTCAGTGGGCTCCGGGCGCGGATTCGCTGGGACGGAAACTTCTGATGTATGTATTCAATTCGAGTTACGATACGAACATTACGAATTATAAGACAAAGAACCTTTACATAACCACGTTGTTTGATATAATGTACATTTGGGCGCCTAGATTAATGAGTCCTTCAGCGAATTTCAACGAAGGAGATTCATTGATAATATATCCTTATCAGATAACAATGCCGGGCGCTTATTATGA
>CAZOQR010000155.1:2965-6732 GCA_964581915.1 uncultured Ignavibacteriaceae bacterium | reverse complement strand
AACGAAAGAGGCGTATTCAAGCAGGAAAATGCCGGCGGTCCGGAAGACATATCAGGAGTACCGGACATCACAGTGTACAATTATTATCAGGATAAAACCGATTTGATTCTGAAGTCAATAAAGAATGTGCCGATAGGAAATCCGCACGTTGGCGAATTCAAATCCTTTTTCGGATACCGTTCAAATCCTTTCAGCGGACGGGGTTCGGAGTTTCATAAAGGTCTCGACATTAAAGGCGAAACGGGCAATCCCGTGAAATGCACCGCATCGGGCACTGTTGAAAAAGCGGACTATGACGGAGGATACGGGAAATGCGTAGTTATAAATCACGGCAACGGATTAAAATCGGTTTACGGTCATCTTTCGGAGATAATAGTAAAATACGGAGATAAGGTCAATGCAGGCGACCTGATAGGACTCGTGGGTTCAACGGGCAGGTCAACGGGACCGCACCTTCATTATGAAATCAGGTATAAGGAAGAAAGCGTGAATCCTCAACTTTTTTTAAATTTAAAAAATTAATCAGACATGTTCGGCAAAAAGGAAAACGAATCTAAAACGGCTGAAAGCAGCAATCAGCAGTTCCGCTCGGCTCCCGCCCAGATAAGGACTCTAATAAGCGAAGGGTGTAAGTTTGAAGGCAATCTTTTTTCTCCTGCGTACACCAGAATTGACGGCATCGTAAGAGGCAATCTTGCGGGTGAAAGCGGGCTTATTATCGGCGACAAGGGTTCCATCGAAGGAGACATCACCTCAATCGAAGTATCGGTTTACGGACTCGTCAAGGGTAACATCAAAGCCCATAAACTCGAGGTTAAAAAAGGCGGCAAGATATACGGGGATATAGTCGTAGATCATCTGGCGATGGAACACGGAGCGGTGTTCATCGGTCATTGCAAGATGAACGAGGCATCCGCGGTTAACAATACGGAAGAGGCGTTCGACCTGCCTGAAGAGAATGAAAAATGACCGCCGAATTAAATTTCGCTCGTTTTGATAATCGATATAATAAAAGAAATATCGTCGGTTGCAGGATACCTCTGGGAAAAAGGCTGGGCTGAAAAAAACGCGGGTAATATATCCGTGAACGTTACGGAATTCGTAAGCATTCCCGAGACAAAATTATTCTCTTTCAAACTCGGCATGAAAATTACCTCCCTTGCAAACTGCGTTTTGCTTGTTTCATCATCCGGGTCAAGGATGAGGGACATAAAGGACTCGCCGTTGAATCACGTGATTTTCCTGATGTTTGACAAGGAAGGCGGTTCATTCTCCAAATTCAAACTAAACAGCAGGCAAAACTATATCATAACAGAGGACATACCGAGTTCAGAACTGCCCGTTCACCTTTTCATACACGGTTTCATTACAAAGAAAAATCCGGGGTTCAGAGCAGTTCTGCACTCCCATCCGACCGAACTGATTTCATTGTCAATCCGCAAGGAATGCTCGAACGAGAAAAGATTGAACAGGATGCTATCTTCCGCTCACACGGAATTCAAACTGTTCCTTCCCGGCGGTCTGGGACTGATAAAAGAGCAGGAAACCGGAAGCACACGGATCGCGGCTGAGACAATCAAGTCACTCGAAACACATAATCTGGTCCTCTGGAAAAAACACGGTGTTATTTCCGTATCCGACTCAGTCGAAAACGCATTCGACCTTATTGACATCGCGAACAAAGCCGCAAACATCTTCCTGCTGTCGGGACAGAAAAACATTTCGTGATAAAACGGTTGTTTCAGCGCAATTATGATATCCCCCTGATTCTATTTATTACCTGATATTTTTTTCGTATATTTTTAGTAAATCATTACTGCATTAATACATTGTTACAATGACACAACAGGAAGTGCTTGAAATATTCAGAATGACGGGAGCATTGCTCGAAGGTCATTTCATATTAACCTCAGGTTACCACAGTCCGCATTATTTCCAGTGCGCGAAGGTTCTCCAGTATCCGAAATACCTGACGGAATTTTCCGGAGTGATAGCGGATTATTTCAAGGACGATGATATTGACGTCGTGATAAGCCCCGCAATCGGAGGCATAGTTCTCGGTACGGAGGTCGGGCGCCTGCTTGATGTCAGAACAATATTCGCCGAGAGAGAAAACAACAAACTCATGCTTAGACGGGGGTTCTGCCTTTCTAAAGGGCTCAAGGTGCTCGCTGTCGAAGACGTCGTAACAACAGGCGGAAGTGTTTTTGAACTGATTGATATTATAAAAAAGGCAGATTGCATACCCGCCGGAGTAGGATTCATCATTGACCGGAGCGGAGGCGTGGATTTCAAAACGAAACAGTTGTCACTCGCGAAGTTTGAAGTGGTAAAGTTTCCGGAAACGGATGTTCCCGATTGGCTCGAAAATATACCCGTTACAAAACCCGGAAGCAGAAAATTTTCTTAGTTTCAATTTAATTCGCTTCTTTCGCTGCGCGGGATTTTCATGTTCAATTCTTATTACCCTCACGGTATTTTCAGAATCCGATTAATGAACTATTTACCCTTTAATTCATTATTAAAAGATCCTGATTACCCAAGAAAATGAGCCGTTCAGGCGATTTTTTATTTCATTTTGTTTCGTGGATATACTTGCTATATTTGTACTGTTGTTATGAACCCTTCGATACAAAATCTACATATTGATTATAAAAAATGTAACTGCAACACGTGTTCTGGTTATAAACTGCTCGAAGGAATTTCATTTCTTTATTTTAATAAAATATTCTTGATTACCGCACAATGAAAAAGAAATTATTAATCAGAGACCTTACTTTAAGAGACGGACAGCAATCATCGTTCGCGACAAGAATGACACAAAAACAGATTGACAAGGTTCTTCCTCACTATAAAGACGCCGGTTTCTACGCCGCTGAAGTATGGGGCGGAGCAGTACCTGATTCCATAATGCGTTACCTCAACGAAGATCCCTGGGACAGGCTAGAGAAAATAAAAGAAGGATTCGGCGGAAAGACCAAACTCACCGCGCTATCCAGAGGCAGGAACATGTTCGGCTACTCACCGTATCCCGAGGATGTTCTCGAAGGATTCAACAGGCTTGCTGTAAAGGGCGGCATCGACATTATGCGGATATTCGACGCTTTGAACGACCTTGACAACATGCAGACGACAATCGATTACGTGAAAGCGAGCGGCGGTCTCGCAGACTGCGCCGTGTGTTACACGGTTGACCCTCATTTTACTTTTGCAGACAGGATGAAAGGAATGATTTCCGGCAAGAAAGTCCCGCACAAGATTTTTACCGTTGATTATTTCGTCGAGAAATGCAAGAAACTCGAAAGAATGGGCGCCGATATAATTTCAATAAAGGACATGGCAGGGCTGATTCCTCCTGGTGTTGCGTCGCCGCTGACGAAGAGACTTAAAAGCGAAATCAAGATACCAATCGACCTGCATACACATTGCACACCCGGATACGGACTTGCGTGCGTTCTCGTCGCGATTGTTAACGGAGTCGACATCGTTGATACTGTAATCGGGAATTTCGCAGGCGGTCCTGCTGCTCCCGCTTTCGAACTCGTTCAGATTTTCTGCGACAAACTGGGTATTGATACGGGCGTCAACCTTGAGCAGGTTACAAAAATCAACCGCGACCTCTTCCACATCAGAAAAGAACTCGATAAATTCGACGAGATGAAACAGTTCCCCGAGGAAATCGATATAGCGAACTATACTCTTACGAACGATATTAACGCGCTTTTCGACAAGGCAATTGACGCGGCGAAGAACGACAGGATTGAAGA
>CAZOQR010000155.1:0-2865 GCA_964581915.1 uncultured Ignavibacteriaceae bacterium | reverse complement strand
GTATCCGAAAACAAGGGCGATGAGTTTTACAGCAACACATCGACGCAGTTCGTGAATCTGGTTAAAGGAGTTTACGGAAAGACACCTTATCCGGTCGACCCGGACTTCAGGGAAAAAATCTGCGGAACAAGGGAAGAGATTCCCTACGACGTTTCTCAATACAGGAAACAGGAAAATCCGACGCTGCCGGAATTCGAGGATGTAAGGCTTGCCAGGAACGAAAAGGAAGAACTTCTTCTGGAACTCTTCCCTGCCGTAGCAGCGGGATTCCTGAAGAACAAGCGCGAGGTTGAATACAAGAAAATGCTCGCCGAGATTAAGGCGGTTGAAGAGATAGAGATAAGGAAGATTCACGAGGAAGCGGAGAAATACAATCAACTTACGACCGACGAAAAGAAGGCGATTCTTCTCGAAGGTCTGTACAACAACTGGTAATCAAAATCATTGTAAATATATAATTGATAAATTTTAAACATTAATGGAGTAATAATGTCAATACATGATAAAATCAAGGAACTGACCGAACTCAGGGACGAGGCGAGACTTGGCGGCGGCGAGAAAAGAATCAAGGCCCAGCACAGAAAAGGCAAACTCACGGCTCGCGAAAGAATCGACCTGTTGCTCGATGACGGCAGTTTCGAAGAATTCGACATGTTTGTATCCCACAGATGCATCGATTTCGGACTCGAGGAGGAATCATATCTTTCTGACGGCGTAGTGACGGGCTACGGCACGATTGACGGCAGGCTCGTTTACGTTTTTTCACAGGATTTTACGGTTTTCGGAGGCTCGCTATCCGAAATGTACGCGCAGAAAATATGCAAGGTGATGGATATGGCGACGAAGGTCGGAGCGCCCGTCATCGGCATAAACGACAGTGGCGGCGCAAGAATTCAGGAAGGCGTTAAATCGCTCGGCGGTTACGCGGAAATATTTCAGAGAAACGTGCTCGCATCGGGTGTCATACCGCAGATTTCCGCGGTGTTCGGACCGTGCGCAGGAGGCGCAGTATATTCTCCCGCGCTGACAGATTTTATCATAATGTCGAAACAAACGGGTTACATGTTCATAACGGGACCGAAAGTAGTAAAGACCGTCACAGGAGAGTCCGTTACCGACGAGGAACTCGGCGGCGCTTACATTCACAGTACAAAGTCCGGGGTCTCGCATTTCACGGTCAATAACGAAGAGGAAGGAATTTTGCTTATAAGGAAACTCCTTTCGTATCTTCCTCAGAATAATCTCGAAGACCCGCCTCTCTATCCGTGCACGGACCCGATAGACAGGGTCGAGGTATCACTTAACGAAGTAATCCCCGACAACGCGAATAAACCTTACGACATAATAGACGTTATAGACTCTATAGTTGACGACGGAGAATTTCTTGAAGTGCAGTCAGGATACGCGCAGAACATCGTGACAGGTTTTTCAAGAATGAACGGAATGCCAGTCGGCATAGTCGGGAACCAGCCGAAATATCTCGCTGGAGTTCTTGACATAAACGCTTCAAGAAAAGCAGCGCGGTTCGTAAGGTTCTGCGACGCTTTCAATATCCCGATACTCACGCTCGTAGACGTTCCCGGTTATCTTCCAGGAACGGCGCAGGAATACGGCGGCATCATACTTCACGGCGCGAAACTTTTATACGCGTATGCCGAAGCGACGGTACCGAAAATTACCATCATACTCAGGAAAGCATACGGCGGCGCTTACGACGTGATGGGCTCGAAGCATTTAAGGGGCGACATTAACTATGCCTGGCCGTCCGCCGAAATATCCGTTATGGGTCCCAAAGGCGCGATTGAAGTCCTCTATTTCAAGGAATTGAAGGAAATAACGGACGAGAAAGAGAAGGTGAAATTCATCGCGGCTAAGGAACAGGAGTACAGGGAAAAATTCGCGACTCCGTATGAAGCGGCGAAATACGGCTACATAGACGACGTGATTCTTCCGAGCAACACGCGTTTCAGAGTCATAAGGGCGCTTCAGTCACTTGCTACGAAGAAAGCGACCAATCCGGCGAAGAAACACTCTAACATACCTTTATAGGAGAATTGATGATGGCATTATTAAAAAGAAACACGAGTAAGAAAACAGAGGCGGCAAAGCCCGCTCCGAAAACCCCGTCGAAGAAAAACGCTCAGGAAGACGAAATAATGGCGGCAATCGCTACGGCGATAGCGGTGTATTCACAGGGTTCTTATGAGCAGATAGATTCGAAAATGACAATTAAAAGAATTGACAGGCCTTACTCTCCCTGGAGTTCTAAAATTTACATGATGAGAAAATGGCCCCGTTAAACTTTAAAGATAAAACAAAATGAAAAATTTCAAACTTACAATAAATAATAACAACTACGAAGTAAACGTATTAAGTTACGAAAGCAACAAAGCGAAGGTCGAAGTTAACGGGAAGGCTTACGATGTACTGATTGACCATTCCGGAGAAGTATCAAAAACACCGACACTCGTAAGGCAGCAAAACCAGCCTTCAACCGACACGTCGAAAGCTAACGCCCTCACGAGCAGCCCGACGGAGAAGAAAGGCGCGGGCGTAATAAAAGCTCCGCTGCCGGGCACGATAATAAAAGTATTCGTAAAGGTCGGCGATCAGGTCAAGGTCGGCGCGAATCTGCTGACCTGGGAAGCGATGAAGATGGAAAACAATCTCACGTCGGACAGAGAAGGTAAGGTTAAAGTCGTAAAGGTGAAACCCGGAGACAACATTCTCGAAGGCGACGTTCTTATTGAAATAGAATAAATTTTAAAATAGTATTGTTGTAAGGCGGATTCGTGTTCGAATCCGCTTTTTTTTATAGTCAATTATAGATTTGTAATTATGCGCTCAATTTGATATTTTACTCAA
>CAZOQR010000154.1:0-6735 GCA_964581915.1 uncultured Ignavibacteriaceae bacterium | reverse complement strand
CGGGTTGGAGCGAGTCGGAGTGGGTGGAAACGGGAAACAGCAGGGTTCAGGACAACACCGAAGGGATGATGAAAGTGAGTGATTCAGGCGAGAGGTCGGTATTTGACGAAGGTCCGTTTCTTAAAGAGGAGAGAAAACTCATAAACACGATTGCCGACAGGATAAGCGCGTACATATTCCACTACAAACTCAGGAAAGTACTGAAAGAGGAGGCGTCATTAGAAGAGCACAAGACGGCACAATACAAGCCCGAATGGCGCACCGCAATAAATTTCATAAAAGAAACCGACCCAAACCTTTACGGACTAATTGCGAGAAAACTCCTGAACTATCTCTGCTGGAGGGGCGTCAACAAGGCGGAGCAGTTGCTGAACAAGACGAACGAAGCAAATTCTTCGGACATAGATTCCGAGGACCTTGACAACAAGCCGCTCGGGAAACTCCAGATGAAGGAAATACCCGATGAGGTTTTCAACATCGCCGGGGAGAATCTCAGCGACGACGAGATTCTAAGCAGAATACAGAAATGGATGCAGGAAGACAGGTCGGGATTTCTCGTTAAATCAATTGAAGACCAGGGAAGCACGATTCCCGAAATCGCCGACGCGATAAGAAGGTATCAGGAAACGACTCCCGCGGACGCTGAACTGCCTCCGACAACTATAAAAGGGCTAAACGCTTCGCTCATAAGAAGGTTTCTATCCGACCAACTCGAGTTCATCGGAATCGCGAAGGACCACGTGCACATTGACGATTTTCACGACCTGCTGCAAAGGATGATTTATTTCAGCAAGAGCCATGGAAAAATCGGGGGAAAAAGCGTCGGGCTTTTCATCGCACAAAAACTTCTGAAGGACACGGAGAGCAAGAACGGACTTCTGAAGAAAATCAAGACTCCGAAAACGTGGTACATCACATCGGACATGGTGATGGAATTTCTTCATTTCAACAACCTTGAAGAAATCATCGAGCAGAAATACAAGGACATCGACCAGATAAGGCAGGAATATCCGTACATAGTGCAGATTTTCAAGAACTCCACTTTTCCGCACGAGATAGTAAAGAACCTATCAATCGCGCTTGAGGATTTCGGCGAAGTGCCGCTCATAGTAAGGAGTTCGAGCCTTCTGGAAGACAGGTACGGCTCCGCATTTTCAGGCAAGTACAAGAGCCTGTTCGTCGCGAATCAGGGCAGCAAGATAACGCGTCTGAACGCGCTGATGGACGCGATAGCCGAAGTTTACGCTTCCCTTTTCAACGCGGACGCGATTGAATACAGAAAGGAAAGAGGGCTGCTCGACTATCACGAGGAAATGGGAATAATGATTCAGGAAGTCGTCGGCAAGCGTGTCGGAAGGTATTTCTTCCCCGCTTACGCGGGCGTTGCGTTCAGCAATAACGAATTCAGATGGTCTCCGAGAATAAAGCGCGAGGACGGTCTGATAAGAATAGTACCCGGGCTTGGAACAAGAGCCGTTGACAGGGTCAGCGACGATTACCCGATTCTCGCGGCGCCCGGCAAACCCGGATTGAAAGTGAACGTAACGGTCGATGAGGTGATAAGGTACTCGCCCAAGAAGATTGACGTGATTAATCTCGAATCGAATACATTCGAGACTATCGGTATCGACAGTCTTCTCGACGAATACTATCAGGATTATCCCGCGCTTACTGATATCTTCTCTTCGAGCGGCCGCAATCACATCAGAGACATCAACATGTTTGACACTTCACAGAACAAGAAAGAAATGATAGTCACGTTCGAGAGGCTGATAAACAGGACAAATTTCATACCTCTGATGCAGGAAATACTCAGGCTTCTGAAGGAAAAACTAAAAACACCCGTTGACATAGAATTCGCGTCCGACGGCACGGATTTTTACCTGCTTCAGTGCAGACCCCAGAGTTATTCGCACGAATCGATGCCTTCGCCCATACCGAAGGACCTTCCGAAAGAGAAAATTATTTTTTCGGCGAACAAGTATGTTTCGAACGGAAAAGTTCCGGAGATTACTCACGTCGTCTATGTCGACCCTGAAGGATACAATTCGATATCCGACCTGCAGGAACTTAAAGAAATCGGAAGGGCGGTGGGGAAACTCAACAAGATTCTGCCAAAGCGGCAGTTCATCTTAATCGGACCCGGCAGATGGGGCAGCCGCGGAGACATAAAACTCGGGGTTAACGTAACGTACTCCGATATAAATAATACTTCCGTTCTCATAGAAGTTGCAAGGAAGAAAGGCAACTATCTGCCTGACCTTTCATTCGGGACACATTTCTTTCAGGACCTCGTTGAATCCTCAATCAGGTACCTTCCTTTGTATCCTGATGATTCAGGCGTAATATTCAACGACATGTTTCTCAAGAGGTCGAACAACATACTTTCTGACCTTCTGCCCGAATACAAGTATCTTGAGGATACGCTGAGAGTTATCGATGTACAGAAATCCGGCGACGGTAACATAATGAAACTCGTAATGAACGCCGACCTTGAAGAGGCTCTCGCGTACCTGACATTGCCGTCTGACAAGAAAGAGGAGACGGAAATGCTGACATACGACGAATTGGTTTCCGAAGATTTCTGGAGATGGAGAATGCGGATGGCTGAAAAAATAGCATCGGAGATATATCCCGAAACATCGGGCGTGAAGGCATTCTACATATTCGGCAGCACGAAGAACGCGACCGCGGGACCGGGAAGCGACATAGACATTCTCGTTCATTTCGCGGGCGACGAGACACAAAGGGACAGGCTTGAGAACTGGCTTGACGGATGGGGTCAGTGTCTTGCGGAGATAAATTACCTGAAAACGGGTTACAAAACCAACAATCTGCTTGACGTTCACATAATAACTGATAACGATATAGAAAACAAGAACAGTTACGCTGTAAAGATAAATGCAGTTACGGACGCGGCAAGGCAGATTCCGCTCGGGAACAACGCTTAGACTAATATTCTTTCGGCATTATCCGGTTCTTCAAGGCTGAATCTTATCAGTGACAGTTCCTCGGAATCCGTTGCGCCGTTGATGCAAACGGTATTCCCGATTTTTTCTTTCCATACACCCGTGAGCCTAGCAGATTCGTGGACGTGACCGTGCAGGGTTACTTTCGGCTGATTAACTTCGATGAACCGCTTCACGGCGACGCTGCCGACGTGCGGGTCAAGCGGGACGTGGTCAATCATCTTGCCTTCAATCGCCGCCATATCAAGATTCGTCCCGTACGGAGGCGAATGAAAAAGAAAAACCGATTTAGCCATATCGACGCCGCATTTAAGTTTTTCAAGGTCTTCGCTTATCGTAGTGTAACGGATTACGTTCCATTCCGTACTGACGGTGTGAATGCCCTCTTCGGGCGAAACGCAGCCGGGATCGACGTATCTTGACACATCGTACTTTTCCCAGTCTTTAAGAAGAAAAGGTGTCGGCGGGACGAACGAATAGCCCGAAATAGTGTAACAGGAATGGTTTACCGATTTATTGTTTATGTATTCAAGCAATCCCTCGCCGGCGACTCTTTTTATTTCTTCTTCCTCGTTTCCTGCGTCATCGTTTCCGAGTATCAGAAGTATTCTGGGATATTTATCGCCGAGTTCCAGTTTCAGTCCGCGCAAATTCGCCGCTAGAAAATCTTCAAGGAAATCGCTGCCGTGAACGGCGGATTCGACTTTCGAAATGTAAGCGTTGGGAAATATATCCCCCCCGATTAATACAATATCGGGAAGGAGTTCCTTAATGGATTTGAAAAGGCTTTTATAACGCGACGACCTTCCGTGCATATCGGTCACGAACAAACAATTTGTCATAACACAAAATACCAATGTTTATGCGGAAATAATACGGAAAACTATTGCTTCAATTCCGAAGCAATTTGATTCAGAAGATTAAGCAGTTCTTCTTTCGAGAACGGCTTTCCGAGATAATGCGTGCATCCGCTGGACAGGAATTCCTCCCTGTCCCCTTTCTGAGCAAACGCGGTTACCGCAACAATCGGAGTATTTTTATATCCGATGATTTTTCTGATTTCGCTCGTTGTCTGTAATCCGTCAAATCCCCTGCCGAGATTTATATCCATCAGAATCACGTCAAAATACTTTTCACCCGCCTTCTTGATTGCTTTATAACCGTCGGTTGCCGAATCGACGTTATATTTCTTCTTTAGAACGCTGCTCACATAGAATAAATTGTCGGAGTCGTTCTCTACGATTAAAACACTCAATTTCCGGTTTGAAACAGACGGCGATACGGTTCCGGCAGCCGGTATCGTTTCATCAATTTCCGGCTTCGCGGTTATTTTTGCATCAAAACGGAATGGAAGTTTAACCGTAAACGTCGAGCCTACCCCGACTTCGCTTTCGAGTGTAATGCTTCCTTTGAGCAGATCAACGTATCTTTTCACTATTGACAAACCCAGCCCTGTTCCTTCGAAATTTCTTCCGAAGCCTTCGCTTTCCTGCCTGAACGGTTCGAATATCATCTCATGATTTTCTTTCGCTATGCCCACGCCCGTATCTTGAATTTGTATTATCATATTTTTTTCATCACGGTCGAAAGTGATTCTCACGCCTCCCGCATTAGTGTAGATAATCGCGTTTTTAAGCAGATTGTTCAGTATATGCCTTAAAAGCCTTTCATCGATTCTCGCGGTAAGGTCCTCGTGCCTGAAAATTTTCTTAACATAGAGTCGCTTGTTTCTCGCCATTGCCTCGAAATTGTTCACGACTTCATTAATAACGGAGCATACACGTACATCGCTCAGATACGCCGATGATTTTTCGGCTTCGAGTTTTGAGAAGTCAAGAATCATGTTAAGCGTTTCGAGAAGTCTTTTTCCGCTGCTCTCGATAACGCATATATTTTTTATGTGCTCTTCGTCCTTAAGTTCGTTTTTCAGCAGTTCCGCGAAACCAAGTATGCCGTTAAGAGGAGTCCTGATTTCGTGGCTCATGTTAGCAAGGAAACTTGATTTGAGCCTGCTCGATTCCTCCGCCTTTTCCTTAGCGAGAATCAGTTCCTCGATAATATTCTTTTTCTCGGTGATATCCTCTTTAATCGCGAGGAAGTGAGTGATTTCCCCTTTCGAGTTTTTTACGGGAGAAATTGTCGCCTTCTCCCAGTACAGTTCGCCGTTTTTCCTCTTATTGTGAAATTCTCCCGACCACTCGTTGCCAGACAGTATAGTATCCCAGAGTTCCTTGTATTCATCCGACGATTTATCTCCCGACTTGAGAATATTCGGGTTCATTCCTTTCGCTTCATTTATCGAATAACCCGTAAGTTCTTCAAATTTCGGATTGACGTATTCAATGAGGCCTTTTATATCCGTGATGACTATCGCGACGGGACTTTGCCTTATCGCGTGAGATATTTTCTGCACTTCCTCTTCGGCGCGCTTTCTTTCGGTAATGTTGCTGAAGAAACCCACGGAGCCGATGATTGCGCCGTTATTATCATAAAGCGGGGTGCCGCTCACGCGCAGCCATACGATATTTCCCGACTTTGCCACCGCTCGTATTTCATACTTATCAGGAACACCTTTGATTCTCAGGTTTCTTTTCTGCATAACAGTTTCTCTGTCTTCGGGAAACACGAGATCCTCAAACGTATACTTGCCGACCAGTTCGCTCCTTGAATATCCGAGTATGTCAACAATGTTCTTGTTCACGAACTGAATCTTCCCGTTCAGGTCCGTGTGCATTACTCCGTCATTTATTGATTCGACCAGAGTTCTGTACCTGTTCTCGCTTTCCTTAAGTACTTTTTCCGCCTCTTTTCTTTTTGATTCCTCTCTCAGAACGGTTCTTACTTTCGTGAGAGAATAGAAATAATAAGCCATTATGACGAATATCAAAATAAAGATATGTACGAGTCTGTTGCGGAAACTTGCTATCGCGGCGTAAATGTCGTCTTCCTGAAATGATATCAGAATTGTCCAGTATGTGTTGTCAAGAGGAACGCGGTAGAACACAATATATTTTTCGGTTAATCCGTTCGGGTCGGCGTCTTTATCATTTCTGTGAACGCTCTTAGACGTACCCTGATTTTGGCTCTTGAGATGTTCCGTGAGTTCGACGGCGACGGGATTCTGTCTTGTTACATCAAGGTAAGATTTTCCTATATGTTCTTCATAATTGCAGAATATCTCGATATTGTTTTCGGTAATAATCCACGCCGAACCCGTGCCCCTGAATTTCAGTTTACCGAGATACTCTTTCCCGAGTTTGTCAATTTTAACGAGAATCGCGACACTTCCCGCATATTCACCGTTCCTGAAAACAGGCACGTGCAAAGCGACGGCCGGAAAACCCTGCACTGACATAAACACGTCGCTAATAACGGGCTTCTTTGTAGCCATTATCTGCTTTATATGCTTTTGATAGGAAATGTCGCTGCCAACGAGGGAATCGTTGTAAGGGTAAGTATACAATATCCGTCCCTTCTCGTCAACTCTGGTAACTGTCTCGAGCATTTGTTTATGTCTCTCGTAATAATCGGCAAGGAATTTCCTGCTTTCATCATTAAAATTCGAGACTTGCTCTAATCCTGCAAGAAAAGTGAGTTCTTCAGTATAACTGCGGAAGAAGGTAGTAATTCCCTGAGAAGACGCCTGAGCAGTAATTAATTGCTCCTTGTTGAATTCATTAATTGTTCTTTCTTTTATATCGAGGTAAACGATATAGAAAAGAAAGAAAAACACGATTAAAGCAACCGGAATGAGCAGGTACCTTTT
>CAZOQR010000153.1:0-6791 GCA_964581915.1 uncultured Ignavibacteriaceae bacterium | reverse complement strand
CAGCGGTCTTGTCGCGGGCAATACCTGCATTTATATGAAAGCGCAAGACAACGCACGGGCTTTCAGTAACATAGTTCGTTTACCAGAGGACAGTACTAAGTATTTTAAGGTTAGGAATGTATCTTCGAAAATATTACTCATTAAAGATATGCCAGTAAGTGAATTTGCTTTAGCGAACTCTTATTTCTTGTCTGTTATGGATACGATGCATTATGACGTTCTTGATATTAAATCAAATGGCGGAGCGCTTATACCTAAAGTTATAAATCCGATGTTCATTGAAACTCTTAAGTTATTTGATATAGTTATTTGGTCTTCAAACAAAAGTAGCGGGAGCTTATCAAGTGACGACCCTAATTTAAATCTTGCTCAGAATTCCCTTCCTTTTTATATAAATTCCGGAGGAAAGGTTTTTTGGACGTCGGGTTTTCCGAATATCCCGATTGTTCAGGGAGCATTGTTTAATTTTGCACCTATAGATAGTATCATTACAAAATGTTTTATACCTGTCATCCTCGGAAGTGATACAACTTTTCTATTAAAGAATAATCCATACCCAAATTTAATCATTAATACTAACAGTATAATTATATCCGGAACGAAAGGATTTTATCCGTCGCCAGGGGCGCAAGTAATTTACAGGGTCATGCCTCGAACAAACTGTATAAACGATACTATTACGGTCGGCATAAAGAATTCGATAAATAGCCCGAATCTTGTGTTTTTCCTTATGCCTATATATTTACTAAACAGAAACGTGAATTATTCTAGAGTGTTGATGAATCAAATAATGATAAACGAATTTGGTTATGGAACTTCAAATCAAAAACTGAGAAAAATAAAGTAATAAATAATTTATATTGATAATAAAAGTTTATAACAAGTGATATGAGAAAAATTTTACTGGTTTTACTGATTTTATTCGCTGCCGCGCTGACGAAAGCGCAGAATCAGAACGGCTCGTTATACGGAGTCGTCAAGGATTCATCCGGAGGTGTGCTCGAAGGCGTTACGCTAAAGATTAAGGGCTCGTATTTTGGCGCTGTAACAGACCTCGACGGGAAATATAATATCGAAAACATTCCGGAGGGCTCATATACGCTGCAGGTATCCTACATCGGTTTTAAGACGGTCGAATACACTAACGTAACGATTAAGGAAGGCGAGAAAAAACTGATGGATATCACTCTGAAGATAACTTCATTTACAGTCGATCAGGAAATCGTGGTTATCGGAGACAGGCCGCTTCTGGATATAGAGCAAACATCAAGCGCGCATATACTTTCGAGTGAAGAGGTATCCAAGACCATCGTTACTGATATTAAAGACATTGTTACCCAGCAGGCGGGTATCGTGAAAGAAAATAATGAGATATTTATCCGCGGCGGCAGAAGTTATGAAAACTCAATCCTCCTTGACGGCGTCTCGGTACAGGACCCGTTATCAGGAACGGGAATCGGCCTTCAGTTATCCGCAAACTCGCTTGAAGAAGTTGAAGTAATTACGGGCGGTTATAACGCGGAATTCGGCCAGGCGACGAGCGGTGTTATCAACGCCCGTACTAAAGAAGGCAAATGGGCCATGTATAATTTCTACCTTAACTATTCAAGAGATAATATCGGCCTTAGCAAGAACGAAGGCACAAGTTTCAATACCGACATTATAGAAATGAATCTCGGCGGTCCCGAACCGATTACAAAATATATACTGCCGAAATTAAAGATTAACATTCCCGGTGAAATTACTTTCTTTGGCAATTTCTACATGGGTTTGTCTGACGGATTTTACCTGAACAGGTTGAAATCGGAAGGCAGGTTCACGGGAATACAAAAAGCGAGTCAATTGTATTCTTCTACATTTGGCGGCACCCGTTTCGCTCCGAGACAGGACAACAACTGGTACTGGCTTGGAAAACTGACCTGGAAGTTCACGCCGCAGATGAAACTTTCGTATTCATTCAACCAGTCGATATCCATCAATCAGAATTCAACCTCGCTTCAGAATAATTTAGAATACGTTGAACCCTCTCCCGGTTATCAGTATAGTTTTCAGGACATTCTCGGAAATGCGAGCACTTACACTTCTCAATCGATGTTTCACACGCTAACCTGGACTCATACAACATCCGCAAGGTCATATTATGAAGTAAAGTTAAGCCGTTTCTTCACGAACCTTCGGGTTGATGCGAACGGACTGAACTGGGACCAGTACAAGGAGCCGCTTGACATTGTTAAGCCGCCTTTCCAGTATTATTATATTGACTCGACTCATGTCGGAATTATTCCAGGAAACGGTTTCTACGATGTCGGCAATCCGTATACCTGGCACGACCACCACGTAATTGAATATTCGGCGAAACTTAGTTTTACGAATGATTTCACGCCGAAGAGCAAATTGAAGGCGGGGCTTGAGACAAGTTATCAGGAAATGCAGTTAATTGACATATACCAGCCCTGGATAAAACCCATGGGATTGAATAACGACGTTTACAAGGTATATCCTGCATTCGGAGCCGCTTACGTTCAACATTCTCTGCAATTTAAAGGAATGATTCTGAATTACGGATTAAGATTCGATTACTGGATGCCGGGAAAATTTGTGGATGATGCGGTGAAAAATCCCTCGGTAGTTACTATACCCGACGAATTGCGGAAACAGTATGAAGAAGATACTTATAATATTTTCGGCAGAAGATGGAAAGGCAGGCTGTCGCCAAGGCTGGGTATTTCGCATCCCGTATCTAACAATCAGACTTTGTTCTTCTCCTATGGACAGTTTTCCAAGAGACCGAATCCGCAGTTTATTTATGCGAAGTTAAATCCTCAGTCCGCACAATCGACGTTCCAGAAATTCGGAAATCCAAACCTGAATCCAGAGACAACAGTATCTTATGAACTCGGCTTGAGAAATCAATTTACGAATGACGATGTGTTGACGATAACGGCGTATTACAAGAATATTTATGATTACGTGGCTACGAGAAATATTATTATAAACAGCGGCAGGTATATTGGAAAAACATTCATCAGTTATTTCAATCAGGATTACGCGAGAACAAGAGGAATTGAAATAGAATACAAGAAGAGAATCGGCGGATGGTTCAGTGGTAAATTCAATTTCACGTATTCCGTTGCAACGGGAAAAAGTTCATCCGCGGACCAGGGATATGTTATAGCGACAACGGGCGCGCAGGAAACAATCTCCGAGAACTTCCTTCCCTGGGACAGACCGATAGTTGCTTCCGCAAATCTTTTCTTCAGACTTGAAAAAGGAAGAGGGCTTTTCGGTTTCGGAAAGAACATACTTGATGACATTAATCTCAAGACGAGAATATTTTTTGAATCGGGAAAGAGATACACACCTTACATTCTTACTGGTTACCTTGAAAACGGAAGACCTGAATATACAGCGAATTATAATAATGCGTACGGTAATGTGGGTGACAACTGGTTTTATGTGGACGTGGATATAAGTAAATATTTTATTCTGTACAATGTTGATTTCTCCATAAATCTGTCAATCACGAATTTATTCAACAATAAGAATTCGACGATAGTGAATCCGATAACGGGGTCCGCATACGAGTACGGTGACCCGACTCCGAACGGTTGGAACGATCCGCTTTATCCGGATTTGCAGTATCCAATCTCGCCGTATCCGTATAATCCGGCGCGGTATCTGACGCCTAGACAAGTAAAATTCGGCGTAACGGTCAAATTCTAAATTAAAAATGATTAGTTTACAAATGATATTTAAATTGAGAAAACAAAGAATCGGCAAAGGGGCATTAGCAGTAATTTTGGTCCTGTTCTCAGTGAGTTGCCTTCGCGCTCAGTTGATTCCGAACCTTGGCGGCCAAAGGACAGGAACGTCTTCATTTCAGTTTCTGAAGATCGGAACGGATGCGCGAGGAACAGGAATGGGAGAAACAGTCGTGGCCGTATCGGACGACATTTCGGCTTTAAGTTATAATCCTGCGGGCATAGTTCTATTCAACGAAAACGGGGTGACATTTACGCATACTCAATGGTTCGTTGATACTAGGCTTGAAAGCGCTGCCGGAGTTTTCCATTTCGGAAGCAATGCTCTGGGTTTGAGCGTAACGTCTCTCAGAACCGAGGATATGAAAGTCACGACCGAATTCCAGCACGAAGGGACGGGTGATTTCTTCAGGTTCTCCGATCTCGCCATCGGTCTTACATTCGCCAGAAAAATGACAGACCAGTTTTCGTTCGGCGCGACAGTGAGATACGTCGAAGAGGAACTCGGGGCTTTGAAGATGCGAACTGTAGTAGGGGATCTTGCGACTTATTATAAGACAGGTCTCGGGACCTCGAGATTCGCTGTTATGATAACAAACTTTGGCGGGCAGGTATCACCCACGGGTTCGGTGGATCTCGTCGGTGGGAGAACAGTTAATGAATTCCAGAGTTTTCCGCCTCCGACTGTTTTCAGGGTCGGATTTGCTTTTGAACCCTGGATGAATGAAAGAAACCGTCTGACGACGAGCATACAACTTAACAGTCCGAATGACAATAAAGAAAATTTCAGCATTGGCGCTGAATATGCGTACAAGAATTTTCTTTTCATTAGAGGAGGTTATAAGTTCAATGTAGACGCGGAAGACTTTTCCGGCGGCATAGGCTTGAAATTTCCCGTTTCATTTGCTAAGGGCAGCCTTGATTATTCAGTTGCAAATTTCGGAGAACTGGGTTTCGCTCACAGATTCACGCTGAGCATACTCTTTCCTAAGAAACATAATTGACGAATGATAATAATAATACTTATATGATAAAAGTTTTGTATAAATATTTCTTCATATTCTTCCTGATGCTTGCAATTGGCGGCTGCGGAAAAGAACTCGACCTCAGTCAGTTTCCTATTACGAGCAACGGCACTATTAACGTAAGCGACACACTTTACATCCTGCAATCACCGGTATGGACCGGATTCAGTTACCCGAAGGATATTATTATCGGAAACGATCAACTGCTTTATGTCTGCGACACGAAGAATAACAGACTGCTTCAGATGGATATTTCAGGAGGTATCGTAAGCCAGATAAACTTCGGTGAAAATATATATCCGAACAAGGTAGCGCAGGACAATAATTTCGATTTACTTGTTTTGAGCGATTCGACAACATCAATCGACACCATAACCGTTCTTCATCGTTTCAAGGTAGTCGAAGGCGGAGGTTTGATATCAAATGCGAGGAAAATAACTCTGCTTACTAGTTTGCAGCCGACTCCTAATTCGAGCAAACTAAGGAAGTTTACTGGTATTTCTGTTTATCCGGATAATTCTTTCGTCATAACAAGGATTGGACCAGGTGACCCGATTGGAATAGATCCGGGCAACGCGGTATTAAACATAAGAGGAATTGAGACAATTACTTCCATTGAAAAACTGACCGGTTTTCAGATATCCGGAAACAGTTTTTACTCGATCGAAAACGTATCCGCAATTTATGTTACCCGTAATTCCAGTACCGATTTTATTATTGCCCGCAATACACAGGATACAGTCTCGCTTAATAAAGTACTGTGGTTTAATTATAACAGCAGCAGCGGAGCCTATGACCCGAAATTTACTTCTTCTTCGCAGGATATTGTATTAACCAAATTCGGAGCCCCGGGGTCGGTTACTCAGGATTCTTATTCGAATGTATATGTAATAGATGCCCTCAGGCATCATCTGTACAAGTTCAATACGGCGGGCAGGAAACTCGTTGAATCATTCGGTAAGCAGGGCAGCGGAGGCCTGGAATTTAACACACCGATGGGTGTCGCGCATTTCAACAAAGTCCTTTACATAGCCGATACGGGCAATAACAGGATTCTAAGATACAAATTGTCAACAGACTTAAATTAATTTAATGTCAAAGGAAAAAAAGAAACATATTAAGCAATTAAAACAGGTGTATGTTGAAAACCCGTACCTGAATTACATCCTGCTTGGTATTTTTTTTGTCTTTATTGTTTTCTTCACAACTTTTAAGATTTCGGGAGACGACGATGTATTCTGGCATCTTGCAACAGGCAGGTACATTATAAATACAGGTCACGTGCCTTCGACGGACGTATTCGGATTCCTTACTGAAGGCCAGCAATGGATGCCGTTCGAATGGGGCTGGGACGTACTCACCTATGCTCTTTACACAGCATTCGGGTTTACGGGAATTTCGGTTTTAAGAACGATCGTATTCCTAGCCGTATTCGGAATTATCTATATGATTCTGAGAAAATTTAAAGTGAGTACTGTTTTCTCGGTTGTGTTCATGTTTGTTCTGGCGTTTGCCTCCATCGACAGGCTGACTCCAAGGCCTCACGTGATGTCATATTTATTTTATGTGCTGATATTGCTAATAATCTGCAGTTACAGATATTTTAACAGAGATAATCATAAAGTCCTTTATTTTCTGCCTCTGATTTTCTTGATATGGGCGAACATGCATATGGGAATCATCGCGGGCGGATTCATACTTTTTCTCTATTTTATCTCCGAGTTTATAAACACATATAAAAGGAATTCATTCCTGAATTCCGACGTGCGTCCGTTGGAAAAAAGTGAACTCCTGCGTTTATTCTTGATACTCGCTGTATCGGCACTTGTAATGCTTGTTAATCCGAACTTTTTCCAGACTTATGTTTATGCGTACGAGCATACAAAAATGAAGATGCTTGAGACCGTGAATGAATGGATGTCTCCGTTCGGCAACAATGGAGACGGTTTCGTGAACATACTTTATAAGATTTTATTGTTTTCAGGGTTGCTTACGCTTTATTATT
>CAZOQR010000152.1:0-6859 GCA_964581915.1 uncultured Ignavibacteriaceae bacterium | reverse complement strand
GGCTCTTCAAAATATAGACACGAATTCACAGCCGGGATTGTCGATATTCAGTGAGGCGGTTACATTCTTATATACGTACTCGAATAATAAAAAATCCCCGTCTTAAACGGGGATTTTTTACAAATGTATTTATTAATATCTGACGTTCGTTATTTCACGAGAACCATTCTCTTTATATCGCTGTTCTTGCCGGCGGTAAGTTTGTAAAAATATATTCCGCTCGCGAGACTCGAAGCGTCAAACTCAATTTCGTAATATCCCGCTTCGTACTTTCCGTTTATAAGTTTCGCAACCTCCCTGCCCGTGATGTCATATACAATGAGTTCGGCAAGTGCGTCTTTCGGCAGATCAAACCGAATCATCGTTGACGGATTGAACGGATTGGGATAATTTTGCGAGAGAGAGAACTTTGCCGGAATTCCTGTCACGGGCTGCTCAACTTTAACAGGCGTGCAACTGGCAACAATGCTGTAATCACTTATTTTCGGCGAGCAGTATCTGTCTGCCGAGCGCACCCAGAAATAATAAGTCGTGCCGTTTGTCAAACCTGTCGCGGTATATGTCGTGTCCGGATGATCAGTCGCTCCGATGAATGTCGCCGTGGACGGATTATTCGTCGTGTTCCTGTATAATCCGTACTGATACATATCGAATTCGAGGTTCTTCCTCCATTTTAACAACGCCTGCTGATTTCCCGGAAGCGCGGTCAGGTTGATAGGAACAGCGGGAGTAACAGTATCCGCGGGCGGCAGTATACGAAATGTCGGAGCGGGCGAAACATTTTGTTTCGTATAATATAAAAAGTCAGGAATGCCGTAGTGTTGCCCGCTTACGATGCTTGTCGGGAAGGTGTTCTGCGTGCAGGAATTCGCGTATCTCATATCACTGTACGACAGGTGCTGTCCAATTTGTGTGCTGTAACCGTAATAATACATATCTCCTGAGCCGTTAAATAATGTCATTATGTATTGCTGTCCTGACTTTATCCAGAGCGGTGAAGGAAGCGCGTTGTAATTATAAGCACCGGCAACTCCTGCATCAACTTGTATCTGGGCTAAAATGGCTTGAGTAGAGAAATCAAACAAAGTTAAATACCTTTGCGTCGCGTTCGGTATTCTTTTGCCGAAGTATGCAATAAGAACGTCCTCGTTTGCCGTGAATCTGAAGCCCCTCTGGCAGTTGCTGACAGTGTTCGTTGACGATACCACGACGCTGTCCGTCGCCGAGTTCGGTCCGTAAAAAACATTCAGTGTCGATATGTTCGTCGCGGCGGGATTGCCGTAATAAAGATATATGAGCGCCGAGTCGTTTGCCCCTAATGACGGCACGTTCACCCATATCACTGTCGTGTCCGTATTTAGATTTCTCTCAACCCAGTGGTCACGGAATGTAGTTCCTCCGCATAACGTGGCAAACCTGATGTCTTTTCCGTCCGCCTGCATCCAGCCTGCTGATATCGGAACCTGAGTGTTTATGACGAGCCTGACCTGTACGTTGGTCAGGGATGTTGCAGTGTTATTCTTGATATAAATAGGATTTTCGTATTTATATTGAGAATAAACGCTTGCTGCCGTGAAAAGGCAGAAAAGGATAAATACGGTTATTACCTTTTTCATTGAACCTCCTGTTATAATATTTTGAAAAATATTGCGGTGTTCCGATTGAAAAAGACAATGCTCCGGAAACTCAAAAGATTAAACGGATTATTCTTTCTTGTGAATTACACTTTTGTTCCTGTGTAAGTATGTGATCGGTTTCTCTTTATGACCTGCCGGGGTTTGTTTATAGTATGCAGGCAAATACTTTTTTGTTTACCCTATCATTCTCAACTTCAAAAATATAGTTCGTATTGTCAAGTATATTTTTCTATGACAGAGGCATAAATTTATTATTGAAATACCGAACGTATATCCTCAGAAAAGATAACAACGACACTCTTACCTGACTGCTTCTCAATGACTATTCCCTCCGAAGGTCCGGTTTATTTTTTCAAGTATTTATATACCGACACAAACATAGTGCGAAGACTTCGAAAACATCGGGATGTGAATTTGAAAAAGCTATTTCCGTAAAAATTTTGAAGATTATAAATGGCAGGAAAATTGTAGTAATATTTTTAATACAATTATATAATTTTAATCCAGAGGAGTTATTGGAATGAAGAAACTAATATTTGTGCTTCCTTTTGTCATTGGATTCCTGTTGCAGACTGCTGTTTTTGCCCAGATTAAAAGCGACGGGATTACTCCAAAACCTCTTACCGCCACGATTAGCGCAAAAGGAACGGTGTTGGCACCCATATCAATTGTATCTACTCACGATCTCGATTTCGGCAGCGATATACTACCGGGTGTGAACAGAACTATCGACAAGAACTCGAATTCGGCCGGAAAATTTTCCATAATGGGCGAATCCGGAAAAGAAGTTACGATTGAAATATCTCTTCCGCCCGAACTAATAAGCGGTGAGGAGCACCTCATGCTGAGTTTTTCTCCGACTGACGGCGGGTACAAACTTCCCGGAGGTAACGTCGTGGAATTCGACCCTGTGAATTCTGTTAACGCAGTGTTCGGAACCGACGGAGCGATGGATATTCTTCTCGGAGGCACCGTTCAGCCGACATATACCCAGCCGGCCGGTCTCTACGAAGGAACAGTTACTGTTACTCTGTACTACACCGGAAATTAAAAGCCAGGACAACAGAATAATAAGAAGGGGTTTTCCGTCAGGAAGCCCCTTTTATTTTTGTAAAAAATTTTTAATGTTATATATTACAATATCAATCTAGGTATCATTAAAAGGGAATGATGAGAAAAGCGGTTATACTATTTTGCATTTTTTTGTTTTCGTCTCAATGCCTGCCGC
Organism: uncultured Ignavibacteriaceae bacterium; assembly: GCA_964581915.1. Classification (GTDB taxonomy): domain Bacteria; phylum Bacteroidota; class Ignavibacteria; order Tepidaquicellales; family Tepidaquicellaceae; genus CAIKZJ01. Next base: position 3,994 of record CAZOQR010000152.1, on the reverse strand, counting down.
AGTCCGACGGTCTGCAAATCACCTATATGCGTAATCTTGATTTCGGCAGCATCATTCCGGGCGTGAAGAAAATAGTTTCCGAGAACGACCCCGACGCGGGAAAGTTCATACTGAAATCTAACGGAAGCCGTTTTGTTGTAAATGTTTCTTTTAATCTCGCGGGCGGCATCAACGGAAGCGCGGGCGTTATGCCCGTCTCTTTTACGGCATCCTGCAGCATTAATCCGAATGACGACCAGCCCGGAATACCTTTTAATCCGTACACGGGCACAACGCTCCAGTTTGATGACAAGACAAGAGAATATTTTATCAGGATTGGAGGCACCGTAAATCCGCCCGCCGTTCAGAAAGCGGGTGAATATAACTCGCAGATTATAATCGTTCTGACAACCGTATCAAATTAGAATTATGAAAAAATTATTGCTGATATCCCTGCTATTAATGTTCTGCCTTGCCGTAAAAGGACAGGTTACGGTCGCGCCGGTTACTGTGCACCTTAGCGACGCTGACAGGAACGGATACATTCTCGTACGAAACAATTCAAACTCCGCTTCCTGGGAAGTGAGCATAGATATGAAATTCGGATATCCCGTATCCGACTCATCGGGAAAAACCATTATACATTTTCCCGATACGGAATCTGAAACCGACCCGTCCGCCGTGAAGTTTATAAGTTTCTATCCGCGCAAGTTCATACTTTCTCCTCTTGGCGAGCAAACCGTCAGAATCGCCGCGAAGCCGAAAAATCTCAAAGACGGCGAATACTGGGGACGTCCTGTAATCAAATCAAAACAGGTAGTCCTTAATGACTCCGCGGGAAAGGAAAATATCGACGCGGGTCTCGGCGTTGAATTCCGCTCCGTCATTGCCCTTAACTACAGAAGAGGAAAAGTCTCGACGGGAATAAACTTCTCAAATCTCACCTGCTCGTACAACGGAAGCAAAATTGTCCTTTTCGCCGAACTGAAGCGGGAAGGCAACGCCGCCTACATCGGAAATATTGTCTCCGCGCTGACGAACGAAAAATCGGAAGTGATAAAGAACGTCAGTCAGGAGATTTCAGTTTACTACGAACTCAACAAGCGCGTCGAAATTGAAACGGGAAAACTCGCTCCCGGAAAATATACGATAACCGTTCAGGTCAACACCGACAGGGAAGAGACGGGAGGTAATATTCTCAAAGGCAATGCCGCTGAAAGAACGATTACGCTTACGATAGAAAAATGAAATTTCTTCTTCTGAATATATCTTTTTTTTTGCTCTGTTGCTGCGCCCCTGCGGCGTCGCTTTCATTCATTGACTCAAATCTCGTAAAGTCAAACCCCGCCTGCGATGAAGCCCCGCTGCAGATTGACGCCGACAAGGCGGGGAAGTTCAATCTGAATTGTTTCGTCTCGGGTAAAACGGTTTATGTGCCTCTCGGAGAACTTTTCTCGCGTCTGAAAATTGATTTCAGGTTCTCCCGTGAAATGTCGCTCGTGAAAGGTTTCTACATCGATGAAAGCAAAACGTACGAAATTGACTTCCTGAAAAACTCAGCGGTGATAAAGGAAAAAGCCTTTTCGTTTAACAGGGATGATTTTTATGCTGCGGAATCCGACGTCTGCCTGAGTTCAAATTTGTACGAAAAACTCTTCGGTCTTGTTCTTAACGCCGACCTCAGCCGCCTTAACATTCACGTTACATCAGAAACGAAACTTCCCGTCGTCGCGGAAATAGAAAGAAACCTTTTAAGGGAAATAAGTTCTGCAAACAGGACGGACCTGAAGAATGCCGATATCGTGATTCCGCGGAAAAGAAAAATTCTCGGTCTCGGTGTTATGGACTGGAATCTCAACCACTCGCACTCGTCCCGCATCGGCGACAGGTATTATTACAACCTCTCGCACGGCTCGGAAATTCTCGGCGGTGATTTCATCGCGAATATAAACGGCGACGATAAGGATTTGTTCGATAACAACAACGCCGAGTTCAGATGGAGATTCGTTGACGACAGAAAAATGTTCAAACAGGCCATTATAGGCAACATGCGCCTGCAGTCCGGCCTGCTTTCGAATACTCAGGGAATTCAGATTACAAACTCTCCGCCTGTTTCAAGAAGAACTATCGGCAATTACAAAATTTTCGACAGGACGGGCTCGAACTGGGACGTCGAACTATACATCAACAACGAACTGATTGGCTACACGAAGTCTGGAAGCGACGGATACTTTGAATTCAACGTGCCATTGCTCTACGGCTCGAACTACATCACGCTCAAGTATTACGGTACCGCGGGAGAGATTAATACCGAAGAACGCGTGATTCAGGTGCCGTTTAATTTTCTTCCGGAAAAAACCGTTGAATACAACGTTACGGGCGGCACGCTCAAATCGGGAAATCACAGCCTTTTTTCTGAATCAAGCGTTTCCTGGGGAATAAATAAAATTATCACTTCGGGCGCCGGAATGCTGTACCTCAACGAGCCTGACCTGAAAAAGTTTTATCCTTACGCGAACACGTCCGTCAGGATTTTCGATAACCTGATTTTCAGCGCCGACTATTTCCACGCGTTGAAAGGCAGCGCTAACCTCAGCCTTCTGCTTCCGTCGCAGATTTACACGACATTTTCTTATATCAGATACGGCGCGAATGAATTCTTCAATCCTTCAAAATACAGTGAGGAACAAAATGTTTCCGCTTTCGTTCCCTTTTACTTTAAAGGTCTCTCTGTCAGTTTCAGGGTCAACGGAAGAAGAACCGTTTCCGATAATTACAAACTGCTTTTCCTCAACTCGGGGTTGTTTCTGAATTATAAAAGACTTCAGTGCGGTGTCATCACTAACGCTTCCTGGAGCAAAGTGTCCGATGCGTTTGAGGACGCGGGAACAAGAACTTCCGCGAGTCTCACGTACAGGGTTTACGGCGACCTGATGTTAAGACAGCAGACGGAAATCGACCACACATCCGGAAGATTTTCGAACACGGCTCTCTACATAGACAAGGGGCTTTTCGGCGCGGGATGGCTGACGGTTTACGCGGCGAGAGATTACGTGAACAACAATTATTCGGGCGGACTGGCTCTTAGATTTGATTTTTCTTTCGGCAGATATAACGCGGGGTATTCGTCTTACGAAAACGGGTGGGACATTCAGCAGTCCGTGTACGGCTCAGTCGGTTACGACCAGTTCAGAAACAAATTTGTTTTAGACAACAGAAATATGGTCTCGCGCGGCGGTCTTTCACTCGTTCCTTTCCTCGACGCTAACGGAAACGATTATCCCGACGCTAACGAAAAAATTCTTAAAACAGGATTCGATACGAGAATTAACGCGGGTAAACTTCTTAAAACAGAAAACGAGTGCAGGTACTCCGACCTCGACCCTTACTATTCTTACCGTCTCGAAATATCTCCCGTCTCTTTCGATAACCCGCTGTACAGGCCTAAATACAGGACCTACGGAGTTTTCGTCGACCCTAACAGGTTCAAGGTGGTTCCCGTTCCCGTTTATGCTTCGGGAATTGTAAGCGGAAGCGTTACGATAAATTCCGGAAAGGACGCGAAACCCGTTTCAGGTTTGAAGGTGCTTCTTGAATCTGAAAACGGAAAAATTAAAATTGAGACGCTGACGTTCTCCGACGGCGAATTCATATTCGACAATATTCCGCCGGGAAAGTACAGGATTTATCCGTCAACCGACGATTTGTCCCGCCGCTCATTAGAATTTAATTCGAACGCCCGAAATGTTGAAGTAAGGCAAACCGAAGAAGGGGATATAATCGAAGGCGTTGACTTTGTTCTCGGAAGAATACAATTCTGAAAATTCTATGCTTCAATTTAAGCATACCGTTAAAAAAATTATTCGGTTATTTTTCTCACATTCAAAACAATGACGGAAATTCTTGTAATACGGCCCCAGAGCAACCAGTTAGGCGATACTATTTGCACCCTTCCGATGTATAAGGCGCTGAAGACAAAATATCCCGATTCGAAAATCACTCTCGTCGGCTGCCC
>CAZOQR010000151.1:0-6911 GCA_964581915.1 uncultured Ignavibacteriaceae bacterium | reverse complement strand
ATATATATTTCTCTATCACGGTTTTGTCTCAAGCAGGACACGAATACATAAAGCGATACAAATTTTCTTTTGATTTGTATATCGGTTCTTCAAAATGTAGACACGAATTCAAAGTCAGGATTGCCGATATTCAGTGAGGCAGTTACTTTCTTATATACGTACGCGAATAATAAAAAAATCCCCGCGTTTAAACGGGGATTTTTAATTATCATATACCGCTATTTTATAAGAATCATTTTAACAGCGCGGACAGAGTTTTCGGATTTCATACCGCAGAAGTAAATGCCTGAAGAGAGGTTCGAGCCGTCGAAAGTAACGGAATGCTCGCCTGTATTCTTAACGCCGTTAACGAGTGTAGTTATTTCTTTTCCCATTATATCATAAACCTTCAGTGTAACGACACCCGAGCGGTTCACTTTATATTTTATTGTCGTTGAAGGGTTGAACGGGTTGGGAAAGTTCTGCATTATTTCGAATCCCGCGGGGACGCGGCTTTCGAAATTTTCGATGCCGATAGTAGTAAGGTCGATGTTCGAAGACCAGATTTGATAAACAGGGTCACCGGGATATTTAGCCATCCACATCGGATAGACCTTTCCGTTAGATGAAATAATGGCGATGTTATCTCCCTGATTTCCCGCGCCGCCGAGCGAAACCGGCTGCGGATAAAACTTCGATGAAGTAATAAGATGGTCGCGCCAGGTGTTACCGCCGTCCTGAGAGCGTGAAATATAGACCTGAACGGAGTCGCCGGTAGGAGTATTCCGAGTATCGTAATAGACGATGTTAATGCCGCCGTTATCGTCAACATCCACGGACGGGAAGTATTGAATCTTTCCGTTATTGAGCGGGTCCTGATTAACCCTTATGCCTGCCGACCAGGTGATGCCTCCGTCGGACGATTTATGAAGTATTACATCCGGGTCGGAGCCTGCGGGTGAAAGATTCTTTTCCGCGGTTACGATATAAATCCATCCGTTTCTCGCGCCGCCTGAACGGTCGACGTCCAACACGGGATAACTGTTAACGCGGATGCCCCAGGGAGTCAACTGCGACGTGAAGATTCCGTTGCAGTCGTAAACTGATTCGCTCATAGTCCAACTCTGACCGCCGTTCAGGGATTTTGCAAAACCGATTCCGAGTTCGTTGAACGGGCTTGAATTTTTTGAAGATGCCCAGGCGACGTAAACCTGTCCGTTTTCACCAACTGTCACGCAGGGACCGTTAGAGTTTCTACCCGGCAAGGATGAATTAAGTTGATTAAGAGAAGCGTCCCAACTCGCGCCTTTATCGGTCGATTTGCTGAATATCACCACGAACGGATTTGTTACCATTGAACTAACGGCATAAATTCTTCCGTAAAATGAACTGCTCTGGACATCATCTATTGCGATTGAACTCTTGAGCTGTTCATTTGTAGTCGCGAAGCATTGAATAGGCGAAGTCCAGTTCGCGCCCATATTTGTGGAAACGTTGGAGTATGTTCTGTTCGACTGCGCGCTGAAAGTCTGAAAGTGCGCCATTACAAGCGTGCCGTCGGGGCAAATTATAGGTCCCGGGTCGCCGTTATGGAAAGTGGGGAAGCCGTCGTTTATAATGTCGTATCCGAACCAGTTGACGCCTCCGTTAGTAGTTAGATAGCAGCCTTCGTTTCTAATAAGCGTCGAGAAATTCAGCGTATATGAACCTGCGAAAAGCATCTGCGGATTAGCGGGGTGCTTTACGATCAGAGGTTCAATCTGGTTTATAGAAGACGGAAAAACTCTGTATATTGGAAACTGCGGATACCCCTGCAAGGAAAGAAACAAAAGGAATAGGAAAGCAAAAATTATTTTTTTCATACAGTAATGTGTTATAAATTACGCGCAGGGGATTTCTGTAATCCCCCGCGCGATAAAGCATTATTTGAATATGTAACCTATTTTAATACCGCCGAAAAAGTTTCTTTTCGGACCCGCTTCATAGAATCTTCCGCCCATATCGTTAATGTTTATATACGAGACATATTTCTTATCGCCAATATTATCGACGCCGGCATACGCGGTCAGGTTCAGTCCCTGGTAATTCACCGCGAATCCCAGTTGACCTCCGAGTAAAAGATAATCTTCGGTTTTCAAAGTGTCAACGTTCTTATCATTGACGAACATAGAGCCTACAAATTTCGCATTACCCTTGATGAAAGCGGTGTAATACTTAGCGAAATTTAAAGTATAACCGAGTTCGGTACTGAGGAGTTGTTCGGGGACTGACGGGACTTTATTGTTGCTGTAATCCTCGATGGTTTCCTGGAAAGGAGACGGATTTATTATAAGCGCCTGATATTCGATGTATTCAAAGTTTGAATAAGTGTAGGCTGCTTTGAGTGACAGTCCTTTTACGATATCGGTATTGAATCCCGCTTCGACGCCCATTCTTCTTGTTTTACCGGCGTTCCTGTAGAAGTACGCGTTATCATAAACGAAGGGGACGATTTCCTTTTCGATAAGACTGTGGAAGAACGTAACTTCCGCGAAAGTGTTTGTGAAATACTTCTTATCGATACCTTGCGTGCTTCCTTTAATGCCGAATTCAAAGTTTGTTGACAACTGCGCCTTCAGGTCGGGGTTGATGGTTGTTCTTCCGCCGTTCGAAGAAGACGGGAAGTTGTCGAGTTCGTTATTCGCAGGAGTGTCAAAACCGAGACCGAATGAAGTGTACAGCGCGATTTTCGGAGTCAGTTTAAAATTAAACGCGACTTTCGGAGTAAGTCTGTCGAATGTTCTTGAAGTATCCGAACTGGTATTCTGCCAGTCCTCAGAGATGTAATTAACCCTGTCATATCTCGCGGAGACCATGAAATCCATTTTTCCCGGTATCAGATTATACTGATTGAGGAGATAGAAGCCGACGTTGGATAGTTTTTCATTAAGAATGGCTTTTGATATATCGCCCTTCTGACCGTTAACATTGTCGAAATAGTTCATGGGTCCGCCCTGGAAGAACAGATCGCCGCCGAACGTGAATTCGTTGTTTCTGTTGGCAATGACGGCATGATTGATGTATTTGAACGACCCGCCGAGACCGCTTCTGCTGAATATTCTGTATCTGCTGTCGGTTCTTTCGAGGTCTTTAATCGTACCGTAACCGGTTAATTCAATCGTATGCGCGTCATCTTTACCGAAACGAGTATTGTATGTAATTCCGATTCTTCCTTTCTTGGTAATGCGCTTCAGGTCTCTTGCGAGAGTAGTCGCGTCAGTTCCGTAAGGATTGGTATTATATTCGGCAAGCGTCTGCGAGCCCGGAAGTTTAATCAGTCCGTTCACGTAATAGCCGAAGATTTTCAGTGTTGTCTTGGGGCTGACTTCGGAAATCAAAGTCGAGTTAATTCTTGTCTGGTATTCATTGCTGTGGTCTCTGAATCCTTTATAGTTTTCGTAACTCGAAGTAAGCATGAATCTTGTATTTCCTGAATTAAGACCGACTTTAAATCCGTTTTTCATCAGACCGAATTCACCGAAATCATTATCGATTACAGCGAAGTTCTTCGTGAAATCGACATCGGAGAGGAAGTTAATTACACCGCCCGGGGCGTTTGTGTACAGGGAAGAAGAGTTTCCCTTTACGACCTCGATTTTTCCGATTGACGTGAAGTCAATCGCTTCGATTCTTGTCTGACCGTCGGGTTCCGATTCCGGAATACCGTCGAGGAGTATTCTCACGCCTCTGATGCCTGTATTGGAGCGGCTTCCGAAACCGCGGATGGAAATCCTGACGTCGTGGTTACCGTATCTTGACTGGAAGAAAACGCCCGGAACAAAGTTCAATACTTCGTTCACAGCCTGTTTTCTTGTTGACTGCCATTGAGTCTGGTCGATTCTGTTGACCGAATAGGGAATATCAATGATTTTTTTCTCCGTTCTGGTTCCCGTTATGACGACTTCTTCCGTTTCATAGAAGTTAGTGTCAATTTGCGAATACAAATCAACGGCAAAACCAAAAACGAAAACAAACGAAAAGATTAATAGTAATTTTCTCATATAGTTTAATTTAGGTTTTGAAAAACGCAACGAAACTATACGGAATACTTTGGGGGAGGCGTTGGTACGTCGAAAAAGTTCTTTAAAAGAGTGTAATTTACTATATCGCAGCACAGAAACGTGTTGCAAACCGTTTCCACAATGAATTCAGACGGCAGTCCCGCGTCTTTTATTATCATATTAATCAATGAAGAAACGCCCGAATGCTCATCGTTCAGGGTTCTGGAAAAGAACTGGGCGAAGAGTTCTTCGAGCATATTTTCTTTATCGTCGCGGAGCGCGAATATGGAGACTTTATCGCCTGAATACGAGTACTCGCAGATATCATACATTTTTCCGAAATAAACGAACTCGTGCGGTTCAACGAAATAAAAGTCATCATTTCCATTCTCGAATACATCGGCAGGTATCGTTATGTGTGTCAGTTTATCGAGCGGTATAAAACTTTCAATCTGCTTTTTCGCGTCGGATTTGAAATGGCTTTTCAATTGATAATATAAAACGAGATATCCGGCGGAATTAAAGAGAATCACAAAATTGAGCAATATTGATATTAAGAGTCTCAAGTCTAATAATCACACGGTAAATATATCAAAGTTACACGAAAAGAATCAGTCAATAAGGAAACCAAAACCAAAGAGCAACTTTATCCTGCGGCTCCGGAGTTAAGCACGTCGAGCACTCTTCCCGCGATAAAATCCGCGAGGTCGTTAAAGTCCTTCGGATTATTTTCAAAGCCCGGCATTGCGGGAACAATCCTGCCGCCCGCGTCAATAATTCTAATCATATTATCGAGATGAATCCTGTTTAGCGGTGTCTCACGGGGAACGATAATCAGCGGCTTCGAGTACGACAGGGCGTGGTCGGCGCATTTAACTATGAGGTTCTGGGCTTCGGAATGAGCGATTTGAGAAACATAATCCATCGAGCAGGGAGCGACAATGACTCCGTGCGCGTTATATGACGACGAAAAAATTTCGGATTTAAGGTCGAGATTGCTGTGAAAAGACACGGAGCATTTATTTATTATCAACTCGGGGAAAAAACTCTGGACGTTACCCTGATTGAGGTCCATGCCGCATTCCCTGGAAATGTTATAATGAGCATACTCGGTTATAATGAGGTTTATGTTGTAATTGCTCATAATAAGAGCGCGCAATATCCTGAGTCCGTAAATCGCGCCGCTGGTACCGGTAATTCCGAGAATGACGTTTTTACCGTCGCCCTTATAAGTTCTGACAAGGGACTTTGTCTCCGTTTGCGGAGCCGTAATGTTCGTGTTATCTAATGAATCCATACAATAATTTTGTTATCTGCGCAGAATGGAATTCCGTGTTTCGAATCGCATCCGCGCCTGATGAATTATTTATTTAAAAAATATGAAATTACGGCCAATACTGCCGCTGCCAACAAGACAAATATAATGCTTTTAAAAATAAAAATCTGACTAACAAAAAATACGACGCCGAAAAATGCTACAAAAAGTATCTCAATGTATTTTGAAGAATTATTGTATTTTGCGGCATCGACTGAAAACGGATACGTCTTGTCGAACCTGTTCATAAGGGCGTTCACGAAGACCCCGAAGACCCCCAGATAGAAAACATTCAGCAGCACATCTTTCGCGGGCAGGCGAATAATCAGCAGCAGGGAAACAATGACGAGCACGGGAAAGACAAAATACACATAAATGAACTTGACGATTCCGTTAAGGATTTTTCTTCTCTCGACAGGGATTGAATCATAAATCCAGTTTATGCTGCCATCGGTGTCGAACGCCATTTTCGTGTTTGAATAAATCAGCCTTATGCACATCAAGGTTGTAATCGTAACGGCGGGACTCAGAACAAGAAGCCTGTTCTCGGACAGTAATTCGCTGTCATTCATAATAAGCATAGACGGAATTCCAGAGATAACGCCGACTAAGGAAGAAATTACGGGTATCAGCAAAACAGGAAAGAATCTGAATTTCAAAGACGCGCTGTTTACAAAGAGGTTCTTTATGAGCCCGTACGAAGCCTTTTCCGAACTGTTCCGCAGAATGAAGTTTTCAAAAGCCCCGAAGTCGAAATACAAACCGAGTTTCGAGAAAACGGATTTTCTCTGAACATCGACGCCGCCTACAATTTCCGAAAGCGCATAATATTTATTCCTGAGAAACAAGTAAGTGACCGCAAAGACCGCGGCGGTCAGGAGGAATAAGCCTGTCAGATAAAGCGGACTGCCTTCGCCCGGAATCAGATAATATTGCGGCAAGTATTTCAAGAAATGATAGTCCGCGACTGAATTTCCCGCCGACATCCGCCCCGTGATGCTGTTCATAGAAAACACAAAAAGCACGAAAAGAATCTGGAAGGCATAAACCAGAATTTTATTCTTTCCTTTCCCTATAAAGACCACTACGCTGTTGGCAAGAAGCACGAGCGCTGTTACGAAATAAGCGAAGAGGACGGACGATATAAAGACCTCGACGCAGTCCAGGGGATTTTTATCGTAAAAATAGACATAAACGGAAAAAGGTATAGACACTGTCAGCGGGAAAACGGACAGATAAGCGAACGCTGATAAGACTTTTGCCGAGAAAACATCTTCCTGACGAAGCGGCAAAGCGCCAAGCAAGCCCGCGTGTTTACGGTTAAAAAAGATCTGCGAGTAATCCGAAATGATTATGAACGCGACGAAGAAAAGATTGACTGTCAAAGAAGCGAAGACGAAAGACTGCTTGCCGAGTCTTAAGAAATTATTGTTAGCAATAAGAGTGTTCGCGAAAAGGTAAGTGGCAATTAAACCCGCGAGTCTTCCAAATCCCGCCTTATCCCTGCTCCGGAAATCGATTTTAAGAAATAACCGTGTTAGCAATATGCTGTTATTGTCCGACATTCTTCTTGTATT
>CAZOQR010000150.1:258-7012 GCA_964581915.1 uncultured Ignavibacteriaceae bacterium | reverse complement strand
TTGCGTTCCGTTCGGCGGCGCGTATGACAACGCGGGTATGTTCTGGATGTCGTTTTACGGAACGGATAAATCGAAGAGCCTGTACGCCGTGACGGGCGATTCAACTTTCCTCGGTTTTAACAATCCCGATGTAGTTCTCGCGGCGAGATTTGAGCACATGGCGATTGACAATTATAACACGAAATGGATCACGTCGAGCGGCAATCCGGGCGGACTGTATTTCTTTAACGAAAACGGCTCGCTTTATAATACCGCTGATGACATTTACGGATTCTATAACGTCAACGATTTTGAAAGCAATGACATCACATCCGTCATTGTCGACAAGAACAACGAAGTCTGGGTAACGACAATAAACGGAATTTTTGTAATAAGCGACCCGTACGCGGCTATCGTTAATCCGAACAATAAGCCCGCTCCCAGAAAACTCGGATTAATCTCCGGCAACATTCAGGTGCCGTTTACCGAAAATTGCAAGTGCATAGCGTCGGACGTCTTGAACCAGAAATGGGTGGGCACGAAAAACAACGGAGTTTTCCACCTGTCATCGGACGGCACCACGCTGATAGAACAGTTCAACACGACAAACAGTCCGCTTCTCAACAACGAGATTACTTCCATAGCGGTAAATCCCGCGGACGGAAGAGCGTATTTCGGTTCGCTGTACGGACTCTCGTCTGTTCAGACGGATGCTATTTCACCACTGGCGGAATTTGACAGGATAATATGCTCGCCGAATCCTTACCTTGTTCCTCCGAAAGTAAATTTAAGGATTGACGGTCTTGTCGAGAACTCTTCGGTTAAGATAATCACTCTCACGGGAGATGTCGTTGCGGAATTCGATTCTCCGGGCGGAAAGATCGCGTCTTGGGACGGTAAGGACAAGCGCGGAAACTACGTCCCGTCGGGTGTTTACATCGTTGTGGGTTTTAACAAGGACGGAAGCAAGGTTGGAAAAGGAAAACTGGCTGTTGTAAAACGCTAAATATTTTCGCGATGCTTGTTATTCCCGTAATAGACATAAAAGACGGCAGGTGCCTGAGGCTCTTTCACGGGCACTACGAGACGACCAATTTTTATTCGGATAATCCGGTAAAGGTAGCGCGTCTTTTCAGGAAAGAAAACTTCAAGTGCATTCACATCACGGACCTCGACGGCGCTGTTCAGGGAGAGATGAAGAATTATCCCGTCATTAAAGAAATCTGCAGGTCAGTCGATATCCCGGTTCAACTTGGCGGAGGCATCAGAGATTTCGAGACCGCGAAGAAAATAATAGAGGACCTCGGAGTTTACAGGATAGTAGTCGGCACTGCCGCCATATCCAACCCTGAAATGATTAAGAAAATTCTCGACGAATATACTCCGTCGAAAATCGTAATCGGGATTGACGAGAAATTAAATAACGTCGTCACGAACGGATGGATAAATTACGCTGACATAACACCGCTGGATTTCGCCTTAATGATGGAAAATATCGGCGTTAGGAGAATCATTTATCAGGACGTGACACGGGTCGGCAACTGCTGCGGACCTTTTACGGAAAGAATACTTGAAATTGCGAATAACACGAAGAACCTGAAAATAACATCCGCGGGCGGAATCGGAAATTACTCGCACCTGAGAATGCTGAAAGACCTGAACAACCCAAAGGTTGACAGCGTGATGATTTCGAAAGCCCTTTACGAAAACAACTTCCCGTGTCAGGCTATCTGGCGCGACATCGAGCGAATTGACACGTCTCTCGATTTGCCAAAAGTAAAAAGGTAAAATTGAAACCGCGCTCTTTATATACTCCGCAAACAGGTCTTATCGCTATGATTCTGATTCTTTCTTTTCTTTTCGGCGGGACGGAATCAAGCGCGCAGGTAAAAGCCGGAAAGTTCAGAATCGCGCGGCTTAAATATTCCGGCGGAGGAGACTGGTATAACGACCCATCCGCCGAAGTAAACATGATGAACTACCTGAAGAAGAACACGACTGTTGATGTTGACGAGCCGAGATTTTATTCTGTTGATGTTTCTTCGGATGAGATATTCGATTATCCGTTCATATTAATTACGGGACACGGCAACATCAGTTTTTCCGAATCCGAAATCAAGCGCCTGAGGCTTTATCTTGAAAACGGGGGGTTTTTATACGCTGACGACGATTACGGAATGGATGAATCGTTCCGGAAAGAAATCAAAAAAGTATTTCCGAATGATGAATTAAAGGAACTCCCTTTCGGGCATAATATCTACAACATACATTATTCATTTCCAAACGGGCTTCCCAAGATACACGAACACGACGGCAAGCCTCCGCAGGGATTCGGAATCTGGCAGAACGGACGCCTCTGCGTTTACTACACTTACGAGACCAACATTTCGGACGGCTGGGCGGACACGCGGGAGCACGACGACCCTCAGGAGAAAAGAGACGAGGCGTTCAGAATGGGAACGAACATAATCGTTTACGCGCTAAGCAACTGAAGACAAGTCCGGATTTCCACGGGTATGTGATTGTTATAAACCCCTTCTCTGATTAAGCCTCCCTGCCGGGTATTTTTTTCCTGCTCTTGATTGAAGTAAATACAGAATCTCACTGCATCGTTTTTCCCCTTACGAAAGGTTAATTAAGATAAATTCCTCCGAATTAAAAAACAACATGAATGAAAAAAAAGTATGGACATTGCATTTTGAATTTCATAATATTGTATAGAACTATTTTAGTCCCCCGAATTGTATAAAAAAATAGTTTAATATCAGTGGAAGAAAACACGGCATCAATTAAGGTTTACACTCTGTTGTTCTTTGTCGTGATCCTTGGATTCATCGGCTTCCTGGTTTATCAGGGTTTCAAAGACGCTGATTACAAGGACAAGATTTCTCCGGGTGAAAAGAGCAGGAAGAGCAGAAGTGTATCCGTATTAACAATTAGCAAAAACGGAAGTTAGTCGCGGTTAAGAGTACCTCGCGCTCAGAAATTTATCTCGAGTCCGAGGTTCAGTCTGTTATTAACGCTGCCTTCTATCATATCATTTCCAGTACCTATAGATTTCACTTCATCAAGATAAGTCGCGGAATATTTTGCAATCAATTCGGCGAAAGGAAAAGGTCTGTAAGCCGCCATCAGGTACCATCTTGTTCCCTTGCCGTATAAACCGACGTTTGACATTACGCCGCGGAGGTCCTCTTCGAACTCATAAACGCGGCTGTCGTAGTCTTCCGTCTGAAATACGATGAACCTTGTGGACAACGAAAGATTCTTAATCAGCGACGCCCTTACATCCGAGTAAAAAAGGTAGCCCTTGTTATTTCCGCCGTAATTATCGTACTTCACCATTACGTACTCGTAACGCGTTCTCGTCCTGACAGATTTCGATATGTCGTAATCAAATCCAACCCTGAAATTCATCTGGTTGCGGTTGTCGATTTTTTTCACGTCCCGTCCCTGCTCGTCCAATATTGTTCTCGTCTCTTCCTTGTTTTTGTTTCTGTACTTGAAATAAACCAGAAGATTCTTGTTTACCTTGTACTGCGACGTGAGAAGAAAGTCATTTCCTGTTGTCGGTGACGGATTGAAGTACGTTCTGTAAGGAAATTTGAACTGGTCGAAGTAAGTGTTCACCTCAAGCCCCTTAAGCGGTCTTACGGACAGCCCGGCGTAGAAACCGTTTTCATTCTGTGTGTTTCCGTTGTTCTCGCCGAATCCGAACGAGTGAACGGGCGAGAAGTCTTCGGGATAATTCCTGTAGAGAAGAATGAAGTCCGCGAATTTCTCGATGCCGAACTGCGCCGCGCCGATTCCTGCTATGCTTCCCGATTGTGAGCGGGCAAATTCGCCGAACACGTTTATGTTTCTGTAGATGATGTCGTAATCGACGCTGAGCATGTTTGCCGACGAGCCGCTGAAGTTATACAGTTGCCTCTCGCTGTCGTCGGGTTTAATGCTTTTTGTAAAACTTGAGTTCCAGTACGTGACGCCCAGCCGCAGGAAATCATAATCCGCATATATTCTTCCGCCGGCGAATCTCTCCTTGCCCGTGCCGAGCCTGTTCTGCTCGCTTGTCGTCCTGTGGTATCCGTCGAAATAAAAACTGGATACTTCATTCAGTGTCGTGTCAATTGAGGCGTCAAAATAATTGTTCGAATAGAATGCGTAAAAATCATAATTCTTATAAGACACGTTCGTCGCGGCTCCTCTGAAGAACTGAACCTCGTTCGTTGATTTATAACTGGTAATCGCGTTGTTGTCCTTCTTAATTACCGAGACCGCCTCGCTTCCTTTCGAAAACGCGAGCGATGTCCGGAGTCCGAGCCCCTGTCCGAAGTTAAGCACGTAATCACCGATAACGGCTTTCTTCACGAACTTCCAGTTTTTCAGTTCTACGTGTCCCGAATAAAAGTCCGCGTAATTTGTTTCGCCCGCGTCTTTTTCAAGAGTTAAGTTCGCGCCGAGTTGATAGTCTCTGCCGTTATACAATCCCGTAAGGCGGTTGTAAACTTTTTGTTTTGAGCCGGGATACTCTCCGTTTTCAAAACCCTTCTTCGTCTGGAGGTCCTGCTGGACGCGGCTGCGGAACCTCAAATCTATATCCCCGAGAATTCCGTCTCCCCTTTTCTTACCCTCTTTCCTGACGTAGCCCGATTCATCCTTGACGAAATCCGTTTTTGACCTTTTCGCGATTACGAAGGCTTTTACTTTTTCATAAAACTCGTCCGACACGCCGTCAACTTTCAGGAGTTCTCTTTTCGAACTGTAATTTTTCTTTTCCCTGTACTTAATTATGTTCCGCGCGATTATGGAAGTCATAAACGGAATTTCCTCGAGGTCCGTCTGCGATGCCGAGTTTATGTCGACGGGATTGTCCTTCAGGTAATCCATTTTATCGAGGAGTTTCGAGTCTTCGGTATCCTCGAGAGAGTTTTCGAGAAGGTTTTCTATGTTGTTGAAAGTATTAAGGTCCGTGGTGTCGGGAATGACCTTCAGTGTATCAGTTCCCGCCATAACAAGCCTGCTTCCCGCCACCAGGGCGGAAAGCAGCAATATTTGGATAAACTTTTTTATGGCGTTTCAGTATTAATAAACTTTTACCCTTTCGACACCGAGAACGCTTTTTGCCGACTGTGACTGAACAAAAACGACTATGCTTGAGTTCTTCGCGACAACTCCTTCGGGAATTGAATACGGAATTTCGAAATTCGACGATTGCCCTGGTGTAATGTTAATGCTCATTCCGTCCGTCCCCGTGAATAGTTTTCTCATCGTGTTCTGGTGCCAGTCTTCGCCGTTGGGCGCTTCATAGTAAAGGTTGTTTTCCGTAAGCACGGCGTGCAGGCGCAGGTCGCTGACGGAAGTGCCCGATAACTGTCCTACGCTAACGGTAAGCGAGCCGGTGCCCGCGAGAGAGTCGTAATTGTTGACGATATTGATTCCGAACTGGTTTTTTAGTTTCAGTTTGCTCTCTATCAGGTTTGTCCACGTTGTCGCGTTGAACGCGGGAAGAAGCACGCCGTTAAGAACCGTGTACGGATTGAACATCAGCGCGCCGTAATAATTTGACCTCGCGAGATTATCGACCGTATTGAAAAGATAGAACGGGTCGTTAAGCGACGTGACGGTCGTGTGAACCCTTATGATTATTACGTTCGTGTCGTTTATCGTAATGCCTTTCAGGCTGTCTATCTCGTCCAGATAATGTCCGGGAACCGGGCAGTTCACGCAGGTGTGGTTTGTAAAAAACTCCACCAGTACCTTGCTCGACGCCTTAAAGTCGGACGTTCCCTTTACGAGAGGGTTGTCGTTGCTTTCGCAGGAGAAAAAGAATCCCGCAGTAAGAAGTATTATTATGTATAAAGAGAGTTTTTTCATTTTCAAAGTATTTAAAATAATTAATGATTAAACCAATTAAAACTTATTGTTCAGGGTCAGTCTGAGACCTTCGAACGGTCTTACGAACCTGCAGATTCCGTTCGTGCACTTCAGGCCGCCTCTTTCCGTTCCGTATGAAACGGTAAGCGAATTGGCTGAATTGAATTTATACGATACTTCTCCTATGAACCAGTTCTTTTTTCCCGTGGGCTCTTCCTCGTCATTCGTGAATTCCGCGCTGAACGTTGCGCTTATGTTCGGGGACCGCGAAAGGCTTACGGAGAACAGGTTGTTCATGTAAGACTTTTCTCCGACCCTTATGTTGTTTTCAACCCACTGATTTTCAACTATAAATTTGAGCGTATATTCTTTCGTGAGCGAATACCGGACTTCGACCGGAATTGTATTAACTTTCAATATTTCGGACGCGTTCGGGTTAATGTAATTGTAAGTGACGGCGTTCTGCCTGTCGTACGCGACTTTTGCATAAAGTTTGTCGTTCGCATACCATTCTCCGTCCGCGTAAACTTCCCAGTAAGGAGAAAATTGCTTGTCCAGCGAAGGTAAATAATTTCCGTCTCTCTCAATGCGCGTGTAAATGAGTTTTCCGCCGTCTGTTGTTTTCAGGTAGTCGAAGTGCCTCGATGCTACTGCGGCGTTCAGGTTGAAAGTCACGTTGTCCTTTGGCGCATAGACTACGTCTATCTGCGCTCCGACCTCGTCATTGAAATCGACGACGTGCGGGTTTCTCGAAATGAGCGTCGATGAATGCTCTTTCACGACTGTGGGCGGATTCTGGAACGGCAGCATCTTCGTCGGCCTGTCGGCGCTTCTGTTGTCGGGGTTCGTCATATCGAACCTGTAATTCTTATAATCGAGAGTGACACCGAGTTTCGGCATC
>CAZOQR010000150.1:0-248 GCA_964581915.1 uncultured Ignavibacteriaceae bacterium | reverse complement strand
AGTATGAGAGCGAGCCGTAAAATCCATCGCCCTTCGCCGAGATGGGAACGGGATAGGATGTGTTCGCGTCCGTGCTCACGTGCTTGTGCGCGTATGAAGCGAACAACTGAAGGTTCTTGTAATTGAAACTCAAATACCCTTCGGGAATGTACGCCTTTATGGACGTGGTATCCGAACTTGTCGGGACTTTTCCATAAGCGTAAACATAGTTCGCGCCGATGTTAAGAAGTTTCACGGGCGATATTTCG
>CAZOQR010000149.1:0-7026 GCA_964581915.1 uncultured Ignavibacteriaceae bacterium | reverse complement strand
ATTTATATATAATATATTAAACAAGATAAATACAAATATAGTATATTTTTTAAGCATTATTTCAGACCGCGTAAATCATTAATTCTTCGAAGCATTCCCAAACCGGTTTTGTCATTAGGCTTTAATTCGAGCGCTCTTTTGATATAATCCTCTGCGACATCGAGTTTACTGAAATTCATAAGATAACTTGCTCTGTTCAGGAACATCATATAGTAAGCATTCATTAAAAACGAATGGTAATAATCCGTTCTGTTCGTTTTCACGAACTTTATTTCGGGTTCCGCGTATGAAGAGTCAAAATCCGTAGATTGCGTCAGCCGAAGCAGCATGCCTTCAGGAATTCTCCTGTAACCGAGCGCGAATCTTTCGTTTTTGTTATCGTCTATCTCAAAAGTAATGTAAATTTTGTAGTCCTTTGAATTTCTGTCAACGATGCTGTTCAACAGCGCTGCGAATGAATTTTGAATTTTTATGAGATTCTGTTTATCTAATTCTGTCCTGGGGTTTGTGTACCTGTCTGTTTCTTTCTCAAATTTTAGTAATTCTATGTTATAATCCTCAAATTCCTGTCTGCTTCTCTCAAATATTTCGGGATAATGAATCCTTATATGCCTTAAATACCACGAGCGGCGCATCAATTCCTTATCGAGCACGGCAACGTCCGGACGGTAGTTTTCCGTCATTTGAAGATAGAAGGAAGCCGAAACCCAGAAATCCCATTGAGTTGAAAACACAATAGACCGATTTCCGGCAGATTTAAAGACATTTTCCGTATATTCTCTCACGTGAACGCTCTTGCTTTCGTCATTTTCCTCGAAATTAGCGTAAACGCAGAGAGCGGGTATCAAAACCGCGAGTACAATTACGACAGCAGTGTTTAGTTTTAATTTTTCTATAATAAAAATCAGTCCGAGCGCGAACCATACGGCAGTAACTATATAAGCGAGAAGAAAATACGTATCGATGTCGTGAATATCGTAATTAATCGCGTAAAGTATGTTGAACACGAAAAGCAGCAAAGTGAAGTAAAAGAACTTCCTCTGACGGAAGAATGAATAGACAAGTCCGAAGAGCGCAATAATCACAGGGAAATAAAAGAACTCTTTCGGATAAACGGAGACAAAATGCGAGAACTGCTTTGAAGCCGCTTCCGTTGACGAGAACATCCAAACGCTGAATTGCTTTCCCGAAATATGCCTGTAAAAATTGCTAAGGTTCGCGGGATAGTCCCAACTGATTGAATTGTTGTCAGCCCTTACGAAAAAGTACGCATAAACGGAGAACGCCAGCGCGAAAGGAACCGCCATGTACAATATCTTTACGAAAGAATGCTTTCTGAATCCGTTAACGGCAAAGTAAAGATAAATGAATCCCACTCCGAGGAAAATTGTCGTGAGGTGGTTCGTAAAACTAAGACCGAGCACGAAAGCGAACAGGAACCAGTACCGCAGGTCATCCTTTCCCTTGCTGTGTATATAAATATCTGACGCTTTCAGGAAGACGAATATCACTGTTACAATCAGCAAAGTATGCAGCGAGTAAACTTCGAGAGAGTTCGCCACGTTCCAGAAGGTATTCGAGAAAGCGAGCGCGAGAGAAGCGGAGAGCGACACGAAGTTAACGAGCATTTCATTAGACTCGAACTTTTTAAACACACCCGCATTGCTTCCTTCATCCGCGAGGTTCATTTCAGTAATTACATAATGAACCAGATTGAACACCACGAATACTGTCCCGGCCGTAAGGAAAGCGCACATTAAATTCAACTTATATATGTTCTCCCCTGCAGGCAGCAGAGTAAACACCTTGCCAATCAGCGTGAACAGCGGATATCCCGTAGGGTGGGCGATACCGAGTTTCACGCAGGCAGCCGCCAGTTCACCGGTATCGATAAAATACAGACCCGGCGCGAGCGTGAGTATGTAAACTAAAAACGGTATCAGAAATGACAGTACCGAAAATACTTTTTTGTTACCGAGAATATTCAATTTATATGATTAAGTTTGTGTTCCACGTAGATGCACTTGTCTTCAATGTATATAATGCCGTTTTCTTCGGCGAGTTTTTTTGCCTCTTCGTTCGTGATTCCCAACTGGGCCCAAACGACCGCGGGTCTTTCCCGCAACCTTAGGGTTTCCTCGACGATTCCCTTCACCGCCTCCGGCTTCCTGAAGATGTTTACGATATCGACTTTTCCGGGAATGTCCTTCAGCGCTGAATAGCAGGCGATTCCGTTTACAGTCCTGCCATCGAGCCGCGGATTCACGCCTATTACACTATAACCGTTCTTGTTCATGAAATCGGATATGCCGTACGAATCCCTATCAGGGTTATCGGAGAAACCGACAACAGCAATTATTTTATATTTTTGAAGAATTTCTTTTGTTTCCATTTGTCAAACGTATAATTTATTAATTGTCGGAATTGAATAAAAGTTAATTAGTTTTATAAAAAAAGGCGCCCAAATGACCCGGGGCGCCGCAATAATCCGTTGCTTCCTGTTATTCGTTATATTTTCTGTGCGATGAAATTATTCTCTGCATTCCGTTGGTAGCCGGAACAGCGGGATGTTTTCTTATGTCAACCTTAACCGGACCCTGGTTCGTGTTTTCCTCTCCCGCGAGCGCGCTTGCCGCGCTGTTCCACCATTCACTTACCATTTTGAGCGTCTTTTCAATCCATCCCATCTGTCCTTTTTTATTGAGAGGATTAGTCGCGACTCTCAGTCCCTCCATCGTATGATAGTCAGCCCAGTATTCATCCTGCTTGTTTTTCAGCGACTGCATTTTTTTCTCTTTCATATAATCGTCGTAATTCTTAAGCGAGTTCTTTCCGTTATTCAGCCTGTGAGTATAATCGCCGAACGCGGGGTCATCGGTCGAAAAGCCGTCCCTGTAGCCCTGTCCCGTATTTTTTATTTTTTCGCCTTTATCCTTTACTATCCAGCCTGAATTTTCGAGAACGTATTCCTCTTCGGGATTAACGCCCTTGAGTTTGATAGATTTCATTCTCCAGATAGGATATGTGCCGTTAGAGCCGAATGAAATCGCATCCCTGCCGGGTTCGTCATCATAAACGACCTCAATGCTGTACCCGTTTTTTTCGAGCATCGACAGCCTGTTCTTAGCGTCGCGGGTCGCGTTAATTTTTTCCGGTCTGTAAACTTCATAAACAGTTTTCGGATAACCCTCGGGCATTCCCCTGCCATAGAAACCGTCGCCGATATACGCCCACAGCCCCTTCTGAACATACTTGGAAAACGGGTCTTCGGGAAGAACACCGCTCACCATTGCCATCGATTCGATATCGCCGTATGTTGCTGAAGGATTCGTGAGACGCGTGCGGAAGTCCTTATAGAAAGAAGCGACTTTTTTCACGTCATCGGGCATAACATCGAGCGGAACGTTCATAAGGTCAAGGCTCAAATCGGCAATCTCAGCGGGAGTAAGCAGCGGGCGAACCCGGTTCTGAAACGCTATGTCGTAATCGGTGAATTTCGTGCCGTAGATTATTCCCCAGAGCAGCACCTGAATATCGCGTTGTTCGATTTCGGGATAAGCCGAAGAGCGCTCAACAATGTTGTAAACGACATCCGACCTTTTTCCCTTGAGCGGCGCGAGAAGGTACCCGGAGCCTTTCGTCGGACCGTGCGTTCCCGCTTTCAGGCAGTACGACTGAACTATGAATTTATAATAACCCGGTTCAAGATTAAAATCATACGCCGCGGGTTCGACAGGCTCGTAGAATTCATTGAGGTCCTTGAGCCAGAACGCAACAGGCATTGCATCGTCTATCGAGGTCGTGACGTTCTTGTCCTCAAGCAATTCAACTTTCGCGACCTTATCGGTCGCTTTTTTAAGCAAATCGTCGAACTGCGCCTGAGCGGCCGACGATAATAGAATAACAAGAAAAATTAAAATTGTTTTTTTCATTTCCATCTCCCTATTTTTAAAAATAATTTATTTTGTAAACTGAAACGATTCCACTGATTGCTGAATCAGATTCTCCTCCTCTTTTGAATCCGTTTCCCTTACCATTCCCTGTAATACGAACAACACTGTTTTCTTTATCAGATAATAATGAATAATATAAAACGAATCCCCTTTACCGGTCTGCGACTGCACCCACCTGTACTTCACGTACAGGACAGGATTGCCGTCAAAGTTCATTTTCTTTTTTGCGACAATAGAGATTGACGAAAACTTTGCATTCAAGGCTTCAAGCATTACTTCAGGCTCGAGGTCATACGCGGTCATGTCAGCGTATTCAGAACTCTTAATAGCCTCTATGTACAGGCTCGAGCCCTTAGGACTGTTCGCCTGAACGGGAAAAGTATTTCTGTCAAACTGCCATCCCGACGGGAAATTCATCACAAAGGAATACAATTCATTCTTATAAAATTCCTTTGCCGAACTCTCTGTAAACTGAAACGTATATATGTATCCCGTAAGTTCCGAAAAGAACTTATCATACATATCTTTTTTCGCCCGGATTTTCAGAATGAGGAGTTTCTCGTTCCGAATCAGCACGAGTTGCGATATGAATCCTTCCTCTTCCCCGTTATTATACGCCAGTTTCATGTAGAGCGCGGGCTCGCCGCCGAGGTCGGTGTAATCATTCTCGAGCAGTTCTATCTGCTTATAAGCGAATTTCAGCGCGGGCATGAACGTGCCTGTCACCAACTGACTGCCGTTCACGCCTTTGTACACGGGGTCTTTTCCTGCCGCTATAATAAACTCGGAGCCGTCCGAATTTGACGCGACCACGGTATCGGGGTCATTGTCCGAAGGATACTGCTTCACTTCCATCGATTTCGGAAGGTTTATGCTGTAATTATATTTCGGGTTTTTATATGATACTGCGAACTGAGAATAAGCCGAAGCAATAAAACCCAGAACGAAAATAAGAACGAATAATGCTTGTTTCATTTAATATATTATTTTATTAAAGCCATTTTTATAACTTCCCTGCGGTTTCCCGAAACCAGCACCGAATAATATATTCCGCTTCCGAGAGCCGAGCCGTCGAAGAATGTTTCGTAACTACCGCGATTGACATAACCGTCGTGCAGCGTCCTGACGAGTTCACCCGCAGAATTATAGATAGAAATTCTCACCGAACCTGAAACAGGGATATCGAATTTAATTTTTGTGACAGGATTGAACGGATTCGGATAATTCTGATGCAGTTTGTAATCGCCGGGAGTCACACCCGGAACATTGATTATGCCGCTCGGCGTGAAATTCGTGTCGACAAAAATATTGAAGACGTTTCCGCCCGAGCCCATAATTCTCGCGTGCACAGCCTTTCCTGCAGTAACGAGCGTAGTCCCGTCGTCAGAAAGGCTGCAGGCAAACGGCGAGCCCGGAGATTTTGTGGTGAATACCGGAGTTCCGTTACCCGGATTCGCCTGAAATACGAAAATATTGTCTTTGGAGTAATCCATCGGACCGTAAGAAACCGCCGCAAGTACTTTTCCGTTTTTCGAAAAACAAATAGCGGAGATTTCATCCGAAGTGTTCTGGTAAGACCATAAAGGGGTGTTCCCTGTCGAAACCTTGAAAAATCTGACCTTGCCGTCATACGTGCTTGAAGTAAGGAAGTTCAGGGTTCCGGCCGCGACATAATTTCCGTCGTTTGAAATATCGATGCAGTTAATCCAGTTGTAATATGTACCTGTAGGTTCCTGGTACTGCCAGAGTTGAACGTAAGCCGAGCCGTTCCACTGCATAACCCTGACCTGACCGTGGTAATTCACCGTGGCGATTATGTTTCCGTTTCCGCTGATTCCCTGCGCGCACTGGGTGCCGTATGAAATCGAGCCCTGCGCTCTGACGGTTCCCGTAAAAGTATTAAGGACCATATAATAGGAATAAGTGCTGACCATTACAAGCGAGTCGTTGCCGGAAATCCTGACACCGTAAATCTGTCCTCCCGGGATGTATACGCGCCAGGAATACGTTGACGAGCCTTTCGCAAAGCCGAGTATTTTGCTCGAATCGCCCCGGCTCGCGCCCGCAACAACGAATGAGCCGTTTGATGTCACGTCGAGGAAACTTGCTGTTCCGGTGTCTCCCGTCGTTGTCAGGTCAAAATTGAAGAATGGAGTGTTCGAACCTTTATCGAAGAACAGTATGTTCTTGTAAGCGCCTACGGCAATCAATCCTCCAGTATCCGACATCGCGACATAATTCCTGTATCCAGCAGGATACAGACTGTACTGCCAGAGCGGAGTGCTGTTCGCGTTGCCGTACACATCAAGATGCTGGTTGTTAAGGCTCCATCCGTTAGCGGACATCAGTCCGTTTCCGGATACCGCAATGTCATTTCCAATGCCTGTCGCTTCCGACAGGTTCCACCGGACGTATGATGAATTGCTATAATCGGGAGAAGGAATGAAAGGCGGATTCTGATTATAAGAGCCAATACCATTGCACGATTCCGGAACCGTGATAATCATATCCGAATTAACTCCGTTAATACACTTGTTTACGCTGTACCTGCCAGCGGTTTGAGAAAATAAAGCAGCGGAAAAAATTGAAAGAAGGAAAAAAAGCATAAATATTTTTTTCAAAACGCCTCCAATTAATTTATACGATAACATAATCGAAATTAATTTGAATTTCTATGATTATTTTTGTAAAATCAGATTATTAAGATGCGAGAATAGCAATATAGACCTGCAAAAGTTACAGGAAAGGAAATCACTTTACCAAAACCAGTTTGCCCTTTTTGATGGAATAATTATTACCTGCATTTATCTCGTAAAAATAAATTCCCGATGAAAGGAAGGATGCGTCAAATGTAAAGTCGTGTGTTCCCGCGCTGATTTTTCCGATATCCATCCCGGCTAAATTATTCCCCAGCACGTCATAGATTTTCAACCGCGCGCCTGTTAACCTGTCGACTGAAAGCCTGAATTTAACTTTACCGTTGAACGGATTAGGAAAAACATCGAGGGAGAATCTTACTGGTATTTCGTTTCCGTTTATTGATGTTGACTGGTTAATATACTCGCTGATTCCT
>CAZOQR010000148.1:0-7052 GCA_964581915.1 uncultured Ignavibacteriaceae bacterium | reverse complement strand
TGGCTCGGTAAAAATTATTTTACCGAATCCGTCGGCTTCGATGATGCAACAGGAAAAATTATCTATGCGGGAAAATCGGCGTCGCGGGGTGAAACAAACTACGATACAGCCATTGACCTCTGTGGAAGATTCGTGATGCCGGCTTTCTCGGACGGACACGTCCATTTGTTCAAGGGGGCAATGGTCAATAACGAAGTCGACCTGCGTTACGCCGCCACAATAGAAGAGTTCAGAAAAAATATACTCCTGTATAAAACAAATATCGGAAAAGACGGCTGGATTACTGGCGGTTATTTCTCCGAAACGAATTTCAAGGAAAACTTTGAAGTGAGCAGGAGTCTGCTCGACGATATCTGCCCTGACATACCGGTTGTCATATTCAGAACCGACCTGCACTCCGTGGTTTGCAACACGCCGGCTTTGAACGCGATTGGTATAGAAAGCAGGAAAGATGAATTCCTGCCCGAAGAACTTATTACAGGCTCGAATAACGAAGTCACGGGTGAACTTAAAGAACGGGCGATGTATTTCGCGCTTAAATTCATTCCGCAAAAATCCCCGGGCGAAAAGCAATTAATCCTCCTCGACGAAATCCGCAGGCTTCACGCTTTCGGCATTACATCCGTAACGGATATTTCCTGGAGGGAAGACCTCGATGTTTACTTGCCGCTCTGCTCGGAAAACAAACTCCAGTTGAGAATAAATTCGGTGGTGCCTTTCGGCGATTTCGAGAAAATCACTGAATACAAACAGGAATTTGACGCTTATAAGGATTATATCCGCTTCGGCGGATTCAAGGCGTTCTACGACGGTTCGTTATCAAGTCACGCAGCCTTGTTTTACGACGCTTATAAAGGCACGTCGGATTTCGGACTGAGAACCGAAATGGTTACGAACGGGCAATTCCGTGAAATCGGCTCCCTTATTGACAAAGCAGGTTATCAGATTGTAGTTCACGCAATCGGAGACCTTGCCGTTTCGGAAGTGCTTGATTTCGTGGAATTCCTCAGGGAAAAGAACGGAAGCAGAAACCGAAGATTCAGAATTGAACACGCTCAGCACATTGCCGATAAAGACGTGGAAAGATTCTCTAAACTCGGAATAATTGCGTCGGTTCAGCCCGCGCATATATTTTTCGACGCTAAGGTCGCAGATTCGAAACTCGCTCATCCCGAGACTACACACGTCTTTAAAAAACTTTCGGACAGCAGCGTCAGACTCTGTTTCGGTACAGACTTTCCCGTTGTGCCCGTTAATCCGTTCGACAACATTTATTTCGCGATGACGAGAAAAGCGAACGGCTTTCCGGATGGGTTTAACACTCAATTCTCGCTCGACCTGATTACCTGCCTCGAGGCTTATACGATTAATAACGCCTATGCAGCCTATTCGGAAAAAAAGGCGGGCTCCATCGCTGAGGGCAAGAACGCGGATGTTATAATTCTCGACAGAAATCCTTTCGAATGCTCTCCTGAGGAAATAAAAAATACCGTCGTGGAAAAAACTTTCCTCAACGGTAAAATCGTTTATGAAAAATAGTCCTATTTCCTCAACACGGCTTCAAGCATAAGAAGCGAAGAATCCTCGCTGAGTTCCCTCATCCCGATTACCCAGTGACCTGTATTACCAGAGTAATCCGCGGCATTGCAGGACTTTATTTCGTACGGAAATTCGATATTAATTTTCATTTTCTTGCCTTCGAACATATAAGCCATATCTTTTCCTGTGTTATTTTGACCGTTTTCGTCCTTTGGTATGTACTTGATGCGGAAGTATATTTCTTTGCCTTTATCTTCCCATATGACTTCCGTCTTCGATGCGTCTTCGCCAAGACCTTCAGGACTCGTGCTTGTCATCTTGCCCAGCAATTTTATCGTGTTGAAGTTGTAATCGATGAAGTATGAAGTCGACGAATCTTTGTTTGTTACGCCTTCAACGTTATTTAGCGAAACTCCGGGAGTGTTTTCAAAATCTGTACGTATCTTTTTAACGAAATCATCGTGATTGTATAACGAATCCCGTATTCCTTTCGTCTTTCCCGAATCCAGAGAACTGACAAGCATTATCATCATATCGTAAAATGACCTGTCTATGTTTATTCTCTGCTTCTCCGAACCGCTGCCGTCTGAATTAATCTTAATGTTCCTTTCGAACTCAAGACAGGATGTAAATTGAAGCAGAAACGACGCGGAGATAAAAATGAGTATGAAGTTTTTAATTTTCATTGTAAAGGTTTTAATTTCATATTTTCTGCAAATTAACAAATATTAGCAGTTTACGAAACACCATTCCGCTAACTGTGCAAGGTTTCTTCGCGTATTCTCTGAATACCTCGCGTACTATCTACAAAAAATCATTTTCGCATTGCGGGGTCTCGCGGTTGCGTCAAGCCTGACAAATTTATTCCTTTTTGACTTTCATTATCTTTTCATTCAAATTAACTTCTCTGTTAGCCGAAAATTTAATTTGAAAGAGAAAAAATCTACATATAAGAGAAAGAAAAGCGTTGAATCGCCTGACTCGAAGAAATATATAATAATTAAAGGCGCGCGTGTTCACAATCTTAAGAACATCAGCATCAGCATTCCGAAGTATAAACTCGTGGTTTTCACTGGTGTCAGCGGCTCCGGTAAATCCTCACTCGTTTTCGATACCATTTACGCCGAAGGACAGAGGAGGTACGTCGAAAGCCTCTCATCTTATGCCAGACAGTTTCTGGAAAAAATGAACAAGCCCGATGTAGATTATATCTCCGGACTCGCGCCGTCGATGGCGATTGAACAGAAATCAACATCGCGAAACTCGCGCTCGACAGTCGGGACCGTAACGGAAATATACGATTATCTCAGACTGCTTTATGCCCGCGCGGGCGGGACATTTTCACCCGTCAGCGGAAAGCCCGTCAGAAAAGATTCCCCCGCTTCCATTATTGAAGAACTCTCAGCCTCGGGAAAGACAAAACTGTTCGTGCTCGCGGGTATCAGAAAAGAGAGTATAACAAATCCCGATGACCTGTTCGCGAACTTGAGAGCGAAAGGTTTTTACAAAATAATCGTAAATTCGGACACATACGATATTAATGATATCCCGGAAAAAACACCCGCTGAAATACTCAAGCCTTTAAAGGAATTACCGCTTTATATTATTATCGACAGACTGAATTTTAATCCCGCCGATAACGATAATGTGAGCAGGCTTACCGATTCTCTCGAGTCCGCGTTCACTGAGGGGAACGGTTATATTACTGTCCGTGTTTTTTCCGGTGAGAATTTCAGCGACAGGCATTACAGCAGGTTTTTTGAATGCGACGGCATCACTTTCGAAGAACCGGAACCAAGACTCTTTTCGTTCAATAACCCTTTCGGCGCGTGCAAGAAGTGCCAGGGATTCGGGCGTACGATGGATATAGATATGGACCTCGTAATCCCCGACAGGAATAAATCATTAGTGAATAACGCGATTATTCCGTTCTCGACACCGAAGCATTCGAAGCACCTCACCGATTTGATACTCGAAGCGGATAATTACGGCGTCGACGTGAACATCCCGTTCAGGAAGTTAAACCAACCGTCCCTCGATTTCGTTTTTAAGGGCGGTAAAAAATACGGCGGCATTTACAGGTTTTTCAGAATGGTGGAAAGAGAAGCGATGTACAAACTTCATTACAGGGTGCTGCTGAACAGATACCGCGCTTATACGACTTGCAGTGAATGCGGCGGCGCGCGGCTCAGAAAAGAAGCCCTTTACGTGCTGGTCGGAGGGAAAAGTATTGCGGATGTTGTGAGGATGAAAATCAGCGAAGCGTACAGGTTTTTCACGGAACTTAAATTTGATTCATACAGGGCTAAGGTTTCGGAAAGGGTCCTCGGCGAAATCATTTCGAGATTGAAATTTCTCGTTGACGTCGGACTCACGTATCTTACACTCGACAGGCTTTCATCCACTCTGTCGGGAGGCGAAGCGCAAAGAATAAACCTTGCCACGTCACTCGGTTCATCGCTCGTCGGCTCCATTTACGTTCTTGACGAGCCTTCCGTGGGATTGCATCCCCGCGATAACGAGAAACTGATTAATATTATGAAATCGCTGCGAGACATCGGCAATTCAGTTCTTGTAGTCGAACACGATAAAGATATGATGAAAGACGCTGATGAGATTGTGGATATAGGTCCGCTCGCCGGCGAGAACGGAGGTGAGATTGTGTTCCAGGGGGCATACGGAGAATTGCTCGCGGACCCGAAATCCATTACTGCTAAGTACATAAACGGCAGGAACGGTATCGAACTTAACAGGGACGCGAAACCTATCGGTTCAGGCACTGAATTCATTAATATAAAAGGCGCGAGGGAAAATAACCTCAAGAACATCGACGTCAGAATTCCTCTGAACACGATAACCTGCATAACGGGCGTGAGCGGGTCGGGAAAATCCACTCTCGTTAACAACATACTATACGCGGGACTTAAGAAAAAACTCGAAGGCTATTATGAGGACAGAATCGGCGAGCACGATAAAATCGAAGGCGCAGAGCATCTCGAGACAGTGGAACTTATAGACCAGTCGCAAATAGGAAAGAGCATCAGAAGCAACCCGGTAACTTACATAAAAGCGTTCGACGACATTCGCGAAGCGTTTGCCTCCACGCCTTACTCGAAAAGAAAAAATTTCGACAGCGGAACGTTCTCTTTCAACGTCCCCGGCGGCAGGTGCGAAACCTGCGAGGGCGCGGGCGTTATTAAAATTGAAATGCAGTTCATGGCCGACATCTTTCTTGAATGCGAATCCTGCTCAGGAAAAAGATACAAGACAGATACTCTTGAAGTGAAAATTCAGGGCAACAACGGTCACGGAAAAAATATTTACGAAGTCCTGGAAATGACAGTGGCTTCAGCCATTAAATTCTTTAAGCCTTATCCGAAAATTATAAAAAAACTGAAACTCCTCGATGACGTCGGGCTCGGCTACATTAAACTCGGACAATCTGGTACATCGCTCTCCGGAGGCGAATCGCAGCGTGTGAAACTCGCCTATCATCTCGCGAATCAGATTAAGTCGTCCAATACTCTTTTTATATTTGACGAACCAACGACGGGGCTGCACTATTACGACATTTCCAAACTGTTGAAATGCTTCGAAGCCCTTATCAGACGCGGGAATTCCGTGCTCGTTATCGAACACAACCTCGAAGTAATAAAGAACGCGGACTACATAATTGACCTCGGCCCGGAATCAGGAGACGATGGAGGATACGTCGTTGCCGAAGGAACACCCGAAGATATTTCAAAATCCGAAAAATCATACACCGGAAAATTTTTGAAGAATATTTTGGATTTGAGTTGAAAAGTTCAAAGAAAAGGAATATTTTTACAAGATTTAAGAAAGTACAGGGGGAAAGCAGGAGATACTTTTGGAAATCGAATTAGGGGAAACAATTCATTCCCGGATTTATCATAATTGCCGGTTAAGGTGAACACCGTGTCCGGTAGGATTTTACTGACACTTCAGTTTTAACAGAAAGAATAGGGTAATTCTGTATCTGTTAAATCAAAAAAATATTATGGTCGATAGGGAAATGGATCTCAGGAAAGTGTCCGTAAACACGTCTTTTTCAGCGCAGCATTACGACAAATCTCAGGACGCTATTGTCGTGCTCAACCGGAAGAATGAGGTAATTCACGTCAACGAATCTTTTGTTAATCTTTTCGATTATACCTTCGATGAAATCAAGTCAAGGGATATTAACCGCTTCATAGTTCCCGATGAGCACATCGAGGAAGCGAAGGAACTGTCCAGAAACGCGCTTGACAGGATGGTTGTGAGAAAAGACACCAAAAGAAAAAGCAAGAACG
This sequence comes from uncultured Ignavibacteriaceae bacterium, assembly GCA_964581915.1. Taxonomy (GTDB): domain Bacteria; phylum Bacteroidota; class Ignavibacteria; order Tepidaquicellales; family Tepidaquicellaceae; genus CAIKZJ01. The sequence goes on along the minus strand of CAZOQR010000148.1, from coordinate 1,203 downwards.
GGAAAATCATTTGGGTCTCCGCTCTCGGCCTGCCTGTTAAAATCGAAAACAAGGAAGATGGCGTGCTCGTCATTTATAATGACATTTCGAAAACAATCGAGGCAAGGGAAAAAAGCGAAGAGGCTAACAGAATGAAAACCGCCCTCATCGCCAATATGAGCCACGAATTCAGGACTCCTATGAGCGCGATTCTCGGTTTTTCGGATATTCTCAAAGAGGAACTGACTAACGAGGAACATCTGTCGATGATTTCCGACATACATTCGTCGGCAAGAAGACTTCTCAATACTCTTAACTCAATTCTCGAACTTGCGCATCTCGAATCCGCGAATTTTAAACCGAATGTTTCTCTCGTTAATTTGTCCGTGGAAATCGCGAGGCTCTCAAAAATGATGAAGAATCAGGCGCTGAACAAAAACCTTGGTTTCAACCTCGACATTGAAGATAACAACTGCTTCAGCCTGATTGATACCGATATCTTCAACCAGATAATCACAAACCTGTTTGACAATGCTCTCAAGTATACGCATAAAGGCGGTATCGGAATAAAAATTTATTCCGGAACGTCAATTGACGGAAAACGCAATTACATCAGCGTCAGCGACACGGGAATTGGCATTACAAGAGATAACCAGAAAGTAATATTCAATGAATTCAGACAGGTCAGCGAGGGTATCAGCAGAAATTACGAAGGAACTGGACTCGGACTCACGCTGGCAAAAAAAATGACAGAATTGATGGAAGGTAGTGTAGACGTTAAAAGCGAAATCGGCAAAGGCTCCGTTTTCACGCTTTCTTTTCCCTCCGCCGATGAAGTAAATTACAGGAGATCCGATGGTCATCACTCTCTTCAGGGTATGCCTTCTCAGGAATCCGGCAGCGCGAAACCGAAAATTCTTCTCGTTGAAGACAATAAGACCAATAAAGTGCTTATGAAAAGATTCCTGCAGAATCACTTCGACGTTGACGACGTTTCCGGCGGCACCGAGGCGATAGCATCAATCTCCAGAGAGAATTATGCCCTTATACTGATGGACATTAATCTCGGACTTGGAATGAACGGCCTCGAAACCGCGCGGGAAATTAGAAAACTGCCGTCCAATAACGACATCCCGATAGTAGCCGTTACGGGTTACGCGCTTGCGGGAGAAAAAGAAAAAATTCTCGAGAACGGGTTTACCGATTACATTACGATACCGTTTA
>CAZOQR010000147.1:0-7075 GCA_964581915.1 uncultured Ignavibacteriaceae bacterium | reverse complement strand
TTTCTGTTTTGTATAATATCTAAAACTAAAACAATGCCGCGCGAAAATATTCAAAATGAATTTCTAAACCTCCGCCTTCAGGGATTCTCTCTTTCTAAAATCGCCGAAACCCTCGGCATTTCCCTTATTACCGCTAAACGCTGGAATAAAATCCTTTCCGCGAACATCAGCCGCGACGACACATCCGTCTCGCTCCGTAAGAAAATTATCGAAAAGCAAAAAGAGTATTTCGAATTCCTCGATAACACTTTCCTCAGCATCAAATCCGAAATACTGAAATACGATGCGCCCCGTATGCCCTATGATAAACTCATCGTCTCAGCGATGAAAATCCTTAACGCTATAAATAAAAGGAACCTGGGCAGACCGTCATTCAGCGAAGAAGTTCTTGCGTATTTCGGTGATTCTGAATGCGATGACGATACTCTAAATGATATAATAAAAGTTGAAGACGATACCCAAAACGATTTAATCAAAGATGATGATAATTCTCAAAATGAAAATCAGTGTGATAAACAAAATGATACCGTGCTTGATACCAATGGTATCAAAACGCAAATTCCGTATAATCAAGTTCATATCGCCCCAAAACATAAAAATGATACCGTTATGATACCAAAAAAATAATCCGCATCAATCCGCTTTCTCCGTCATCCGTTCTTTGACAATTTCGAAACCCGTTTGTGATATGTCATTTATCTCTTTTTATAACTATTTATTGACTGTTTCTCTCCTCGCCATTTTATATTGTAATTTAACCTGCATAATGTATTTTTGTTCTATGCAACTCCTTGAAAAATTTTTAAACGAAGAACTAAACATCCTGGATGACGGTGTCAGAAATAAATTCGAAGAATATAACCGCCTCATTCTCGACTGGAATTCGAAAATCAACCTCATCTCAAGAAAAAATGAATCTATCGAAGAAATCGTTCTCAATTCTCTTTTCTTCCTGAAAAAATATGACATAAATGTAAATTCGAAAATTCTCGATATCGGCACTGGAGGCGGTTTCCCCGGCGTTCCGCTCAAAATACTGTTTCCCGGTCTGAGAGTAACTTTGGTGGATTCCATACGTAAGAAAATTAACGCGCTTTCCGATATTATAAAACAATTGAATTTATCCGATACGAAAGCCGTGTGCTGCAGAGCCGAAAAACTCTCGGCGATGTACGGGGAAAAATACGATTACGTTGTTTCAAAATCCGTCGCCCCTCTGACTGACCTTGCTTCGTGGAGCAATGAACTTCTTAATGCTGACGGCGAAATGCTGTGCATCAAAGGCGGAAACCTCGAATCGGAAATTTCTGACCTGAAACGGGCGCGTACAAACTTTTCCGTCAGTGTTCTGGAATATGCTTTTGATAAAATTTATAAAATCGACGATAAGAAACTCGTCATTTTAAAAATGCATTAAAATTCGAAAAATGAAACCCCTCAGTTTGATAATATACGTATTCGCATTTGCATTATGCTTTAATACTGCGTTTGGTCAATCGTACAGAATAACGGGAAAAATTCTCGACGCGAAAACGAACAAGCCGTTGCCCTACGCCTCCGTTAAAGTTGACGGAAGTAATTCGGGCGCGGCTTCCGACGGCAGCGGTTATTTCATACTCAGAACAAAGCCGGGCTCGGTTAACCTTATTACTTCTTACATCGGCTATTTTTCCGATACGTCGAGTTTCTATATCACTGATTCCGACCTCAGCCGCGACATTTTCCTTAAGCCTTCTGAAATATTCACCGAAACAATTGAAGTCGCAGGCGAAGACCCCGCGTACGGTATAATTCGAAAAGCGATTATGTATAAAAGGAATTTTAAAAAGGATTTGAAGGAATATAAATACGACGCCTATACGAAGTTCGTTATTCGCTCGTCCGTAAATCCGTTTTCAGACGAAAAATCGGTTACCGATTCATCTGATATGAGCATTCTCGGAATACTCGAATCCGAAACAACAGGATACGTTAAAGAGCCGGGGCTTGAAAAACAAATCGTCAGGTCGAAAAGGGAAACAGCCAATATCAGCAGGGGTTTTGCTATTCCGTACGTCGTTAATTTTTATGACGAAGAAATAGACCTCGGCGAGTCTAAAATTCCGGGTCCGCTCTGCGACGACGCGTTCGATTCTTACGAGTATAAACTCATCGGCGCCACATCGCTCGATTCTTTCGTTGTCTATAAAATAAAAGTTATTAATACCTCGTCCGTCAGACCTCAGTTCAAGGGAATCGTTTATATAATCGACAGCATCTACGCGCTTACCAAGGTCGAACTTGAAACAAGCGGCGAAGTTATGCGCAACCTCACTTCGCTGAAGTTCCTTCAGAAATTCTCGTCGTATAAGGACAGATCAAATATGATGTTCAGAATGCCTAATGACGTTCAGATATTCGGCGAGGGCTCCTTTGCGGGACTCATAAGGTTCAAAGCCGAAGTTTTCTCCGTCATTTCCGATTACTCGCTTAATGAAAAAGCGCCCGCGGGGCTTTTCGATGACATAGTCGTAAAAGTAAATAAGGACGCTGACAGGGATTCCATCTACTGGCAGAAAAATAAACTTATTGAAAATTCCGAAGAGGAAAAATCTGCATACAAAAACATAGAAAGAACAACCTCGGAACGCGCGAACAAAATTAGATTCGGAGGTCTCTCTTTGGGCATCGGAAAGAACTTTTCAATGAGCCTGATGGATTTATATGCTTTCAACAGCGTCGAAGGAAGCAGAATAGGAACATCGGTTGCTTTTAATAAAGACTTCGGAAGAATTAATTCAAAACTTTTCTATGGCTACGGCTTTGCCGATAAAAAAGCGAAATATAAATTCGATTTTGAAACCCGCTTGCTCGAAGACAGAAGTTTAAGGATTAGCGCTGAATCATTCAAACGCCTGAACTCCCCTTTTATGAAACGGGGATGGGAAGAGGAGTTTGTGAACACTTACTATACGTTGTTCGACAAGAATGAAAGATATTATTATTTCTACGAGTCCGGATTTTCTCTCGGCATCTTCAAATCGGTTATCCCGCAGGCCGGTCTTAAAGCGGAATATTTCGAGAGCAAACAAACGTCCGCTTACGTCAACACCGATTTTAGTTTCTTCAGGAAAGACGCGAAGTACGGCGTGAATCCCGGAATAAACGATGCTTTCAAGCGCTCAATCAGTCTTTCGCTTCATCTTGATTTTAATAAATACCGCGGCATCGACTGGGGAACAGGCGAGATAACCAGATTCCCTGTCACCGAATTCCCTTCCCTGACGCTCGGTCTTGAAAATTCTTCAAAGAATCTCGGAAGCACGTTCGACTTCAGAAAGTATAAATTCGAACTGAGCGGCGAAAACAGGCTGACCTACAGAATTAAACCGAAATATTTAATCGGCTTTCAATACCTGAACGGAAACCCCGCCTTTCAGGACCTTCCTTATTTCAATGTTTACTACGGCTCGGGTAAAATGCTCTTTGGAACGATGAATTATGGCGAGTTCACGGGCGATAAACTTTTTTACATTAATTTCGAAAATGATTTCGGAAAATTATTTCCCCAAACCGTTCCTGTGCTGAAAAGCATTAATCTTATCGGCTTGTTCAATGCGGGCAGAAGTTATCTGAGTGATGGAACACTGCCGTTGATTTCAGGTACGAATATGAAAACAACTGATGGCGTTTACCTGGAAACTGGTTTTGCTCTCGGCAATATACTTGACGCGTTTCGTCTGGATTTTTGCTGGAGGCTTAACAATTACAAAACCGGCAGTAATTTTAATTTCTACCTGAATTATTCATTTTAAGTAAGTCAAAATATTACATTCTTTTTTTGTACGCCGGATTATTCCCGCCAATATTCTGTTTTATCAATATTTAATTAAAACACAAATTTTTCTGCCACTGTTTATTTTTTAAACAGTGTTGCTTATTTTGCATAAATCCTCAATTAAATTAAAGTATATGAAAAAAGGTAAATTATTAATCGGCATTACGGCTGTATTGTTTCTTGCAACAATATTCACTGCCGTAGAATTATCCGCTTACCCGGGTGGTATAGCGGGTCGCACAAAAAAAACAACAACTTCGGGCTGCAACAGTTGCCATACTTATAATACTGCCATCACGGGTACTATTACAGGTCCTGATTCCGTGCTCGCAGGTCAGACAGTAACTTTTACGCTTACAATCAATATGGCATCGGGCTCGGGAAAATATGGCGTTGATATCGCCGCGAAAAACGGCACCTTAACGGCAATCAGCGGTTCAGGACTGACGCTCATGTCCGGTGAACTCGTTCATAGCGCGGGTATCACTTACGTAAACCCGAAAGTCATTCAATTCTCTTACACGGCTCCCGCCGTACCGGGAAGCGACACTCTGTACGCGACTCTTGACAGAGGACACTCCGGCGCCTGGAACTGGACGCCTAACAAGGGATTCAAAGTTTATACAGTCACGGGAATTACTAATAACGAAATTCCGTCCGCTTATTATCTCAGCCAGAATTTTCCAAATCCGTTCAATCCCGTTACTAAAATCAGTTACGGTATAATGAAAGCGTCCGGCGTGAAGATTACGGTATTCGATATGCTCGGAAGACGGATTGCCGAACCCGTTAATGAATTTCAGACTCCCGGTAACTACTACGTGAACTTTGACGCGTCAAAATTCTCTTCCGGCATCTATTACTATAAAATCGATGCAGGCGATTTTCACGAAATCAGAAAAATGTCTCTGATTAAATAATTGTCATTCTCAAAAATAAAGTCCGGCCGAAAACCGGACTTTTTCTCCTTCTCATTCATACGGAATCCCGCCCCCCGCTGAGAAAAACCATTTACTTGTTTTTTTAAAATTATTTTTTATAACTTTCGTTGATTTTCCCCAACAATAATACATAAAGATGAAAACAACGAAAAATTCAATTTTTATTGTATTCTTTCCTGCTTTAATATTGATTTTACTCGCCTCGTCATTAGTTGTATCAAATCCCAACGGCATAAGCGGAAGGACAAAAAAAACAATGAGCGCCGGATGCAGCAGTTGTCATAATTTCGGCACAGGAATCAACGGGATTATTGAAGGCCCGGATTCCGTTGAGGCGGGACAGACTGCCATCTTCACCATTACGATTAATTTCCCGGGCGCCGCGAACGGAGGCGTTGATATCGCCGCGAAACACGGTACGCTCTCACCCGGAGCGAGTTCGTCATACCTTAAACTGCTTAACGGCGAACTTACTCATAAAAATCCCATTCAGTTCACAACGACGATTTCCCTGGATTTCAATTATACCGCCCCGGTTATCGCCGGAACAGATACACTGTATGCGAACATCGACAGAAATTATCCGGGCGTATGGAATTATGTCAATAACCGCGGCATTAAAATCTACAGTTCAATCGGAATTGTCGGAGGCGAAACGACGGCAGGCTATTTCCTCTCTCAGAATTTTCCTAATCCCTTCAATCCCCGTACCGGCATTTCATTCGGACTGAAGAATCCGGGATTTGTAAGAATATCGGTTTATGACATTACGGGTAAAGAGATTGCTACACCGCTGAAATCAAAAATGCTCGCCGGAGTTCATTCGGTAGATTTTAGCGGAGATGGTTTGAACTCGGGCGTGTACTTTTACGCGATTGATGTAACAGGCCGAGGTCTTACCGTTTACAGGGAAACGAAAAAGATGGTTCTCATTAAATAGGAAAGCGCGGCAACCGGTAAGAAATTATCTATATATAAAATACGTCCTCGAGTTTTATGATTTTCAATAACGCGGACATCATGAAATCCGAAGGCGAATGAGGACGCAGCATGTCGCTTAGAATCAGATACTCTGCCGACTGATACGCGTCTTCTATGATTTCCTGAATATGCGCGTTGAAGGGCTTCCAGGTTGATTTCATGCCGTAACCCTTCACTCCCCACATCAGATTCTTGTTTATATTTCTGATTCTCGCGTCGATTGACAGCGCGCCCTTGCCGTGCGCGTTATCCGACAGGTCAACACCTTTTATTTCATAAATTCTGTGGTCATTCTTTCTTGTAGATTCCCCGGCAATTCCTTCAAGGTATAGTTTCTTGTAGCATTCCCACCTGAGATGCTCTACAAGTCCGCGCTCTGCCTCAATGTCACGGAAAAGTTCAATCATTTTTTCTGCCGCTGCGGACAGTTCCCTTTTTTTCACCGCGGTTATTTTTTCGATTTCACCCGTAATGTTTTTAAGCGAAAATGCCCTATCCGTTTCTTCGAGAATTCCGAGCACGTACGTGAATATTAAATTATAATAATTCGTAAGAATTTTAATCTGCGGTCTCAATTCGGCAGGCAGGTTCTCATCGAGAAAACGGTCGTATTCATCCGTGTCAATAAACCCGTCTGACCTGCTTTTTAGATTTACAAGGTCCTCTATCGAATCGTGAAGCGCCGCCGTGGCGCTGTAATCATAAGTACCTTCATCGTTCATTTTAAGTTGATATACCAGCGCGCCTACACGGTTGAGATGAGTAGCAGCCCCTATCTCGCATTTCCGCTTCAGGTTAAGTTTAACATACTTTCCGAATATTCTCAGCACGTGGGAAGAATAATTCCCGTAAAACTTTTCAAGAAGTCTTATTTCCGGCATTCTGTTCAGAAGTATTGAAGAATGCATCTTCTGGTATTCCGTGTCTGATTCAAGCGCGTTCCTTGCAAGTGTTATGTCCATCGGTGTATCGGAATTGTGCGGTCTTACCTTCCTCCCCCCGTTCGGATTGCCGTTTATGAAATCCCTGATCAATTCCTGCACCGTTCGCGCTTTCTGCAGCCCGAAAAGACGTTCGGTTTTCCTCAAATCGGGAATTTTCTGCTCCAAGATGTCTTTCAGAATTGAGTATGCAATATCATAATTTTTATTTAATTTTAGGTGCGATATGTCGGGATTAAAAAACATGTTTAAGTTTAGAAAATTTATTTAAAAATTACAATTTGATAATTTGTATTCAGATTTTTCTATAAATTTAATAATATCAATGAAAAAACTTTTTTTTCTTTTGCTGTTTTTCATTTCACCTCTGCTTCTGACTGCTCAGGAATTCAGAA
>CAZOQR010000146.1:0-7106 GCA_964581915.1 uncultured Ignavibacteriaceae bacterium | reverse complement strand
CAGGCATAACCTGAATCCGCTCCGAAGAACTTGATTCCGTAAATATATCCGCTGCCCATCGGAGTGGCGGCTAATACTGTCCAGTTCGCGCCGCCGTCGGTAGTTTTCATTAACTTCGGCGTATAGTTGCCCACATATCCGGTATTGGCATTAATGAAGTACGACGAATATACTCTGCTATCCTCTGTTCCCATCGATACCGCGGTCCAGTTCGAGCCGCCGTCGGTTGTCTTCCAGGCGCCGCCGTTGTTTGTTGTGGACTGGAATATGTAACCCGTGGTTGAATTAACGAATTCCATCGCTCTTAACAGGTTTGTTCCGAATGCTCCGGGTACCGAGTCCCAAACTGTTCCGCCGTTTGTCGTCTTGCGAAGCGAGCCGTTTGAACCAGCGATGAAACCCGTGTTCGCGTTCAGCATCGCTATGTCGTAAAATGTTGAAATTGAATTTGTAAGTGTCGGTGTTGACCAGGTTGTTCCGCCGTTCGTGGAATATAAAATCTGGTCGAATGTCGCGCCTGCGGAGCCCGGCGCGCCGACAACGATAACTTTTCCGTTGTTATACTGAGCCCAGACGTCATATTTTATACCGGGACTCAGGAAACTGGTCAGACAGGAGAAATTCGCGCCCGCATTTGTTGATTTTTGCATCAAACCGTACGCGCCTCCCGCGAATATTCTGTTGCCGCTCACGTCAAGAGTATAGTGTGTCGAGGTCCAGGGCATGTTAGGATCGTTGTATTCCAGCAATGTCCAGTTCGCGCCGTTGTTTACGGTTTTGTAAATGCCGTAAGAATCACCGACGACATAGAATGTCGGTGTTGTTTGCGCCGGGCGGTTTATCGCTACGTCGTCAAGATATCCGCCGTTGCCGTCCGTGTTTTTATGGCGGAAACCTATGTAAACGTTTTGTCCCGCGAATGCTCCGAGACTTGCCGCAAACCTTGTCCAGGTATACGGAGCCGTTGCCGTATTTAACGACAGAACTGTATTCGTGAAACTGGCTATGCTTGAATCTGTTGTCGAAACCTTCACGAACAATGAATCGGGAGGATATGCCGAACTGAATAAATTCTTCCACCAGAATACAATGGAGTCTCCCGTTGCTATTGTCCATTTCGGAGTAATTAGCCAGTCATCGCCGCCTGTGGATTCATAATTTATAAACGCGCTCGCCGTACCGCCGTGAAAAGCGTCGGTGCTTCTTACCCAGGTATTCGTGCCGAGTACGCTGACTGACTGCCAGCCTGTCGGCGGGAAAGTGGTGCTTTCGAACCCTTCCGAATAAGGCGTGGACGGAGGCGTGTTCGTTACACTTGAGTATATTTCATACTTTGTGCTTGTTGTAGGCGTCGTTACCGCTGTCCAGTTCAGACCGCCGTTGGTCGTAATCTTCGCGTTTCCGGAAGAACCGCAGGACATTCCGGTGTTTGCATTTATGAAGTTTACGTCGTAAACCGTATAGGACGAGCCCGTGTAGGACGTCGCCCACGTTGCTCCCGCGTCCGTGGAATAGCGAATGTTACCCGCTGTCGTGGGGGCAAGAACGAAATTATCTCCGGCAAATATATTATATATTGTCGTTGTTACGCCCGTTGTCAATGATGTCCAGGTTACACCCGCGTCTGTTGATTTTAAAACCGTACCTGACGCGCCGCCTATATAACCCGTGGTGCTGTTAATGAAATGTATTCCGTACAGAGCGGCGGTCGAGGGCGAGGCGATTGAATCCCAGGTAAGACCGGCATTCGTTGTTCTCGCTATCCAGCCGCTTGAACCGCAGACCAATCCTGTCGATAAATTGAAAAACCATCCGCTGTAGAGAATTCTGCCCTGGCCGTAGTATGAAGGCTGCCAGCCGCCCGCGTTTGTGTAAAAGGTCCAGGTTGAACCCGCGTTTGTGGATTTCATGAAAGTTCCGGCATAACCCGCCGCGTACCAGTTTACCGAGTCAATCATTTTGACCCAGCGTAATGTATTGCCTTGAGGTCCCGGATGTGACCATTTCCAATCCTGATTTAATTGCGCGTTGATATTTGTCGCAAATACGATTAGAAACAAAGCAAATAATAAAGAAAAGATTTGTTTCATAAAAATTTCACTCCTATAGTCTCAACTTTGATTAAAGTCCCTTTCGGCAAAAAGAAACTTTTAAAAAAGTCTTCGACTGTTTTTTTAAGTTTATAGAATAAGCGTAGATGTATTTTCCAAAACGTAACAATTCTTTTTTAGAATATCTACCAGTTTATTTTCCCCCCTGTCCATTATTTTTTAATGACCCGTCGAAAATTTCTTTTTTTTATTAACTATTGACTTATCCTGTTATTGCATGTCAAAATCCATTACTTCACAGTATCTTGCACATACTTTTTACTTGATAATTCTGATTAATAGTTATAAGTTATATTACCTTCCCGAAAGTGTGGTATATTTGTTTATGGGTTTTTCAGTTTTTACAGCCCCATACGGGGTTAAAATAAGCATTATCTAAATTATTAAAACAAAAATACCATGATTTCCCTAAAAACAAGTTTTAAGATTTCTTGCAGGATTTCGCTTTTATTCCTCATTCTTTTAATTACCCGATGCGAAATTAGCGCCCAGCAAATTAATTACTCGGACAGTTGGGGACCTGCCGGCATAAACCTGGTAAAACAAAACTCTTCGGGAATTTCAGTCAACTATTCCATACGCAGTTTCAGCATGGACGACGTCAATATCGACGGCGTGAACATGAAATCCGTTCATCTCCCGGAAGTTTTTCTTCCGAATAATGAAGGATTCCCCGATTTACCCGGAACGAGCCGTATGATAGCGGTACCGCGCGGCTCCAACGCGACATTTAGAATCGTCTCAAAGAGAACCGAGGTTATAAAAGACGTGTTTCTCGCGCCCGCGCCGAGAATTCCCAAAGATACGGAAGACGGACCGCTGCAATACAGAAAGAATCAGGACGTTTACTCGAAAAACTCAAATTATCCCGAAAGCCCGGTTGTAATTTCGGCGGTATCGAAAATCAGAGAGGTTGATTTTGTAACTCTCGGTATCACTCCGTTCCAGTATAATCCCGTCACGAAAGAACTGACCGTTTACCGCGATCTGCAGATTGAGGTCAATTTCACCGGCGGTACCGGACGTTTCGGAAATGACGCGTTCAGAAGCAGGTGGTTCGACCCGATACTCGAAGACGCGCTGCTGAACAGTTCGTCACTGCCTTCAATAGATTACGGAAAAAGAAACCTTGAATGGGACAAACTTGACGCGTACGGTTATGAATACGTGATAATTTGTCCGAACGTTCCTGTTTTCCTGCAATGGGCGGATTCAATCAGGAATTTCCGCATACAGCAGGGAATTAAAACAGGAATATTCACGCTTGCTCAGATTGGCGGCAACGACGCGACATTAATTAAAAACTTTCTGACGAACGCGTGGACAAACTGGGCGGTGAAGCCTGTCGCGGCTTTAATGCTCGGCGATTATAATCCCGCGGTTACGGCAAACGCCGTTACTTCTCCGATATACAACAGTTATTGCGTTTCGGACAACATACTCGGCGATATGGACAACAATCAGTTGCCCGATATAGTAATGGCCCGAATGACCGCGCAGGATGCTACCGAACTGGAAACGATGATTACAAAATTCCTGAATTATGAAAGAAATCCGCCGACAAATGCTAACTATTACCTGAAACCAATTACGGCTCTCGGCTGGCAAACGGAAAGATGGTTCCAGATTTGCTCCGAAGTCGTTGGTGGTTACTGGAAGAAAGTAATGGGAAAGAATCCCACGAGAATAAACGCCATATACTCGGGCACCCCATCAACCACCTGGTCGTCAAACCAAAACACCTCGATGGTCGTGGACTATTTCGGACCCGCGGGAACATACTACATTCCGCTGACTCCGGATTCACTCGGCGGATGGAGCGGCGGTACGGCGCAAATGGTCGTTGACGCCATAAACGCGGGCTCATTCGCTTTACAGCACAGGGACCACGGCTCGACTTCGGGCTGGGGCGAGCCGGGTTTTCAGAGTTCGAATATTTCACAACTTACGAACAACAATAATAATCTATGCTTCATTTTTTCAATAAACTGTCTGACGGGAAAGTACAATAATTCGTCTGAAAGTTTTGCGGAAAAATTTCACAGGTATAAATACAACAACATAAACGCGGGGGCGCTCGGATTAATCGCGGCTTCCGAAACATCTTATTCCTTCGTTAACGATTGTTACGTTTGGGGAATGATGGATAATTTCTGGCCGAATTTCATGCCGACATACGGAAGCACACCGGCCTCGCGCGATTTCAAGCCTGCGTTCGGAAACGCGGCAGGCAAGTATTTCCTTTACTCGTCAAGTTGGCCGTATAACACGAGCAACAAAGAGGTAACGTATCACCTGTTCCATCATCACAGCGACGCGTTCCTCAACGTTTACGCCAACGTTCCGTCAAACCTTAACGTAACGCACGCGTCCACGATTGCTTCGGGAGTGACGTCATTTAACGTTACCGCTGACGCGGGTGCGTTCATAGCGCTGACGATAGACACTACCATTCTCGGCACGGGCACAAGCACGGGTTCGACGCTCAGCATAAGCATTCCGGGAACACAGATTCCGGGACAGATAATGAAAGTTGTCGTTACCAAACAGGATAAATTCCGCTATACAGGAAACGTGCAGGTCGTTCCGAATTCCGGCTCTTACGTCGTAAAGGACAGCGTGGGGATTAACGACGCTTCGCCTCTCGGAAACGGAAACGGAATGATGGATTTCGGAGAAACAAACAAACTTAATTTCAGAGTTAAAAACGTGGGGTCGGTCTCCGCTTCAAACGTTAACGTAAAAGTAACAACGTCAGACCCTTACGTTACGATGACAGATTCGACGGAAGCCTTTGGAACGATCGGAGCGGGCGCGACTAAAACAATCAACGACGCTTTCGCTTACAACGTATCTCCGCTTATACCCGACGGCAGAAGCGTCATCTTTAATTTCACCGCGGTAAGCGGTTCGGATACCTGGACAAGCACGTTCGACATTCTCGCGCACGCGCCTGTAATGGAGATGGGCACTGTAACGGTCAACGATTCCGCCGGAAACAACAACAACAGGTGGGATATTGGCGAGACAGTAATGCTGAAAATACAATTTAAAAACACCGGCACGTCGGCTCTGACTAACGGCTCGGGAAAATTAATCAAGAACAGCGCGTACGTTACGCTGAACACCGACAGTATCGTTTACGGAAACATTCCCGCCGGCGGCTCGGTCATAAAGCAATACAGCGCGACATCGGGGACTAACACGCCCGCGGGCCATTCTGCGCAGTTCTTCTACAGAATGAACGGCAGCCCGAGAACCCCCGTTCTGGATACTTTCAACGTCACGATAGGTCAGAACATTTTCATAATTGGAACGGGCACGACATCCTCGACCCATCCGTTCTATACCGGATACGCCGACGCAAGACAGAATATTCTTTATACCGCGGCTGAATTAACTGCCGCCGGTATGACAGCCTCTCACATAACGCACATCGGATTTAATGTGATTACGAGAAGTTCGACTCCGATGAACGGTTTCACGGTAAAGATGCAGAATACATCCGCGACTACAATTTCAGGATTCACGAGTTCGGGCTGGACAACCTGTTACAACGGAACTTATACGGTTCCTTCGACGGGCTGGCAGGATATTCCGTTAACGCAGTCTTTCTTGTGGGACGGAACTTCGAGCCTCCTTATTGAAATCTGTTTTGATAACAGTTCGGCTGGAACAACGTCGCCCGTCAATTCATCGACAATTAGCAATGTAAACAGGGTGGGTTATTCGTCGTCAATTTCCGGCTGTACGATTTCAACGTCTTACACGAGAACATACAGGCCGAACATAAGAATTACATCGGGTACCGCCACCGGAATCATCGGGCAAAATGAGATTCCAGTTTCTTATTCTCTGTCGCAGAATTACCCGAATCCGTTCAATCCCGTAACGGCGATTAATTACGCTGTTCCAAAACAGAGCCTTGTTACACTCAGGGTATATGACATTCTCGGAAGGGAAGTCGCCGCGCTCGTGAACGAAGTGAAGGCTCCGGGATATCACACGGTTGACTTCAACGCTTCAAATCTCGGAAGCGGCGTGTATTTCTACAAACTTGAATCCGGCAACTTTACGGACATAAAGAAAATGATAGTCATAAAGTAATCGGAATTTTAAATATTACTGCAAACCCCGGTGATATGCTTTCACCGGGGTTTTTTATATGGCGGGAACGGTTGAATATGAAAATAATATTGATTAGATTATATTAATAATGCTGGTTTTTTCTGGAATTTCAGAATGTTCTTTTCTCCAACAAAATCGCGTTATGAATATATTATTTAATATAGTTAAGAATAAAAAAACCACGGTATATTGTACGGCTCTTGTTGTAATCGCCTCCTTTGTTCTACTGTACGGCTTTAACATATACGGAAAATCAATTACCGGTTTTTACTATTACAAGAATGTGCCGGCGCGTTTAATTATAAGAACGGATAAAATATTTGTAATAACGCGGGACGTATTAAATTCCGATGGTTTATCGTCGATATTAAGTTCTTACGCCGAAATTGCTCCGATAAACGGTGTTGATAATAACGAAAGACGGCAGTTCGTAAATCTTAAAACCGGTATCAATGAGGCCGCGCTTATGAATCTGGTTTTATCCATCAATCAAAATCACGCAATTGAATACTGCTCTCCCGTGTATTCGCCCGTTAACGGCAATGGAAACGCCGAAAACGCGGTTATGCAGGGTCTAATAGATGAAATTCTCGCGCAGTTCAAACCGCATTTATCCGAAGTCGTCATAAATGACTATTTAAACAGAACAGGATTTAAGGTTAAGCAGGTTCTTGATTTGTCGGGCGGAAAATCTTATGTACTCAAAATTCCCCGCGAAAAGGAATTGTTATCGATAGATGCTGCCAACGCGCTGTATGAAAGCGGAATGGTAAATTGGGCGGAGCCGAATTTTTATCTTTCCGGGCTGCTGTCCTTTTCGCCGAATGACCAGTATTTTCCGCTTCAATGGGCGATAAAGAACACGGG
>CAZOQR010000145.1:0-7147 GCA_964581915.1 uncultured Ignavibacteriaceae bacterium | reverse complement strand
ATAGGGGAATTGAAGACGTACTAAGAGCAGAAGTTAGAATTTAGAATCTAGAATCTAGAATCTAGAATCTAGAATTTAGAAGAAACAATAATAAGCCCGCCGTGAGCGGGCTTTTTTTTATTCGAAGCAATTCGTATAACAGGAACGAGAAAGATGCGGAATGCCGGCAGAGATGAAATACTACAAATATTTTCGGGATGAAATTTTCTCTATAATAAAAAATCATATTTGGGTATCTTGAACGGAAACGATTACGCTGTTACTGATTATATATGTAATCCTACTTAGATTATAGATAAAGAAACCGAAAGTATCATTAGTCATATTCAAAAAGTATTCACTTCTACAGCGTATAAAAAGCAATAACCTGAAATTGACGTAAAAATTTTAAGGATATAAAACATATCCTGTAAACATTTTTCAAAACCTTTAATTTGCGTAGTATGAGTTTTCTGGTCACATACTATCTGAGCAACATCCTCGGCAGGAAATTTTTTGACAATTCAGGCGAGCCTGTCGGCAGGGTGAAGGATGTTCTCGTGACGTTTTCGAAAGAGAAACCGCGCGTTGTTGCGGTCAAAGCGAGAATTAAAGGACAGGACAGGATTCTCGATTTCGGCAATTTCGACATACGGCGCATACAGTTCGACTGCGTCGTTTACTGCGATGAGCCTGTCGATTACGTAATCCCCGAAGGCACGAACATACTGTATCTTGCCGAAAACATACTTGACAAGCAGATACTTGACATAAACGGGCGCAAACTCGTCCGCGTGAACGATGTGCGGCTTGTTAAGATTGCTTCGGGTTCTTACGCCGTAGCGGTTGACGTCGGGATGGACGGTATTTTCAGGCGTCTCGGTGTAGAGAGGCCGGTATCCTCGTTGCTTTCTCCATTAAAACTGAAAGTTCCGGGCAGGTACATACTGTTCGACGACGTCGAAGCGGTTGATTATTCCACTTTCGGCATAACGCTCTCGAAACCGTACACTAAACTTCACACGCTTCACCCGTCGGATCTTGCAGACGTTATCGAAGACCTCGACAAGAAATCCGGCAAGGCGCTGTTCGAATCCCTCGACGAGGAAAAAGCAGCCGATGTTCTTGAAGAACTCGAACCCGAAGCGCAGGTGGAAATGATTGAAAGCCTTTCAATCGAAAAAGCCGCCGACGTAATAGAAAAGATGCCGGCCGACGAAGCAGCCGACCTTATCGACGAACTCGAAGATGACAAGGCTGAACAACTCCTGAATGAAATAGAAAAAGAATCATCGGACGACATCAGGGAAATCCTTCAGTATAAAGATGATACCGTCGGAAGCCTGATGATGACGGAGTTCCTTTCATTCAAGGAAAACATAACCGTGGAGGATACGCTTGAATTTCTCCGCACGGAAAAGCCGGAATCGGATACGATTTACTATCTGTACGTTGTCGACAACGATAACAGGCTCAAAGGGACAGTGTCACTTCGCGACCTTGTAATCGCCGACCCTAACATGATATTGAACGACATAATGAGAAGAACTGTCGCTTACGTTTATGACAACGATGAACTCGATTCTCTCGCGGAAATAATCGCGAAATACAATCTGCTCGCCATACCCGTTATAAACAACGAGAAGAAAATGGAAGGCGTCGTGGTAATCGACGACATCGTCGAAGACCTTCTCGATAAAAGGAAGACGGAGTGATGATGTTCGGGAGGATATTCAGAAGCAGAAGAAGGGCGCTGTTCAGAAACATCGCAATATTT
The DNA here is from genome assembly GCA_964581915.1 of uncultured Ignavibacteriaceae bacterium. Classification (GTDB taxonomy): domain Bacteria; phylum Bacteroidota; class Ignavibacteria; order Tepidaquicellales; family Tepidaquicellaceae; genus CAIKZJ01. The sequence goes on along the minus strand of CAZOQR010000145.1, from coordinate 5,391 downwards.
TTCGCGATACTTGGTCCAGGGCTTATAACCGGAAGCGTGGACAACGACGCCGGAGGAATAACGACTTATTCCGTCGCCGGAGCGCTTTACGGCTACAATCTAATCTGGACGCTGATTCCCGCCTTTATTGTCCTGATAGTGATTCAGGAAATGAACGCGAGAATGGGAGTGGTAACAGGCAAGGGACTCGCCGACCTGATACGTGAAAACTCCGGATTAAAAACAACCTTCTTTATATTCCTCGGACTTCTGATTGCAGACATAGGCAATTCGACTACGGAATTCGCGGGTGTCGCGGGAAGCATGGAAGTGCTGGGAATCAGCAAATACATATCGGTACCGCTGGCTGGTATTGCGGTCTGGTTTCTCGTCGTTAAGGGCAATTATAAAATCGCCGAAAGGGTTTTTATAATATTCAGTCTCGCGCTTTTCATGTATATCATATCCGCACTGATGGGAAATCCCAACTGGAGCGAAATCGGAAGTTCGATAATACACCCGAAAGCGAACGTGGATTCGGGTTACATCGGAATTGTAATCGGAGTAATCGGTACGACAATCGCGCCGTGGATGCTTTTCTACATGCAGTCATCGGTTATAGAAAAAGGATTGAAGAAAGAGAATTACAGGTACATACTTCTCGACATAATTATCGGCTGCCTTGCAACCGTAGTGGTCGCGTTCTTCATAATTGTCGCCTGCGCGTCGACGCTGCATCCGCAGGGTGTTGTAATAAACGAAGCAAAGGACGCCGCGCTTGCTCTGATGCCACTTGCGGGGAATCTTGCCGCTGTTGTATTCGCATTCGGACTTTTCATAGCGTCAATTTTTTCCGCCACGATACTTCCTCTCGCCGCGTCGTTCTACATTTGCGAAGCGTTCGGGTTCGAAGCGGGCATAGACAAGAAATGGAAAGAGGCGCCGGAATTTTTTATACTCTATACGGGAATGCTTGTAATTTCAATGGCTATAATTCTGATACCGGACGCGCCCCTTATAAAAATCACACTAATCTCACAGATTCTTAACGGAATGTTCCTTCCTATCGTTCTTGTATCAATAATGCTGATAGTGAACAAGAAAAAAGTTATGGGCGACCACACGAACAGACTGTTCAACAACGTCATAGGCTGGTCGACCGTGATTATACTTATCGCTCTCACGATAATATACTTCGGAATGAGAATTTTCCCGGCCTGATTATTTCATCAGAACCATTTTCCTTGTTTCCAGGTATTCTTCCGCGGACATTTTGCAGAAATACACGCCGCTCGACAGTTGAGAATTGAAATCGTCGGTTCCGTTCCATATAAATTCATATTCTCCATTCTGAAGAAAAGTATTAACCAGTGTTCTTACGAGTTTACCTGAAGAATTATAAATGTTGAGCGAGACGAAAACCCGTTTCGGAACGGAAAAATTTATTTTAGTCGCGGGATTAAACGGATTCGGATAATTCTGGCTTAAATAAAATCCGTCCGGCGATGAATTCTGATTATTGGAAATTCCCGCGAGAGGGCTCTTGTTGAACCTGTAGATTTTACCCGTTGCGGAAGTGTGAATGAAATACATTTCATTGTTCTTATCCGTTCCTATACCGCTGATTAAAATGTTCTTCTGCAGGAGAAGCGAGTCGGAGGTAACCGTCCCGCTGTTATATCGAAGCATCCAGACCATACCAGAACAATAATCACCGTATATATAAGCGCCGTTGAGTTCCGGTCTGCGCGAGCCCCTGTAAACGGCGCCGCCCGTTACGGAGCAATTGCCGCTTGCGTGGCTGTAAACCTTTATCGGCAGTGTTTTTCCGGACGTATCGCATCCGGAAGAAGGATTATAGCAGGCGAATCCTTCCATAACTCGCCACCCGTAATTCTTGCCGTTTTGCAGTATATCGATTTCCTCCCAGGCGTTTTGCCCTACGTCACCGACGTAAATCAATCCGGTCACGGCATCCTGTGTAAATTTCCAGGGATTTCTCAGACCCCAGGCGTAAATTTCTTCGCGTCCTGCCGATGGATTGTTGTAAAACGGATTTGTATTCGGTATGACATATCGTTTTGTTGAAGTCGTATCATTTATATTTATGCGAAGCATTTTCCCGAGCAGTACCTGAAGATTCTGAGCATTGTTCTGCGGGTCGCCTCCGCTGCCGCCGTCACCCATACCTATGTAGAGGAAACCGTCGAGACCAAACATCACAGTTCCGCCGTTATGGTTTGAATACGGCTGATTGATCTCAAGAATTTTATATTCGCTGAGGGAGTCCGCCTTATCAGGGTCGGACGTTTTTACCTTATATCTTGCTATGACCGTACGCAGCGGCGAAGGAGCGGTATAATTCACGTAAAAATAACCGTTCGACTGATAATTCGGATGAAAAGCCAGACCGAGCAGACCCTCTTCGCCCGAGGACGATGAAATTTTGTTTGAAATATTAAGGAAGATTTTCGATGTAGTCGCATTAGAGTCGTTTGCAAAGACGATGATTTTTCCGTCCTGCTGTACGACGAAATTCCTGTTCGTTCCGTCACCCGCGTGAGTGAAATGAAGCGGTTTGTTGAAAGTCAGACCCGGAAACGCGTCATTTAACTGCACGTTCGGATTCTGAGCGCAGGCTGATATAGAAATCAGCGCAAGTATTATTGCTGCTATCGTGTTTTTCATTTTCCTTCTTTATCAGGATAACAAATTCAGCGTCAATAAAATCCATTATTTTTAAGAACAAGTGACATTAAAATGCCGGGTCAGGAAAAATCGCATTGAGACCCGACTGTAATCAGGAACAGATTTAAAGTAAAATTTAACTTCACTCTTTGAATTTTCAGTTTCCTTATTTTGTTATTTCAATTATACGCCTTATAACCTATTTTTTACGAAATTAAGTTATGAACGAAGAGAGATTAAATTTAATTAAAAATGAACTAAGCGGTACCGGCGCGGACTATTATGACGTCAACGGGACTCCGGGAATTATTGCGTCTCCTGAAAACATTTTGAAAATATGTGAAATCCTGAAGAATAGCGTAGAAATCTCGTTCGAGCAATGCAGGGACGTTATAGGCGCGGACAGGTTTGCGAAGAAGAACAGATTCGAAGTGATTTACAGTTTGTATTCACTTAAATACAGGGACAGAATTTTCGTAAAAGTCATCATAGCAGACAACAGGAAACCGGAAACCCCCACGTTGACGGGCCTGTGGAAATCGGTCAACTGGTATGAAAGGGAAGCCTACGACATGTTTGGAATAGTCTTTACCGGGCATCCCGACTTAAGAAGAATATACATGCCCGAAGAATTTGAGTACTATCCTTTAAGGAAGGATTTTCCGCTGATGGGAATTCCGGGTTCAATAAATTTGCCGAAAAAATAGAATCATGCCTCACACAGTATACGAAAAACTAAAGAATAACGACCCGAGTATTCCGAAATCAAAAATTCTGGAAGCGCTTGAATCGCAGGATTTAAGCGTTGAGTTTGATGACGCGCTTGAGAATGAAATGGTGCTGAACATGGGACCTCAGCATCCCGCCACGCACGGAGTATTAAGGCTGCTGCTGAGCCTCGACGGTGAGACGATTAAAAAGGCGGTTCCCGACCTCGGGTATCTTCACAGGGGTTATGAGAAACTCGCGGAGAACATGTCATATCACGAGTTCATACCACATACAGACAGGCTCGATTATCTTCAGCCCGTAGCGAATAACATCGCATACACGCTTGCTGTAGAAAAACTTCTGAATCTCGAAATACCCGAAAGGTCGAAGTATCTCAGAACTCTATCGGCTGAACTCGGCAGAATACAATCGCATTTAATCGCGTACGGTACGACTGTAATGGATACGGGAGGTCTTACGCCTTTCTTATGGGCGATGCGGGAGAGGGAAAAGATACTCGACATTTACGATATGTATATCGGCGTCAGGTTCACGACTTCGTATTCGAGGATCGGAGGGGTTGCGCAGGATATAACAGATGAGGCAATCGCGGCAATACTTAAATTTACAGACGAGTTTCCGGGTTACCTGAAAGAAATGCGGGACATAATCGAGAGGAACCGGGTGTTCGTGGACAGGCTTGAGGGAATCGGATACATGTCGAAAGAGGACGTAATAAATTACGGAATTACGGGACCGATTCTTCGCGCCGCGGGAGTAGATTGCGATTTGAGAAAAGACAGTCCGTATCTCGCGTATGACAAAATGGATTTCGACGTGCCTACGACAACCGAGAGCGACAGTCTCGCAAGGTTCTGGGTCAGGTTCGAGGAAATGTACCAATCGGCAAAAATTGTAAGGCAGTGCATCGAGAAAATGCCGAAGGGACCCGTGAACGCGCTGTCGCCGAAAAAATCCCTTCCGGGCAAGGAAAAGATATACACGAAAATGGAAGAGTTGATACACGATTTCATGCTGATTAATTTCGGACAGAATCCGCCTGTCGGAGAGTCGTACGGAGCGGTTGAATCCTCGAAAGGCGAACTCGGGTTTTATATAATAAGCGACGGCAGCGGCAAGCCGTTCAGGACCAAAATACACTCGCCGTCATTCTGCAATCTTCAGGCAATACCAGTCATGCTTAAAGACAGTCTTATCTCCGATTCAGTCGTCATTATCGGCGGTATAGATCCGGTGATGGGCGAAGCGGACAAATAATTTGAAAATACATTAATAATCCGAATGCAGTTATTCAACGAAGAAGAAATAAAAAGAATTGAAGAGATAAAGTCTCATTATCCCGACGCGCGCGCGGCGCTGCTTCCCGTGCTCTGGATGGTTCAGGAAAAGGAGGGGTGGATTTCGCCCGACTCGATGAAATACGCGGGAGATTTGCTCGGAGTTCCTTACGAGCATATACTCGGCGTGGTATCGTTCTATACGATGTTCAACAAACAGCCGAGAGGGAAATATCACCTGCAGATATGCACGAACGTTTCCTGCATGCTGAGAGGAGGGTACGAACTTTATAATTTCGTTTCGGAGAAACTCGGCATAAAGAACAATGAAACGACAGCCGACGGAATGTTCACGATTGAAGAGGTTGAATGCCTCGGGTCCTGCGCTACGGCGCCGATGATGCAGGTGAACAACAGGGAGTATTACGAGAATCTGGATACTAATAAAGTGGAAGCACTCATCGAAAAATTTTGCAGCCACATCAAATAAATTGACACATAGTTACACTGAGATACACTGAGAAGCACGGAGAATCACAGAGATAAGATTAGGTTTTAGATAAGATTTTTTCCCGTATTGTGGTAAATAGTATATTTATGGATAATAATATAATCACAGGCGGGATAATTGGGGCGGCTATTAAATTGAAAATGGAATAAAAAATGAATATAATTTTAAAGGATATACCTGATTTACACAGGATAGACGTTTACG
>CAZOQR010000144.1:0-7252 GCA_964581915.1 uncultured Ignavibacteriaceae bacterium | reverse complement strand
TATATGTAGGCACAATGAAAAAGTATTTATTTATAATTATATTTACAGTATTTAGCGTTGTAAACGGCTTCGCTCAGGATAAAAACGGAGGTATTTCCGGTAAAGTCCTTGACAGGGTTTCTCAGCAGCCCGTTTCAGATGTAGTTGTTGAGATAATAGGCATGAATTTGAAAAAGGGAACGGACGAAAACGGTTTCTTTTATTTTGAGACTGTACCACAGGGCACATATTCTCTCAGGTACTCGTCAATAGGTTATCAGATGCTCGTGAAGGACAACATAGTCGTTAATTCGGGCGTTATCGCGGAAGGTACGGCAGAACTGAATATTATCGAGACCGACGAGATAGTAGTAGAAGACGAGAGGTTTACGAAACCTGGAGACATTTCTTCATCGTTTAAAAGCCTGACATTCGAAGAAATAAGAAGCGCTCCGGGAGGATTTGAAGACGTCGGCAGGGTAGTGCAATCTCTGCCGGGCGTTTCGTTCGTGAACGACGGAAGAAACGATTTGATCGTTAGAGGAGGTTCGCCCTCGGAAAACCTCTTCATCGTGGACAACTCGCCGATACCGAACATAAATCATTTCGGCTCGCAGGGCGCTACGGGCGGTCCCATAAGCATAATCGAACTTAGTTTCATACGGGACGTGAGTTTCATAACGGGAGGATTTTCGGCAAGATACGGCGACAAACTTTCATCGGTTCTCGAAATAAAACAAAGGGAAGGAAGCCGTATCAAATTCATGGGCGACATCAATCTGAGCGCTACAGGATTCGGAGCGATATTCGAGGGTCCCATAGGACAGCAGAAGAAAGGCTCGTGGCTTGTTTCGGCAAGGAGAAGTTACCTCGATTTGATATTCAACGCAGCCGGTTTCGGATTCGTGCCCGAATATTATTCGTTTCAGGCAAAAGGGGTGTATGACCTCGACAAGAATAATTTCCTGACGGTGAATCTAATCGGCAACCTTGACAACGTCAGGTTCAATAATGATGATGATGAAAAGAAACAGGATAACGCTGTAATCCTTGACAATGACCAGAAAGGTTACGTGACGGGAATAGAATTGAAATCCCTGCTGTCGCCGAAATCATATTCACTAATAAACCTTACGAGAAATTACACGAGTTATAACTACACGGGACGCGATACGGGGCAGACGGTTTTCTTCACGAACAAGTCGAAAGAAGGCGCGACATCACTTAAGGCGGAATATTTTCTACAGCCTTTCAAGAGCAGCCAATTCAGCGCAGGGATTGAGGCAAAGTTAATAAATTTAGACAACGTGATACTTAAAAATACGGATACGCTGAATTACATTAATCCCGAGACGGGGAGCAGGTATGTCCTTGAGGCAGTGAACATAAACGATAACACTAATACTTTTAAAGGCGCCGCTTTCGTTCAATGGACTCAGAGCGTAGGGTCAGCGCTGAAAATAAACGCGGGACTGCGTTATGACTATTTCGACTTTATTGACAGGAAGAATTACGTTTCTCCGAGGTTATCCGGTTCGTTGAACCTGCTTCACGATTTGTACTTGAATGTGAGTTACGGAATTTTCTACCAGTCGCCTTCATACATATGGCTCATATCAAACAGGGAAAACAGGAGTCTCGAAAATATCAGGGCGGACCATTACGTAGCAGGGCTTGAATACAATATACTGTCTGATATGAAAGCAACCGTCGAGTTTTATTACAAGAATTATGACAGGTATCCTGTTAGCACCGCCAGGCCCTATTTCATTCTCTCGAACAGCGGCGGAGATTATGAAACGGAAAACAACTTCGGACTGGAGCCGCTGATTTCCGCGGGAACCGGATACTCGAAGGGAATTGAAATTTTCATACAGAAGGCGCTATCGAATAATTATTATTTCAACGTAAATTTGTCTGTCTTTACCGCCAGGTATAAATCCCTCGACGGAACAGAAAGAAACAGTGATTTCGATAACGGGTTGCTGTTCACGGCATACGGCGGGTATCTGTTCGGTGACGGCTGGCAGTTTTCGGGAAAGTTAAGGTTTGCAGGCGGCAGGCCTTATACTCCGATTAATCCGAACGACGGCACGCAACTCGTATCAGAATACAATTCCGCGAGACTTCCCGATTATTATTCGATTGACGTAAGGCTCGATAAAAAATGGAGTTTCAGCAAATGGACCCTTGTAACTTATATAGATATTCAAAATCTGACGAAGAGGAAATCCGTGACTAAATACAGTTGGAATAAGTACAGGAGGGAAATAAAGCAGAATGAGGGAATCGGAATACTTCCGTCAGTAGGAATCAACGCGATGTTCTAACAAAAAGTGCTATTTATTTATAACTTTTTATAAACGGGCGAAATATTTAATTTACAGGATATACTAAAATTATGAAAAAATTATTATTTGTCCTGATAATCGTCCTGCTGTATTCGAATTCGCAGGCGCAGTTATTCAACAAGTTTTCTATAGCGGCTGGACCCGTTTTCGGCTGGAACATTCCTTCGTTCACCGACCTTAACGCGGAACTGAGCAAGGCGGGCATGGAAGGATTCGGGAGCGAGGGAGTATTCGCGACAGGCGGCGGCGGATTTATTGACGTGCCCGTCGTGAAGGGCCTGAGGCTCGGCGGTTACGGATACGGATACAGTTCGTCGAAGACGACGGAGTTCACGAACACCTCCAGAATTGCCGAGTTCTCCTATTCAGGCGGCTTTGTATCCGTGGAATATTCCAGAAAAATCGGAAAGAGTTTCGACTGGACAATCGGAGGGATGGCGGGTATCGGTTCGTCAAACCTTAAACTGGTTAACTTTTCGAACGTTCTCAAGGAATGGAACATTAATAATTTTACGGGCGACACTGCGGTAAACGGTAATATCGTGTCTCTTAAATCAACATCGTTTTCATTCGTGCCTCAGGCTGGTCTCGGCTTTCAGGCGGCGAAGTTCCTTTATTTCAAACTCAACGCGGGATATCTGTTTACCGTGAACTCAAAATGGAAAATGGAAGACATTATTGAAGTCAATAACTTCCCGTCCGGAATAAAAGCGGACGGATTCATGGTGAATCTGGGTTTGTACATCGGCTTATTTGTAGATTAATTTTTTAACATGAAGAATATTTTAGTAACCGGCGGAGCGGGATTCATCGGCAGTAATTTTGTAAAGTACATGCTTGCGAATTACGATTACCGCATAATAAATTACGATAAACTGACTTACGCGGGTAATCTCGAAAACCTCACTGACATTGAGAAACACGGGAATTACATATTTGTAAAGGGAGATATCTGCGATGCCGGGATAGTGGAGAAAACGCTGAATGATTTCAGTATTGACACCATAGTGAATTTCGCGGCCGAGTCGCACGTTGACAGGAGCATACTCGGACCGAAAGAGTTCATCGTAACTAACGTAATAGGAACGCAGACGCTTCTCGAAGCGGCGAGAAAACACGGGATTGAAAAGTACCTTCAGGTATCTACTGACGAAGTTTACGGCTCTCTGCCGGAAAACAGACCCGACCTTAAGTTTACGGAGAATAACCCGATAACTACTAACAGTCCTTATTCGGCTTCGAAGGCATCGGCTGACCTTCTCGTCAACGCGTATTTCCATACATTCAAAATGCCCGTTCTAACGACAAGATGTTCGAATAACTACGGTCCTTACCAGTTTCCCGAGAAGTTAATACCGTTGATGATTGCAAAAGCGATTGACGGCGAAAAACTGCCCGTGTACGGCGACGGAAAGAACGTCAGGGACTGGCTTTACGTTGAAGACCACTGCTCGGCAATTTGCGAAGTACTTCATAAGGGCAAGGCGGGCGATGTTTACAATATCGGCGGCAACAACGAATGGTTCAACATAGACATAGTTAAAATTATACTCAAACTCCTCGGAAAAACCGAGGGGCAAATAAATTACGTGAAAGACAGACCCGGACACGACAGACGGTACGCGATTGATTCGTCCAAGATAATGAACGAACTCGGTTGGAAACCCGCGCATCAGTTCGACGGCGGAATTGAAAAAACCGTGAAATGGTACGTTGAGAATGAAAACTGGTGGAGGCGTATAATGAAAGGCGATTACCTGAAGTACTATGAACAAAACTATTCGGTCAAACTGAAATAGTTTTGGTTTGAAAAATATCAAAAGAAATTTTATTTTTAATGCTTAATTTTTAAAAAATATGTCAATAAAAGTCGAAAATCTCAGTAAATTTTACGGCACACAGCAGGCCGTGAAAGATATATCGTTCGAGGTCAAAACCGGCGAGATAGTGGGATTTCTCGGTCCGAACGGAGCCGGGAAATCTACAACGATGAAAATGATTACCACTTATCTTACTCCTAACAACGGGAGTATTTTAGTTAATGACATCGACGCGCAGGAGAATCCAATCGATGTCAGACGCAAAATCGGATATCTTCCCGAACAGAATCCTCTTTATCAGGAAATGAACGTGGTTGATTATCTTAAATACACCGCGGAACTTCAGTCGGTGCCGAAAGAAAACATTCCCGATGCCGTGAAAAAAATGATAAAGGTTTGCGGGCTTGAGGAAGTAAAGCACAAGGACATAAGCGAATTGTCGAAAGGATACAAGCAGAGAGTGGGCTTGGCTCAGGCGATGATACACAATCCCGACGTTATACTGCTTGACGAGCCGACATCCGGCCTTGACCCGAATCAGATTATCGAAATCAGAAAACTAATACGTGATCTGGGCAAGCACAAGACGTTAATGCTGTCCACGCATATTCTGCAGGAGGTGCAGGCGACATGCGACAGGGTTATCATAATAAACAACGGTGAAATCGTAGCCGACGGGACGACGGATTCTCTGCAGAAGAGTTTTCAGGGTCAGTTGAACATACACCTTATAATAAAGAAGGACCCGAAGTACGGCAGGGATAAACTCGTATCCGCCCTCGAAACGATTAAGAACGTAGAAAAAGTTAAAATTATTTCGGACGACGAAAATTCCTGGACGGTTGACCTGACGGCGACCAAGGGAATCGACGTAAGAGAAGAAATATTCAGAAAAATTGTTTCACTCGATATGGTTCTTCTCGAACTGCATCAGGATGAAACATCGCTTGAAGATATATTCAGAAAATTAACGACCTGATAAAAATATGAAAAACAGTTTAACAATATTCAAAAGAGAACTCAAATCGTACTTTACTTCACCGGTCGCGTACATAATTATAGTCGTGTTTTTGATTATTACGGGCTGGTTCTTCACGAGCAACCTATTTGTAGCGGGCGTGATTACGATGAGGAGCGTTTTCGATATAGTGCCTTTCATACTTCTGTTCTACATTCCCGCGATATCGATGAGGACATTTTCCGAGGAAAAGAAATCCGGAACGATTGAACTTCTTCTTACGAAGCCGATATCGGATTTCGAGATTGTAATCGGAAAATTTCTTTCCACGCTGACCCTGGCGGCTTTGACGCTCGTGCCGACGATAGTGTATGTAATAAGCCTGAAGACGCTCGGACCCGTGGATTTCGGCTCGATAATCAGCGCGTACATCGGTCTTGTTCTGATGTCAGGCATATACGTAAGCGTGGGTCTGTTCGCCTCGTCGCTCACGGAAAATCAGGTGGTCGCGTTTATAGTAAGTTTCCTGGTGATTTTCATCCTGTTCATGCTGAACAAAATTCTCGTGTACGTGCCTGCTCCTCTTGTCTCGATGCTCGAGTACATCAGTTCGGATTATCATTTCAGCAGCATAGCGAGAGGCGTGATAGACACGAAGGACCTTATTTATTACTTTAGCGGTATGAGCATTCTGCTCCTATTAACTAAAACTTCTCTGGAAAGCAGGAAGTGGTAAACTAAAAACAATTTTGAGATGAACAAAAAAGATATTAAAAAGGATACTTTAATCAGATTAGCCGTAATAATCGGTATAATTATAGCGGTGAACGTGATATCAAGCAGGGTATTCACGCGAATCGACCTTACGAAAAACAAATCCTACACGCTTTCACCGATAAGCAAGGACATCGTGGGAAATCTCGGGGACAAACTCATAATAAAAGCATTCTTCAGCGACAATCTTCCGGCCCCGTACAACACACTAAGAAGGCAGGTTCAGGACATGCTCAGCGATTACCGTTCTTACTCGAAGGGCAATCTGAACTACGAGTTTTATAACCCGATTGGCGAAGACGAAAACGATGAGTTGCAAAAGGAAGCGCAGAGATACGGAATACAGCCCGTTCAGGTTCAGGTTATAGACAACGACAAACTTGAGGTTAAGAAAGCGTATCTCGGGATGGTGCTCTTGTACGAAGGAAAGCAGGAAGTTCTTCCGGTTGTTCAGACAGTAAACAACCTTGAATACGATTTAACGAGCACTATCAAAAAAATTACGACCGAGAAGAAGAAAAAAATCGGATTCCTGCAGGGACACAGTGAATACGATTATACGAAGTTCCAGACGATTAACAACGTTCTGTCGGTTCAATACGACCTGATAAACGTTGATCTTAACAAGAACAGGATAATTCCGGAAGACGTGTCGGGACTTATAGTAATGGGAACTAAGAGTGATCTTCCCGAATGGCAGTTGTACGTAATCGACCAGTATATAATGAAGGGCGGAAACGCGGCATTTTTAATGAACAAGGTTGTCCCGAATTTTCAGCAGCAGATGGTTATCGGCGATCCGGTGAAGACGAATCTTTTTGACCTTATGGCGAGTTACGGATTCGTAATTGAGAACAATCTCATAAGGGACTTGCAGTGCGCATCCGTTCAGGTTCAGTCGCAGATTGGCATACCCATGTCGGTCAATTATCCGTATTTCCCGAACGTGACGAACGTCAATCAGGATGTTGCGGCGTTCAAGAATATAAAGTCGGTCGTGCTTTCGTTCGTAAGTTCGCTTGATCTAAGCGCTGCGGCTTCGAAGAATCTGAAGGTAACTCCGATGCTGACCACTTCCGATAAATCGGGCAAGGCGGAGGGATTTTTCTTGCTGAATCTCGAGCAATTTCAAAATATGAAGAAATCGCAGGCCGATTCGATGTTCAATTCGAAAGGATTCATAGTCGGAGCCCTTTATGAAGGGAATTACAACAGTTATTTTGCGGGTAAACCCGTACCGCAGGACACGAATCCGCAGACCACTCCGATTACGGGTGAAACAATAAACGCTTCACAGAAGCCGTCGAAGATAATAGTCGTGGGTGACGCGGACTTCGCGAACGAGGAATCCCGCCCTCCCAAAGACAACA
>CAZOQR010000143.1:0-7294 GCA_964581915.1 uncultured Ignavibacteriaceae bacterium | reverse complement strand
CATCGAAAAACCGAATAAATACCATAATACTGTTGTCCAACCCATCGATACAAAACTCTGTATCATGATGGCGAGAACGTTCTTCCTTCCGACGAGACCGCCGTAGAAAAATGCGAGACCCGGAGTCATAAGCATTACAAGACTCGTTGCAAGCAGCATGAAACCGGTATTACCGGTATCCCATGTGGGCATAAAAGTACCTCCGTTTAAATTTTTAAAGAACGAGATAGATGTTTAAAAGTAGCAATTATTTACCTTTAGAACAATTCAATAACCAAACCGGGAAGTCCGTTTCAATAATTAAACGCTGACAGCAAGCACGGGTATGTCCGACAGATTTATAACGCCTTCTATTATCCTGTCCGTAAAATAAAGCGCGACGCCTTTTTTTCTTCTTATTCCCATAACGATAATGTCCGCTCCGATGCTGTTCGCGTACCTGACAACCGACGCTTCAATGTTCTTACCCGCCCGTATGACAACGCTGAAATCTAATGAAAAATTCTTTTTGAACTTTTCAATCCTTTCCTTTATTTCCTCGTACTCCTCGAACGCGGATTTCGTGTTCACGTAAAGTAGCCTGACCGATACTCTTTCCCCGCGTATGTTTTTCATAATTTTTCCGAACACCTTGTCGGCATTCTTCCTGAAGTCCGACGCGAAAACGATTTTTCTGATTTTCGCGCCCGACGGCTTTTTTACAACAAGCACGGGAATTTCCGTGAGCCTGAGCACCCTTTCGGTATTCGCTCCGATTCTTATCCTGCCGCCGCTTTCGCCTTTTCCCAGAATAATCAAATCCGGTTCGAGCGTTTCCGCATAACTTAGTATTTCATCGTAAGCGTTTCTCGAGAGAACCGCCTTGCAAATGACCTTTGAACCCGCGTCGAAGAACATGCCCTTTATCTGCTGCAGCCTCGACAGCGAATTTCCGTGTATCTTTTTGATTGCCGCCTTCAGTCCCGAATTATACCTGCCGTAATCCTCGAGTTCAGTAACGTAGAAGTCAGGCATCTGAGCGGCGTAAAGGAGATACACGTCCGCGCCCGCCGTTCTTGCCGTTTCTGAGGCGTACATTACCTGCGGCTCGAAGTTGCCGCTTAAATCCACGGGAACCAGAATTTTCATATTGCGCTTTGTGTTTTCGGAAAACTAAAACAATCCTTCTAAAAAATACATGCTAATTGCCGTAACGGAGGCTTCTGAGGAAATACAGGCAGGATTACCCCTGTTTTATCTTGATATAACAAATCGATTGGATTAAATTATTGTTACCCTTTAAGGGTGTTACGAAGTAAAATTATTGTCATGCTGAACGAATACAGGAACCAGATAAAGAAATTTCAGGAACTCGGGCTCACGGAAAGAGAATCGAAAGTTTACATAACGCTGCTTTCAAAGAAATCATTCACCAGTTCCGAACTTCAGAAAATCGCGGGAATACCGCGCACGAAAATATACGAAGTGCTCTTCAAGATGATTGACAAGGGTCTGTGCGTCGAAAGGAGGATCGGCAAGGTAAAGTATTACGAGGCGGTCGAGCCGAAGAAGGCGCTCCATAAGATGCTCGAGGAATACAAGTCCAATTACCATTCCGAACTCGAGAAGAAAAACGAACTCGCGGACAACCTCACGAAACTTTTCAATCCCGTTTTCGAGAAGAACAAGACGTTCATAAACCCTCTTGAATTCGTAGAGGTCGTGAAGGACAAGGAGCAGGCGCAGAAGAAAATTCTCGAAGCCTTCAGGGAAGCGAAATCCGAAGTGCTGTTTCTCATAAAAGGTCCGTACGTGTGCGATACCAACTCGCGCGCGAACGAGCAGTTGAAAGAGGAAAGAAATATGCTGAAGCGCGGCGTGAAATGCCGCAAGATTTACGAGTCGCACGAACTCGATGAAGCAGGCGCGCTTATAACGCAGTTCAAGTCTCTCGCCAAACTCGGCTCGCAGTTGAAAACAATCGAGACTATACCGATAAAAATGGTGGTTATAGACGAAAGACTCGTAATATTTCCGCTGCAGGACACTCTGAGCAGCGTGAATGAACTGACGATTATTTCAATCGAGCACAAGGAAATGGTTCACGCCTGCAGAATCCTGTTCACGTATCTCTGGTCTTCGGCTGTACCGATGAAGAACTGATATGCGTATTCGCGGTACACGTGAAATCCCGGACGGAAATAAAAAAAGGTCAGGCGCCCCGCGCCTAACCTTGCAGAGAGTGCGGGATTCGAACCCGCGAAACGGTTTCCCATTTACACGCTCTCCAGGCGTGCCTCTTCAACCACTCGAGCAACTCTCTAAATTTTATGTGCGTAATTTAATGCTTTTTTTCGCCATTTGAAACAGACTTATTCCTGACGTTGTCCCGAAACGCGGTACGAGCCGCGCCGTGTCAATACAAAAAGCGCGAATTCCGACGACAATGTTTTCAATTGAATGTTTTATTTAAATACTTTACAATTTATAAGGATAACGGAATCTACACGCGAATGAAAAAAATAGACTTGAACCTGAAATTGTTTATACCGCGCGACGCGGCTGTTACCGAATGCCCTGACTGCAAGTCACCCGGCTCTCTCGTCAGGAGGAAATCATCGGGACGGGCGGACCGCCTGATACAGAAACTCACATTCAGAAAAAACTACCACTGCGCGAACTGCAAGTGGGACGGAAAAATTTCCGTTTACAGGCTTACAAAAAAACTAAGGCAGACGCTCCTGAATTATCTTATAATCGCGGCGGCATCCGCCTTCCTGCTTTTAGTTATATACTTGCTCTCTAAAAGTTAAGCCTGTTCCTGTCTCTTCTTCCTCGCTTTCAGTTTCGAATGAATGAACTTGTAAATTGCGGGGCTTATCGAAAGAAACACGACTATTACAATCACCTTTTCTATGTGCTTGTGAATGTCGGGAATCACGTTCCCGAGCAGATAACCCGTGAGCGTCATGCTGAGCACCCAGAACAAGCCTCCGAACACGTTGTACTTCAGAAAGTTCAGGTATTTCATCTGCGCTACTCCGGCGACGGTTGGTGCGAAAGTCCTGATTATCGGAATGAACTTCGCGAGAATGAGCGTCTTGCCTCCGTGCTTCTCGTAAAAATCGTGCGTCTTGATAAGATAATCTTTCCTGAAAAACAGCGACTGTTCTTTCTTGAACAGCATAGGTCCCGATTTATGACCGATGAAATAACCCACCTGGTCGCCTATAATCGCCGCGGGTATGAGGCAGGCGTTCAGAAGAACGATGCTCATATACGTTTCGGGCGAATCGTTTGTTATCGGTGTCGCCGCGAGCAGGCCCGCGGATATGAGGAGCGAATCTCCCGGAAGAAAAAATCCCGCGAGAAGCCCCGTTTCGGCGAACACTATCGCGATTAATCCGATGTATCCTATGTTCTTTATGAACGTCGGAAGAAAACTCGGATCGGTAATGCTCTTGAACAACTCATTTATGAATTCCAAAAAATCTCCTATTCTAAATTTACTCTTAACTTAGCGTATTTTAAAATTATTTTTTTCAGGCCGCAGTCTTCGAACAGTATATCGGCTTTTTTATCCCTGCCCCTGCCCTGTACGCCTAACACGACACCGCTTCCAAAAGTTTCGTGATAAACGCCCTTGCCCTTGATTATGTCCGAAAACTCGCCTTCATCCTCAAAACCGTCGTCGCGCGATGAGGCGAAATCTATTTTTATTCTCTGAGCGGCGCCTGAAGTTTTTTTCGTGAACCCGTGCCTGCCCTTTGACTGCTTCACTCTCTCGTATTCAACGAGATTAAGTTTGTTGTACTCGTCTTCCGCCTCTTTCAGGAACCGCGACTTGACCTGATACGACCTTGTGCCGAAGCGGAAGCGCTGGTCGGCGAATGAAATGTACAACTTGCTCATCGCCCTCGTGATAGCGACGTAGAACAGCCTTCTTTCCTCTTCCATTTCGTCGAGGGAATTAAGCGAACTGCTCACGGGAAAAATTCCTTCCTCGACTCCGACTATGAACACGACGGGAAACTCGAGCCCCTTCGCCGCGTGTATCGTCATCAGCGTCACGGCGTTTTTCTTTTCGTCCACCTCGTCTATGTCGCTGACGAGCGAGACCTGCGTGAGGAATTCTTCGAGAGTCGGAGTCCCGCTCGATTCCGCGAATTGCGCCACGGCGGACACGAGTTCCGTTATGTTGTTAAGTCTTTCCTCGGATTCTGCCGTGTTCTCGACGCGCAGAAGTCCCGGAAGCCCCGTCTCGTCTATGACGCCCCTCACCATTTCCGTGAGTTCCATTTCCTCTTTCAGGTATCTGTACTTGTTTGTGAAGTTCAGCACTTCGATAATCTTGTTCCTCGTCTTGCCGCTTATATGCGTCAGGTTCTCGGGATTCTTTATAACTTCGTAAAGCGTCTTGTTCTCGGTCTCCGCCTGCGTCCTGATTTTTTCAATTGTCGTCTTGCCGAGCCCTTCTTTCATAAGAAGCACGCGGAGAAGCGATTCCTCGTCGGACGGATTCACAATTATCCTCAGATGAGCGAGAATGTCCTTTATCTCTTTTCTTTCGTAAAACCTAATGCCGCCGACTATTATGTACGGTATTCCGTTAAGCCTGAAAAATTCCTCGAATGTTCTCGACTGCGCGTTCGTCCTGTACAGAATCGCGGCGTCCTTGAAATTAATCCTTCTGTCGTGAATTTCCTTCGAAATATACCTCGATATTTTCGACGCCTCTTCCTTGTCGGTAAGCGATTCGAGCATCGTCACGTATTCCCCGTCGTGGTTTTCCGTCCAGAGTTTCTTCTCGATCTGCCGTTGATTCTTTTGAATGACCAGCCCGGCGAGGTCGAGAATTTTTTTCGTCGAACGGTAGTTCTGCTCGAGTCTGAATAGTTTATGCTCCGGAAAATCGTTCCTGAAATCGAATATATTCTGAATGTCCGCTCCGCGCCACTTGTATATCGACTGGGCGTCGTCCCCGACTACGGTGATGTTCTTATGAGTCTGCGAGAGCGCCTTCACGATTTCGTACTGCGCGCGGTTCGTGTCCTGATACTCGTCCACGAGCACGAACTTGAACCTGTTTCTGTACTTGTTCAGAATCTCTTCGAACTTTTCAAAAAGTATGAGAGGATAAATCAGCAAATCGTCGAAGTCCATCGCGTTGTTTTTCCTTAGTCTGTCGAAATACACGGAATATACGCTGCTGACGATTTTTTCGAAGAACGTCTGCGCGAGAGTTTCAAACTCTGCGGGAAGCACGTACCTGTTTTTCACGTTGCTTATGAACGCCTGAACGCTCTTAGGATTAATCTTATCAGTCGAAACGTTCTGCTCGCTCATTATGCTTTTAATAACCGAGACCGAATCGGCGGTATCGTAAATCGTGTAGTAGCGCGTGAAACCAATCAACTCCGCTTCCATCCTGAGTATTCTCGCGAACATGGAATGGAACGTTCCCATCCAGATGTTTTCAGCCCTGCCTCCCGTGAGCGCGATTACGCGGTCTTTCATTTCCCTCGCCGCCTTGTTCGTAAACGTCAGAGCGAGAATCGAGCCGGGATTAACGCCGCTTTCGATAAGATGCGCGACCTTGCTCGTGAGAACGCGGGTCTTGCCGCTTCCCGCCCCCGCGATAATAAGCGAAGGTCCTTCGATTTGCTCGACCGCTTTCCTCTGCTCAGGATTTAAATTTGAAAAATCTAACGGCATTAAATTATAAAATTATCCTCTCCGTGTTAAAATCTTCAGGTTTTTAAGGAAATCTATGTGAAATTCTTTAAAAAACGACTTAAACGAAATCTATTTAAGAAGAATTCAAAATACTCAAATTCATTATCATAAAAAAGTTTATTACAATTCAGATTTCGGATTAAGATTCGGAATTAGAATCTTGAATCAATCCCGGCAAGTCGGTATGGTGAAAAGTTCTTTCTCTAATGATAAACGCTAATTGTTAATTGTTAATCGTTAATTGTTTGAACCGCTCTCTCGTAGTAAAAAATCTCTCCGCAATTACTAATTGAAAAAGACTTCTTATTCGATTTCATCAAACGAAAAATTTTCCTATGTTTCAACGGGGTAATTAAACCAACCGGCATCGACAAATGGCGAAAAAAAATTCCAATATTCTCGATTTGTATCCGGGTCCGCAGAAGAACGAGATGAAACTTCTCAAGGAACTTGACAAACTTATGTTGAGCGGCAATTTCATCAGATTGATTGAGGAAGCGGAAAAGGCGATTGAACGTTTCCCGAAGAACCGCGTATTCTACACTATGAAGGCAATCGCGCATTCGCAAATCCATCAGATAGACGAATCGCTTAGCACATTAAGACTTGCCGAAGAAGTTTTTCCGAACGACCGCGAAATCCTTTTCGAACTCGCGCGGACATACAAGGACGCATTCGATTTCGAGAACGCGGAAAAATACTTCAAGATGTCATATCAACTCACGCCGAAAGGTTACAGGGACGCGCGCTCGGACTGCCTCAAGGAACTCGGCGAACTATACTGGGAATACAATTGCGGCGAGGAGGCGCTCGAATACTGGAAACAGGCAATCAGGGAAAATCCCCGGAACATTAAGGCGAAGGAAAAACTAAAGACCTGCTCGAACAGGTACGGCGAGCCCGAAACGTACGACAAACTTCTTAACGACATGCATCATTTCCGCCTGATACAGACGCAGAAATATTTCAAGAGCAGGAAAATTGACAAGTTCACGGACATATACGAGACTAATCAAATCGTCTGGATTATAAACTCCGGCTGGAACAACCACATCGCGCCTGAGAAAGAAAAACTCGAAACGCTGTCCGTGAAAGAAATAAACGCCTGGTTCAAAAGCATCAAACTGGATTTCACGACGTGAATAAGCCCTTAGATGCAAAGAGCGCACTTATTCGGAAATGACAAGAGAATGGATTCCTGCTTTCGCAGGAATGACAAAAGCAAAGGGATTCCACTCCATATCGCATCACCGCGGCGTCCCCGCCACGGCGGGCTTAAAGAGCGAGCCTTCGGTTCGGCGAATAGAATGACAACATAAAACAAACTCTCTTTTCTAAATTCTAAATTCCAGATTCTTTTTTTAATTCCTCGTTCTTGGCGTCCCGACTTGTCGGTATAACTTTTAACTGCTAACTTCTTGATTCCTGACTCCGCGTTCTGTTCGTCCCGACTTGTCGGTATAACTTATAACTGCTAACTTCTTGATTCTTGATTCTTGATTCTTGATTCTTTCTCCTCCCCCCTTTCGCCTGTAAAACGATTTTTTTTCTTCATATATTATTGATGTATGAAACTGAA
>CAZOQR010000142.1:0-7329 GCA_964581915.1 uncultured Ignavibacteriaceae bacterium | reverse complement strand
ATCAGAGATGTAATACAGCGCCGGCTCCTAATGAAAAATCCGCGCTTTTTCCGATTATATTCGTCTCAAATTCGGGGAAAACGCTGAACATTCTTGAAATCGGAATTTCGTATCCGATTCCAAATTTGACAACCGGAGGTATAGTAATCGATTCACCGTAATTTTTAGACGCTGTTCGGCTTAACAGACCGAACCCCAATTTCGCGTAACCCGGCGCGTCATTGCCGAAAGGATATATCTTCGTGCCGACTGATATGAGGAAAGAAAGTTTCATGCTTTCCGACAGCGTTTGAGAACTGCTGCTCGTGTTTTCCTTGACAACGTACTTCATCCTCGCAACAGTCAGTTCGGTAAATAATGAAACGACGGAGCCCATTCTGTACTGAATGTGAGGAGTAATGCCGTATCCGTAAGTATAATACGAAGTGCTTGTTTCATTTGAAGTCATTATTCCCTGAAGTTTCAGTTTAAACAACGCGTTGGGCTGTTCTTTATCAGACTTCTTATCGGGAAACTGCGCGTAAGAATTCAGCGCACAGATGCTAAAAGAAAAGAAGAAAATCAATAATAATGTTTTCGAAATAAAGAATACTTTTGTCGTGAAAGAATTCCTGTTATTTTTCCGCCTCATCCCTAAGATTTATTGAAGAATATATAACATAGAATTTCAATAAAAAAGGCTTTCCAAAGGGAAAGCCTTTTAAGCATATATATGTTTGTTTCTCCTTACTTAATAAGCATGAATCTCTTAACATCGGTGAAGGTACCCGCTGTAATTTTATATGTATAAGCGCCGCTTGAGAGGCTGCTGCCGTCAAAATCCACGGAATAATATCCGGGCTGTCTCATATCGTTTACCAGTGTTGCAACTTCCCTGCCGAGAATGTCGAACACCTGAATCGTAACGAAACTGCTCTTCGGAATCGAGTATGCTATCTTAGTTACGGGATTGAAAGGATTCGGATAATTCTGACCGAGAGAAAATTCTTTCGGAAGTCCGTTTTCATTTCCCGCTAATCCGGTTGCAAGAACCACGTTCACATTGCCTTCGTAACGGTAATAGTTCTGCTTGGTTATCACGACTTTGATAACGTCGCCGATGTTAAGCGTACCGGTTATAGGAACGGCTATCGTCGAGCCGGTGCCTGTGGCGGTGCCGAGTATTGTCGTATCTTTCGTAATCGCAATGAAAGAGCCGGTGTTGGCGTTAACGTTGAAACTTGTCGCCGTGTATGTGATTTGATTAGCGTGATTAACCGCCATGTTCTGCGGAACCTCTGAATATAGATTCAGGAACGCGTCTCCGTGCATGTGGAACAGCCTGTACGTCACGAGTTTATTGCTCGTATTGTAAGGCCAGGATGACTGCTGAAGGAAATACTTTCCTGCCGCCATTCCGAACGCGGGTTTCAAATCCCTCGAAGCGGGGGTCGTGCCGTACGCGGGCATGAAATTCGGCCACATGTTGTCGTACATTCCCCAGCAGTAAGTGTCGTTGACGAATGAGTACGAAACTTCCGCAGGACACACCATACCGAGCGCGCCGGCGTTCTGGCCGTTGTATTTATACCTGTAAAACACCTCGACGAAACTTCCGTTCGACGGGCATCCCGAAGGATTGTGATACGCGCCCGTCTGGCAGTTTATGGAATATACAAACGTGAGGTTAGTATTCGTGAGACTGTTTATATTTGAGGTCGAATAAGAGGGCTCTCCCCATCCCGTGTACATTCCGTGGTCGCGGTGCTGGAGAATGAACGAGCCGCTGTTAATCGCGTTGTTCACCATCGTAGCCGTCCCGCCGTCGAAGTTACCGAGCGAATCGGGTGTCATCGGAATATAGCCGAGTCCTGTCGTTCCGAAATAATTCACTACGGTCGCCGTGTTGGTCGCAGTCGACCACTGCGTTCCCGGCGTACCTGAATACACTTTATTGATTCTCACGGGCGTCTTGCCGAGCGAGTACTTGAAGAAACCGCCAAGCACTTCCGAGCAAATCTGGAACCACCTTGTTGTCTGCCAGCCCAAAGCCGTTATTGGATTGCTGTAATATGAAGGCTGGGTCGGCGGATTTCTTTCGTAATTTATATTTTTCGTGATTAAAGTCTGCAACTCTGTTGTGTTGTTTCCTATTATTCTCGAGAAAACTATTTCGGGCATTTCGTCGTTGTTGACGTCCGCGTAATAGTTATCGGAAGCGAAATCGGGATAACCTGAATCAGGCTGAAGTTTGGAGATAATACCAGTCATTCCCGACGCGTCGGTGCTGTAATCCGCCATAAGGCATACCGCGACCGGTTTTACCACCCAGTTATTGTAAGCGTTCTGCACCCAGGCTTTGATTGTTTCGACGTTGTTTCCGCCGATTTGCGACAGTTTGAAAACGCCTGTCTTGATTCCCTGCGCAGACCTGAATTTCTTCAGTGTGTCCGCCCAGGGAGCGAAATCCGCGCCGTCGGGAATTATGATTACGTACTCATATCCGTACGCAAGCATTATGTCCCTGTCTCTGGCGGAAAAATCTATTACCGGAAGCGATGAATAGTTCAATATCGCGTCGCTGATTATCGGCTCGAACCATCTGCTTCTGAACGCGGGGTCTCCGAACGTTCCGTTGCCGCCGATGAAATCGACCTGAACCTTCATGTCTTTATACACAATCAGTTCTCTCGTTACGGGATTATACTGGAACGGTGTTATTCCGAGCATAACAACGTCAACTCCCCTTATCTGCTGAGGTTCGGACATCATTACCGGTGATTGCGGATACAGACCGCCCTTTTCATAAACGCTTTTATCTTTCACGTATTTTAAAGGTCTCGGGTCATCATCCTTCGGAAGAACCGGGGCGGGAGCGATATCCACGTTTTTGATTACTTCCGTCCTGTAGGATACGATTTTGTAAGTCGCGTAGGAGCCCTTTGGAATCGCGATGTATCTTCCTGTTCCGGCGAGGTCAGGCTTGCCCGCATCGTTCGGAAGAAAGACGCCTTCAATCTTCGCGGCTTTCAGGTTTAATCCGTCAACTTCCACATCTTCAAGATAAAGTTTTGATACCGAAAAATTTATCTCGACGCCCGTGGATTTCTGACTGGTCATCGTGAGTCCGTGCGGACCCCAGTTTCCTTTGTATTCAATCTGCTGTGAGATGGAATTATTTGCTGCGAGAAATACAAAAAGGAAAATAAAAAGTGAGGAAATGTAAAATTTCATTTTTTTCATGCTTTCTTTTATGTGATTAGAGAAAATAATAATTTCTTTATAAATTAAAATTCGGAGAGAGTGAATTTAATTTTCAAAGTAATTTCGTTGTTCCGTGTTGGTATTAAAGATATGAATAACTAAGTATTTAATAAATGAAATTTTTACTATACGCGCATTAAATTTCATCAGCCGAAAAATAAAAGTTCATTTAAAAATGTTTTTTTTGTACAAGATGAAAACTGATGGAAAATAAAAAGGCTGCCTTAAAAAGGCAGCCTTATATATAACAGAAAACGAAATTTACTTGAGGAGTATGAACCTCTTCACATCAGTGAAAGTGCCTGCCGTAAACCTGTAGAAGTAAACGCCGCTGGCGAAATTGCTTCCGTCGAAATCAACCGTGTAATAGCCCGGCTGTTTCGTATCGTTTACGAGCGTCGCGACTTCTCTTCCGAGAATGTCGTACACCTTAATAGCAATCAGGCTTTGTTTCGGAACTCCGTAATTGATCTTTGTTACGGGGTTGAACGGGTTCGGATAGTTCTGAGACATTGAAAATACCTTTGGTACTGATGTAAGTTCATTGCCCGTGCCCGTTGCCGTATTGTAGTAAATCGTTATGTTAGGACGTAATGACTGATTTGAACCGCTAGTCATAGTGCATCCTGAACTGTTATCCGTGTAATAACCTCTCGTCATGTTCGCGACAGATGTTGCATAGACGGGAGAATATTCCGTATAACTTGAGTTGTCATAACATATTTCGATAAGCAGATTACTCGAGCCGTTATAGGTGAGAGGAGTCTGCATATCAATGTACTGCCAGCCTGTTCCGGGTACCGTGTAAGTACCGCTGTAACAGTTTGTCCATCCGCTGGTTACCCAGGATGATATCGTCGTCGCGGTCGTATGCTGCATCTTCACGCTGAATCCGCTCATCGGCTGAGACGAAGCGGTCGCTACGTTGAATCCGATGCGTGTTATCGCGCCGGAGAACGACTTGCCCGCGTTAAGTTCCGAAGCCAGATACAGAATCTGCGTCCTTCCGTCCATCCAGTAAGTAGTGTACGGATAGTTTGAGGTTGACGTTCCCGTGCCGATAACGACCCAGTTCTTGCCAACCGTTACCTGGAACGAGTCTATCGAAGTAATCACGCCGCCGAGGGTGTACATTTTAAGTTTGAATTTCGCCGCAGTGCCTATCGGTGTGCTCGCTGACGCTGAAATCTGGAACGGCATTCTCAGAGAGTCGGAAGCATTGATGTTTCCGTAAACGCAACTGTCGGTAATCATCGTGATGTAGGACGATGTTGTTGTCAGTTTAGCGCTGACAATCTTCGCCTGTGACGTACCGCCGTTTCTGAGAGCAATCTTGAATTTCGCAGTTTCACCGGGATCAACGTTACCGTTGTTGTTGCCTGTTGAATCCGTTATTACGTTAGTTCCCATCGAAACCTTCGGAGCGTGTCCTACAAGCGAGAATCCGCTTGTCCACGTATCAGAGCCGCTTGTCGCCACGACAGTGAAATCGACAGGAGTATTATCGGGAATGAGGTTGGAAACATTGTATGCGAAAGCGTTGTTTATCATTACCGTGCTGCCCGCCGCGATGTTGCCGTAACTCTCGGTGCTGTCGGTTATAGTAATGTACGGGCTGACTGACCTTAATTTTATAGTTACGCCGTTTGCAATGACGGAGCCTACGTTTTTCGCCCTGAAGTTGAGTTTATTTGTTTCGCCGTAATCCATCTTGCCGTCGCCGTTGCCTAACGGAGATGCGTCGTTAATTGCTACCGAATCCTTTACCACGTAAGGACCCGAGGCAGGGATTACGTTCACATAACCTGTGTACCTGTAATAGTTCTGCTTGGTTACCACAACTTTCATAATCTGACCCGGAACCTGCGAGCCCGGAATCGAAATGTTAACCGGCGAACCCGTACCCGTTGCTGTTCCAAGAATGTTGCCGTCTATCGATAATGCTATGAACGCTCCCGAATTCGCCGTAACCGCGAACTGAGTAACACCTGACGTTATTGCCGATGAGTGGTTAACCGTAAGGTTCTGCGGTACTTCGGAGAAAAGGTTCAGGAACGCGTCTCCGTGCATATGGAATAACCTGTACGTTACGAGTTTATCACCCGTGTTATACGGCCAGGATGACTGCTGCAGGAAGAATTTGCCTGCCGCCATACCGAACGCCGGTTTTTCGTCTCTTGACGCGGGCGTTGTGCCGTACGCGGGCATGAAATTCGGCCACATATTATCGTACATACCCCACACGTAAGTGTCGTTGACGAATGAATATGAAACTTCCGCGGGGCAGACCATACCAAGCGCTCCCGCGTTCTGATTATTGTATTTATACCTGTAGAACACTTCAACAAAACTTGCCTCAGAGGGACATCCGGACGGATTGTGATACGCGCCCGTCTGACAGTTAATCGAATAAACGAATGTCAGGTCCGTATTCGTAAGCGACGGGATGTTCGAAGTCGTGAAACCGGGTTCGCCCCAGCCCGTGTACATACCGTGATCGCGGTGCTGCAGAAGGAACGAGCCGCTGTTGAGTGCGTTAACGACCATCTGCGCCGTGCCGCCGTCAAAGCCGCCTAACGAATCCGGAGTCATCGGAATATATCCGAGACCGGTCGTAGCAAAGTAATTCACGACTGTCGCGGTGTTCGTTGCGGTTGACCACTGTGTTCCGGGCGTTCCTGAATATACTTTATTTATTCTAACGGGATTTTTTCCTTTAATCTTTTTGAAGAAGCCGCCGACGAGTTCCGAGCATAACTGGAACCATCTTTCAGTCTGCCATCCTAAAGCGGTTATCGGATGATTATAGAATGCCGCTGATGTAGGCGGATTTCTTTCGTAATTCAGTTCCTTTGTAATTAAAGTCTGCAACTGATCATTGTTATTGGCAATGATTCTTGAAAATACTATTTCCGGCATTTCGTCGTTATTGACGTCTGCGTAATAGTTATCGGACGCGAAATTCGGGTAACCCGAATCCGGCTGCAGTTTCGAGATTATCGTGCTTGCTCCCGAAGCATCGGTTCCATAGTCCGCCATGAGACAGATTGCCGCAGGTTTAATTGTCCAGTTATTATATGCGTTCTGAACCCACGCCTTGATTGTTTCAACGTTGTTGCCGCCGATATCGGACAGTTTGTAGATTCCGGTCTTTATTCCCTGTTCTGACCTGAATCTCTTTACCGTATCCGCCCACGCCGAGAATTCCGCGTTGTTCGGAACGATAATTACGTACTCATAACCTGTTTCGAGCATTATGTCTTTGTATCTGTTGTCGAAATCGATTACCGGCAGTGAAGAATAGTTTAACAGCGCGTCGCTGAGTATCGGTTCCCACCACCTGTTCCTGTAGGAATCGTTTCCGAAATGTCCGTTGCCTCCAACGAAATTGACCTCAACTTTTATGTCAGTATATACTGTAAGTTCGCGCGTAACGGGATTGTACTGGAAAGGAGTTATTCCGAGCATTACCGCGTCAACGCCTCTCAAGTGCATAGGAGTTGAAACCATTACGGGACTTTCCGGATAATTTCCGTTCTTGCTGTAAACGTTCTTGTCTCTTGGATACTTTAACGGCGAGGGATCGTCGTCCTTAGGAATTATCGGCGCGGGAGCAATATCGATGTTCTTTATCACTTCCGTTCTGAACGATACTATCCTGTATGTAACGGTTGCACCCTGCGGAATGGCAATGAAACGCCCGGTTCCCGCGAGGTCCGGCTTGCCGGCGTCGTTCGGAAGAAAAACTCCCGGAATTTTCGCGGCCTTAAGGTTTATACCGTCAACGTTAACATCTTCAAGATTAAGTTTCGGTACTGAAAAATTAACTTCCACGCCCGAGGACATCTGTCTGGTTAATGACATTCCGGCAGGTCCCCACGTGTTCTTGTAGTTGATTTCCTGAGCATTCGCCGCGGTGCAGAAAATTACCACCGCCGTTATAACGAATAAACAGCGAAGAGGAAAAGAATGAAAAAGTTAAGGAAGGTTATTTGAATAACGGAAGAGGTAGCATAAACGGAACAACAGAAAATAACCTTAAGGTTTATAAAGTGAAGTATGAGGTAAGGTACAAAAATGATGGAG
>CAZOQR010000141.1:0-7368 GCA_964581915.1 uncultured Ignavibacteriaceae bacterium | reverse complement strand
GGTCTAAGTTTGAGATTATTATAATGAATTACTGTCTTTGGAGTAACGCTTACAGTGTTATGATGAATGTCGTGCTTTTTCCTTCGACGGATGTTACGTTTATTGTTCCGTCGTGCTCTTTCACGACTCTCTGGGCGAACGAGAGGCCGAGTCCCGTTCCTTTGCCGTAGCCCTTTGTGGTGAAGAAGGGTTTGAATATGTTCTGAAGGTCGCTTTTCGATATTCCCATTCCGTTGTCTTTAATCGTGAGTACGGATTTTCCGTCTTCGGTAGCAGTGGTGATTTCAATCAGTCCCTGTCTGCCGGCGGGGATTGCCTGAATCGAGTTGCCTATAAGGTTCAGGAGCAGGTCCTTGAAGAGTCCGCGGTCGAGTTTCAGCGCGCGCGGCGATTTTTCGAGGTTGAGTTTGAGTTTTATTGTCTTGCTTCCCGTGAGAAACTTGAATCCGCTTGCGGCTTCCTCGACGAGTTCGTTAAACGTCGCTTCCTCGCGCATCGGAGCGAGCGGGCGCGCGAAGTTTAGTATTGAGCGGATTGATTTTGTTATGCGCGTGGTTTCATCTACAATCACCTTGAGTTCATCATAGCCCTCTTCGCCGCTATTCTTGTCGAGAAGAAGATAGTCCGCGTTTCCCGATATTATGTTAAGCGGGTTCGAGAGGTTGTGGGCGATGCTTGAAACGACCTGTCCTATCAGCGCGAGGTTTTCCTTGTCGCGGAGTTCCCTTTCGAGTTCTTTCACGTGAGTCATATCCCTTATGATTGCTACGGTTCCGAGTTTGTCTCCCTTTTCGTCGAAGATGACGTGCTGTGACAGGCTGATTTCCTTAAGTCCGCCGCTCTTCGTCCTGCCTTTCGTGTCGACTCCCGATATGAATCCTTTCTCCGCGATTTCCTTTTGTATGCCCTCGAACATTCCGTTCTTAATGTTCTCTTCGGGAACGATAATTGAAATGTCCCTTCCCATAACTTCCTCTTTTCCGTATCCGTAAAGGATTTCCGCGCCTTTATTCCAGAGGAATATTCTTCTTTCGGCGTTGTAGCCGATAATGCCGTCAACCGAATTCAGGATTATGTCGGAGAAGAATTTTTCGTGAACGGATTTTCCTTCTCTCATAAGTTTTATCATTTCGGAAATATAGGTCTCGAAAGACTTTGAAATGAATTCAAAATCTTCCTTGTCGAGTTTACCGCCGAATTTGTTTTTCAAGCCTTCAAATAAATCGGATTTGAACTTATCCGATTCACTGTGAACCATATGTTCCATATAAGAGAAAGTGTGTTATGAGCGTATATGAATAAAACCTAAATTCGTGTTTTACAGTTCATTTACTATGAATTTACCTTTTTTAACCGCAACCTGCAACAGGTTGACACCAAAATGATAAATCAGGTCTTTATAGGACGGAAAATCGAACATAAGGATATCGGATTGCTTGCCCTTTTCGAGGCTGCCGGTTTCGCGCTGTTTGTACAGGGCGTACGCGCCGTTAATCGTCGCGGCGTTTATGATTTCTTCGGCGGACATTTTCATTTTCACCGAAGCGAGGGACATTATAGTCTGAAGGTTCTCGGTCATACAACTGCCGGGATTGAAGTCGGTCGCGAGCGCGGCGGGAATGCCGTTTGCGATTATCTCTCTCGCGGGCGGATATATCATATCGAGAAAATACGACGCGCCAGGGAGAAGCGTTGCTATGATGTTTGTCTTCCGGAGTTTGCCGATTTCCTTTTTCTTAAGCACTTCGAGGTGGTCAACCGAAATCGCGTTCAGTTCAACTGCCGCGCCGATTCCGCCGATAGTGTTGAACTGTTCGGAATGAAGTTTCGGAATCATACCGAACTTCTTTCCAGTCGCGAGAATTCTCTTCGTCTCGGCAGCGTCGAAATATCCTTTCTCGCAGAAGACATCTATGAAGACCGCGAGATTTTTTCGCGCAATCAGAGGAATCATTTCGTAACAAATCAAATCGACGTAATCGCTTTTCTTCATTCCTTTCGGAACGGCGTGCGCGCCGAGAAACGTGGGAAGTATGTCCGCGCCGAACCTGTTCTTCGCGTTAAGTTCCCTGATTACTTCGAGCATTTTAATCTCGTTCCTGACGTCGAGTCCGTATCCCGATTTCGCTTCGAGCGTTGTCGTGCCGTGCCTAATAAAATTCGCAAGGCGCTTTTCGGAGATTTTGTAAAGGGAATCTTTCGAATGTTTCCGGACGCTGCTCACTGTCGATTTAATTCCGCCGCCTGCCGCGGCGATTTCTTCGTAACTGCTTCCAGCGATTCTCATTTCGTATTCATCAGAGCGGGAGCCTGCGAAAACGAGGTGCGTGTGCGAGTCCACGAAACCCGGCATAACAGTCTTTCCCGCGCATCCGGTTTCACTGATGTTTTTAATGCCGTGTTCCTTTATGAATTTTCTGCAGCCGCTTTCTTTTCCCGCGTAAAGAATTTTCTTATCGAACAGAAGGAATCCGTTTTCGACCGGGTAAATGTCGCCCTGAGTTTTACCGCGCTTAGGACCGCCTTCGGGATTCGCGCAGGTTACGAGGTTTGATATGTTCCTGAATAAATGTGTCATGACAGGTTTATTTTAAAACATGAAGCAAAATGTGTTTCGGTTATTTTAATGTTCGGCGGCTCTTTTTCACATTCGCCGTCCGCGATGAGGCATCTCGTCCTGAACCTGCATCCTGAGGGGTAATTCAGTGAGGAGGGAACCGTGCCTTCAATAGTCGGGAGTTTATCTTTTTGTTCTTTCATAGAAGGAATCGATTCAAGCAGACGTTTCGTGTACGGATGTTTCGCGTTTCCGAAAATCTCATCGATTGAACCTTCTTCGGCGATTTTAGAGGCGTACATTACAATCACCCTGCCGCAGGTTTCCGCGACAACTCCGAGGTCGTGCGTGATGAGCATTACGCTCATTCCGGATTCTTCCTGAAGTTCTTTTATCAGCGCGAGTATCCCGGACTGAACCGTCACGTCGAGAGCGGTAGTCGGCTCGTCCGCTATTAGCACGTCGGGTTTGCAGGCGAGCGCGATGGCAATCATCACTCTCTGGCGGAGTCCGCCCGACAACTGATGCGGGTATTCGCCGAACCGCTGCTCGGGAGACGGAATCCTGACGCGTTTCATTATTTCAATTGTCTTCTCACGCGCTTCTTTCGCCGAAATATTCAGATGCGTCCTGAACACTTCGGCAATCTGGCTGCCGCAGGTGTAGGCGGGATTCAGCGAAGTCATCGGCTCCTGAAAAATCATTCCGATTCTGTTTCCGCGTATTTTTCTGATTTCCTCTTTGCTCATCGCGGTTAAATCACTGCCGTCGAAAAGTATTTTGCCGCCTTCGATTTTTCCGACGCCTTCGGGAAGAAGTTTGAGTATCGAAAGAGCGGTAACGCTCTTTCCGCAACCCGATTCGCCGACGATGCCGAGCGTCTCGCCCTTGTGCAGTTTGAATGAAACACCGTCAACGGCTTTAGCGACTCCATCGTCAGTATGAAAATAAGTTTTCAAATTCCTTATTTCGAGAATCTCTTTCATCTATATTTTAATTCCTGCGAGAAATTCTTTCTGAATTCTCTCCGCTTCCTTCATCGAGCGGGCTTCGGTAATGATTCTTATTATCGGCTCGGTGTTGGATTTCCTGAGGTGTATCCAGTAATCGGGAAAATCAATCTTAACGCCGTCGATAACGGAGACTTTGCATTTCTTTTTCGAGTATTCTTTTTCGATTCTCCTGAGGAGTTTTCCGGGGTCGCCTTTGGTTTCTATCTTTGTCTTGACGATGAAATATCCGGGAATTGTTTTCTTGTATTCGGAAATCGGGCCCTTGAAATTCGCGAGTTCGTTCAGTATCAAAGCCGCGCCGGCCATAGCGTCGCGTCCGTAATGCACTTTCGGCACTATAACGCCGCCGCTGCCCTCGCCGCCGATGATTGCTTTTCTTTTTCTCATTCCGTTTACGACGTTGATTTCGCCTACTGCCGTCCGCGATATTCTGCCGCCGAACTCTTTTGTAACGTCCTCCGCCGCGCGGGTCGTTGACATGTTAACGACTACATTCTTCGTCCGCGGCTTCGCGTTTCTGAGCGCGCCTCTTATCGCTGTTACGATTGTGTTCTCTTCGATGAACGGTTTCCCGTCTTCGCAAATCAGAACGAGCCTGTCGCCGTCAGGGTCAATCGCGAAACCAACATCGGCTTTGCGCGCCTTTACTGCTTTCGAAAGCAGCGTAAGATTATGCGGAAGCGGCTCGGGCAGGTGCGGAAATTTTCCGCTGCCGTCGCAGTATAATTCTATAACCTCGCATCCGAGTTTTTTCAGAAGCATCGGTATTATTACCGAGCCCGAAGAATTCACGGCGTCAACAACGACTTTGAATTTCCTTCTTTTAATCCTGCCTGTGTTCACGAATCCCGATTTAAGAACGAGGTCAACGTGCTTTTTCAGCCAGGTGTCGTCGCGAGTGATGTTCAGTTTGCTGTCAGGGCGGACGAAATTGAAATAACCTTCCTTTATGTATTCCTTTATCTTTTCTATCTGGCGGCTTTTCAGAAACGTTCCGTCTGAATCGAGAAACTTCAGTCCGTTCCACTGCTGCGGGTTGTGAGAAGCCGTTACCGCTATGCCTCCCGCGGCCTTAAGTTTTTCGACTGCGAGTTGCACTGTAGGAGTCGGCGCGACTCCTATATCAATTACCTCAAATCCCGAGAGGGCGAGGGTGTAAACGACTACGGCGTGTATCTCGTCGCCTTTTAGCCTTCCGTCAAGACCCACTACAATTTTTCTGCTCTTCGAGTTTTCCCTGCAAAACCTCGCGTACGCGAGAGTGTAATGAACGGTTACGGGAAGCGTCAGTGTTTCTCCGTAAATGCCCCTTACTCCGGATACGCTGAAAATTATTTCTGACATTTTATATTATTAGTTTTTCGAGTTCGGTTAATTGTTCAATCGTGTTCACGCCCGTGATTTCGGCGTTGTTGCCGACAGGAACGGCGCCTATCTTAATATTCCTGTCACGGAAGTATTTGAAAATATCGGTCAGGTAATATTCGCCCTGCGCGTTGTCGGTTTTAACAGTTGTAAGCGCTTCGAAAAGAATTTTATTGTCAACGATGTAAATTCCCGAATTGATTTCTTTTATTTTCTTCCGGGCTTCATCCGCGTCCTTTTCCTCGACAATGTCAACGAAAGTTCCGTTTGCATCACGTATAACTCTTCCGTAACCGAACGGGTCGTCGAAAATCGCCGAGAGCAGGCTCGCCCTGAAGCCGTTTCCCGTGTGGTATTTGACGAATTCCATCACGGTATCGTGTTTAAGAAGAGGCACGTCTCCAGAAAGAATCAGAACATCTCCGTCGAAATCTTTAAGGATATCTTTTGTCTGCATTATAGCGTGTCCCGTGCCGAGTTGTTCGTCCTGATGAGCGAACTTTATTCTGTCCATTTTATCCGCGAACCTCGACGACAGAAAATCGATTACGCTCTGTTTCTGATGCCCGACTATAGGAACGATCAGTTGGGAATCAATCTTCAGGGAAAGTTCGATGACGTATTCAATCATCGGTTTTCCGCGGAGTTCGAACATGACCTTCGACCTGTCGGGGTTTTTCATTCGCTTGCCTTTGCCGGCAGCCATTATCACTGTAGATAACTTCATTAAGTAATGTTTAATTCAACGTTAAAATCCTTTCAATAAGTCTATTTTTTATAATTTATTAAAGTCAGAAAATTAAATCGTGTCCGGGAAAATATTGCCGGCGGCTGATAACCGAGTTACAATTCCTGCCGATTAACTCGGATATTAATCCGGATGAGGAGGGCGCATCTGATACCGATTCTGCCGCGAATTAATTAATTGATTTGATTGGACTCAATTAATAGTTTGTGAGTGTATCTCAGATTAGTTATTCAATGATTCTCTTTAACCCGTTAAAAGAAAACATTTTGCAGGAGCCATATCTTATATTTCAGTTTTTCAACTATCAGGACGGGAAAGAACTGAGGGACGTAATTTCGAAGATAAACGATTCCGGCGCTGCTGCTGTTTTTGACCTTGAAGATTCAATGCGAATCCCGTTCGAAGAAGCAAGGAGTAACGCCCTGAAAGCGAGCGCGAGGAAAATTATTTCTGAAAAAGTCCCCGGGGTTAACGCAAATTCGCTGATTACCGGAATACGCGTAAACAGCGTCAGGACGCAGAACTACAAGAAAGACCTTGAGTTGCTCGCATCGATAAAAGACCATCATATCTTCAGGTATATCTTCATTCCCAAAATCGAAAACGCTCTGCATTTGAAAGAGGCGGTTTCGGATTTCGAAGAAAGAGGGATTTACGATGTTTCTTTTATTCCGATTGTTGAAACAAAAAGGGGTTTTGACAATCTCGGGAGTATAACGGGCTTCTGCAGGCTGAATCGTATTGAATTCGCAGCATTCGGTCATTGCGATTACAACAAGAGTGTGAACGCGTTCCCTTTTATTCAGCCGGGAAGCAATGGTTATATTGAATTGATAAAGCCGTTTGTTGAAACCGTTGAGACCGCGGGTTTGAAGTATGTAAGTTCTCCTTTCCTTGAACTTAAAAATAACGCGCTGTTTGAAAAAGTTCTTTCCGACACGGCGGATATCTGCAAAAGCAATTTCGCGCAGGTGACGCTCTCAAAATCCCAGACTGAATTCGTGAAATCTTTTTATTGTAAACAAAGTTATTCACGACATCTTGAAAACGCACACCCGAAAGACGGACTAAACAAAACCGCATCGGCAAATGAACTGATAGCCGAATATGAATCACTTGCGGCCTTTAATACAGGGATAGTGATTAGTGAGAGCGGCAGGATGCTTTCTCCTCAGGAGTACGAACGCGCAAAAGAAATAACCGGACAGGCAAAAAAGGTAAAAACAATCAACGCGATTAATTATAATGTATGCATTTTAGGCGGCTGCCTGCCCGTTCAGGAAAAAATACGCTCTTCGGATTTATACCATAATATTCTTTGCGGATATGCCGAACGTGAATTTAATTTCAGACCGGAAATAATTGCAGAGCGGTACGATACGTTTAAAGACGCGCCGATAATCCTTGAAAAAACATTTAAAGCAAACGGGATAGATTGTTTGATCTTTCACGTGAGGCCGGATCCTTTTCTTATAAACGTTAAATTTTTTGCGAAGTACATAAATCATAAAAACAAGAAATCGCGCAAATTCAACCTGCACATTCTGGGATTCAAAGAGCCGCAAGTAATGGCGGTGAATATAAATGCACCCGCAAAGAGAAAATGTATCCGCGGAATAAAATATTTAAAAGTATTTTTACGAAATATTAATTATGCGGCGGGGATAATTATTGGGAATGCCCAT
>CAZOQR010000140.1:0-7436 GCA_964581915.1 uncultured Ignavibacteriaceae bacterium | reverse complement strand
GTTTGGAGAAAATTCCTATCGTGGTTGTAAGAACGGGGTCGGTAAGAATTAATTTGTCGTCCATCTGAATGAGGCAGGTGGAATGCCCTATCCAGAGGACTGCAAGGCGCGAGTCGCGCCTGACCGGATTTGAAATTTTATTAAAAACTTTTTTCACCGCCCTGAATGAGGTAGGTCCGTTGCCCGCGATTTCCTGAAAGATAGAGCATCCTCCCGCAGGAAGAAGGAAGGAAAGAATTAATATTTTAAGGAGCGCTTTTTTCAATTTAATAATATTTTATGTAGAGTCCGAAATTATAACGGCTCGGAGCGTTCTGTTTATACGTAAACTTGAGACCCGCCATACCGAAAACCGAATAAACACCCGCTTCAAGCATTACGCCGTCGTGTTTTGAACTGAACTCGTTTTTCTGGCTGTAGTATCCCGCGCCGAGCGAGAAACTAAGGTATTCGCCTCCCTGCGCGAGCGGAAAATACACGCGCGCGCCCGCGTTATACATATATCTTTTCAGGCGGGAATAATCGAATCCGCTCAAAGCGAACTGAGGCGTGAAGAACAGTTCAGCCGAGCCGGAAAATTTCTTTACGGGCTTTATCATAAAAGAACTGAAATGCCCGAGGTACTTATTAGGTTTGAAAGTATAAGATAACGGCGTGACCTGCCATTCAAACCCGAATTCAAGACCGTTACCGTTTTCCCCCCTGTCTTCGAAGAATACCGGCGAAGGCAGAGCCTGAAACAGCGCCCAGGAAGACCATTTGAGAAACGTTCTTTCGCGCTCAGCCTGAGAATGCGCGCTGCCTGAAACGGACAAAAGTAAAACAAACACGAAAATAACTTTCCTGAGGCAGGCGGAAAATCTCCTTTCCGAAAAATTTATTTTAAAATGACTGTTCAAAGATTTACAGAATAAAATAATTTTATTTCGTTTACGGTTATTCTAAAAGTCTTATACTTGACGTAGTTCGAGGTTCTGTTGAAAATTGTAAAATCCAGACCTATGTTTGAAACGGGAGAAGCCGCCATCGAAAGCCGCGGATTAAAGATGAGAAGGTTATCGTTTCCGTCCGCGCCGTCGATTGTATTAATATTAAAAAGGTACACGCCAACGAAGAGATGCCCTCGGTTCTTTAAGTTTACGAAAGATTCGAATTTTACGGTAGAGCCCATTCCGAAGTTATAATCCCTGTACGCCGTGCCGTCCGACTCGTACTTGAAGGCTTCCTTTATGTTCGAGCCGCCGCCGAGTATTATGCCTGCGAAATGAATGCTTGATTCGAGGTCGACATCCGACAGCGTCGGGAATTTGTATATTATGCCGCCGCCAATGCTCTGAGCGCCTATCTTGTAACTCGTATTGTTGAAGTAATCGAAATGCTGGAACAGCCCGAGAAGCATTCGCTGGTCATCCCTGTACTGATAATTCTTTCCCAGAATGAATCCATAAACGTTTACCTGATTTATGAGCGGCTGTGTTCCGAAGTTGAAAATCGTCTTTACGTTGAAAAAATCGAACGGCTTTCTGTCCTTTGTCGAATAAGGATTTCCGTAGTACAAATCGTATCTAATCGCGACGTTGCCGTTAGCGTTGTATATTCTTCCGACCCTGTAATTCATACCTATGCCGATTGAAAGCGAACTTCGTGTATTTTCAATTTCATAACTGCTTTTCGACTTAACCCTTGTCATTTCTCCCCTGAAGAATCTGTTTATTCCTCTTGTAGGCGCCAGAAGAAACGCCCCGATTTCACGGAACACTCTTTCGCTTCCGCTCTTTCTTTCGTCAATGATTTTAGACGACAACCGGTACGTCATTTCTCCGAGAGCGATACCACCGAGTGTCGTAGATATCAGGTCGTTTCTCGAAGGGTAGTTTGTCTCCATGAACAGTTCCCACATAAGGCTTCCGCCGAGAGAATACGGCGCGGACTGCCAGAAGTTAAGACCGCTCGAGCGCGCGAAATTAAAGTATGTGCTTCCGTGGTACGGATGCATGAATTGATTTGTCTCGAACATATCCGCGTCCCAGACCCACATGTTTTTAAAATTTTCCTTTACCGAATTAATGCTGATGCGCGCCCAGGGCATCGGGTTTACATACCTGCTCAACGACCAGACACCGACGTTAAGCAATGCTACTTCGAACGCGGGAATAATAAAACTCCGGGACGGCGCGTAGGCGGAATCGAAAGCCAATTCGCCCGGAATACGCCTGTAATTAGAGCCGTACACCGAAAAGCCGGAATCTCTGGCAGCGGAAGTCGTGTTCAGTTCAGACAGACGGAAATTCCCTTTCCATTCCTGTTCTTTTTTTCCGGCCGAGTCAGTTGTCTGAGCAAAAATGAACGGAGGTAAGGAGAGCAGGATCAGCAAAAGAATAATTCTGTTCATAGAATTACGATGCCTCCTTCGAAAATATAATGCAGTTTGAATTTGGATTTCTTATAACTGTCTGCCCTGTTTAGCGCGCCGAAGTTCGCGAACAAACCAAGTTTTCCGGATATGCGCCTTTCGAGTCCCGCCCTCAAGGAAATTCCGAACTGGTTCTTGCTGGGTTTATCTTCCACCTGATTTGATTCGCTGGAAATACTCGTGAAACCTACGTCAGTATTGAGGTCCAGGTATTTAAGATTAAAGGAATATCCGACCCTGTAAGTGAAGAGGAGCGATTTTTCGGATTTAGAAATAACAACAGGAGCGCCGAAGTCGAGCATCGTATAAATGTTATTCGTTTTAAACCTCATTCCGAGAGTGCCATAGGTGATGTTTCCGCCTGACAGCAATATTTGAATTTTCGTGTTGTCGTAAACGTAGAAGAGGCCGAGCGTAGTTCCTTCCTGTTGTGCTCCTACGACATTCAGTACGCCGAACTGGATGCCTTTGTTAACGTCGCTTACATTTACGAGACCGAACTGAACTCCGTGCTGGTTTCTCGTCAGATTAATCGCAGAGAACTGGAGCCCCTTGTTTATCTGCCCGGCGAAATTAAAAAGCACCGCCGTCTGGACGCCTTTCATATGTCTGCCCGCGATATTCCCCGCGGCGGATAACTGGAGCAACGAAATATCTTTTCCTGCCAGATTATACAGACCCGCCAACTGAATACCTTTTGCGCTTTCGAAGCAAAGGTTCGAAATGCCGCCTAACTGAAGTCCGCTGAAACTATCGAATGTCATGTTGACAAGACCGCTCGCCATAATGCCCCAGCCGCCTTCTGTCGCCGTGTTAACCATTCCCGCGAACTGAATGCCTTTAAGCCTTCTCCGCGTCTCGGCATATATGCCGTTCAACTGCACGCCGTTGACATCCTGATCGAGTACGGAGTAAAACAAGTTCACGCCCACGCCCTTCAGGTTATTGAATTTAGACCCGATTAACCCCGCATTAACGTTTACATTATCCTCTCTCGACTGGTTAATGCTTACGGGATAAATCAATGAGACGTTCAACGGCAGATTTCTTCCCTGAGAAAAGACACTGCTTATCTGCAGAAAAGTCAGAATGATTAAATAAAAAGAAATATTCTTCTTCATAAGTTCTTATCAAATATTCCGGTTTTAAAATATTTAATCAGAAATTCATATAGAAGAACGGATTGGATTCGACTGATACAATATTAAACAATGCCATTGAACATACTGAGATAATCAGGATAAGGAAGAGTATGAATGAGACTACAAATAATCTCAGGCTGTCATTTTTTATGAATCCAAAAAGTTTTTCCATCTCAGTTTATTGTATTAAATTTCCCGGTATCGCTGTTCAGGAAGCGGCTTTTAAACAATTCAAAAAGGAAATCGCCGAATTCCCTGTTGCCCTTTTCGTTCAGGTGCTGCCTTTTTTTCCACTGGTTTTCAGGCACGAGCAATTTTCGGTTAGCGTAAGCAACTCCGACTGAAGCGCATACGTCCGCCATAATTTTGCTTTTCGTTTCATCGACCTCGAGTGAAACGACGGTGAAACGGTCACCGAACTTTTCCCTGAATTTTAAAAGGCACTTTTTAAGTTTTTCCATACTGTTGTCGAGGTCTTTCAAATAAACGTCGCCGATATTATTTTTGATTTTTTCGTTTTTCAAGTTCGCGGAACTTATGCCTCGCGATATCAGATTGAAAACCGCGAATCTTTTTCTGAGCACGTCGAGATACCTGTCGCTTTTTGATTCTGGCAATACGCTGCCGAAATTTTCGGGTATTCTGAAATCGAGCGTGTCTTTATGCTTCTGCAGGTTCAGGTCGAGAAGGTCAAGATGCGTGAGAAGCAGGAACACGTAATCGGGTTTGTACCATTTTTCGAAGAACAATGTCCTGAACCAGAGCGTGTACGGGTCGCTGTTAGGATACGCTCCGTTGAATACTTTAAGATTCGTGTCGATAGTATTCAAATGTCTTTGAAGAACCGAAACGCCTGTCGATTCAGGAGGAACGGACGCGGCTTCGACGTACGAGTCGCCGAGAACATAAATAAGTTTTGAACTGCTGTCCGGATACATATCGATTCCCGTGACTCTTAGATTATTATACTTATAAACTTTGTTTCCGCCTTCGACAGACCAGAATTCCGAATGCGGCTCTTTCAGTTTCAG
Source organism: uncultured Ignavibacteriaceae bacterium (assembly GCA_964581915.1). Lineage (GTDB taxonomy): Bacteria > Bacteroidota > Ignavibacteria > Tepidaquicellales > Tepidaquicellaceae > CAIKZJ01. The sequence continues at coordinate 2,850 of CAZOQR010000140.1, read as the reverse complement.
AACTTCAAATCCCGGGAAGCCGGGAATGAACGAGTATTTAACGGATGAGGTTCTCTTCGGGTATTTGAGTACGTTATGAAATAAGAATTCAGACGCGATGAAAGCGAGCAACAGAGCGGACAATATTATAAAAAACTTTTTCATCTGAAGAAAATCCATCCGAAAGTTACAAAAACAAACGTGAGCAATACGGCAAAAGCATTGAACCAACCGGTTTCAGTTACCGCTTTCAGCGTTTTGCGTTTCTTTTTATACAAGTTCCAGAACTGATAGACCGATAGTCCCGCGCCGTGGTACATTCCCCAGACGGCGAATTTCATTTCCGAGCCGTGCCACATTCCGCAAATGCCCATTGAGATTAACGGAACGAAAATGAGAAGCCAGATTTTTTTATCGCTGATTTTGCCGAGCGGGAAAAAAATGTAATCACGAATCCAGTCTGAGAGCGATATATGCCAACTTCTCCAGAATTGCGAGATGTTCTGTTTTGTGTACGGGCTGTCGAAATTTTCCATAATGCGAAGCCCGAAAAGGCGCGACGCGCCGATTGCAATATCGCTGTAACCGGCAAAGTCCATATAGAGTTGAATAGAAAATCCGAAGAGCATTATTGCTTTTTCCGCGAAAGTATTGCTTCCGCCGCTTATCGTGTTCACGAGATAACCCGTCCAGTCCGCAATCACGAACTTCTTGAACATTCCGAAGGCTATTCTTTCAATTCCTTCGTAAACGAAACCCGCAGTGAAATTAATCCTGAATGTTTTAATCTGTCTCTCGATTCGCTCGAATCGGTCTATAGGTCCCGACAGGAAAGTAGTAAAGAGCGCACCGTAAAAGAGCAGAGTATATATATCGGTCTTCCTGTTTACGCCCCAGTAAATATCGGTCAGATAACTTATGTATCTGAACGTTATGTATGATAAACCTAGAGGCATAAGAATTTTTTCGAATGGATGCGTGCTGCTGTTAAGAAAGAACCCCGTTACCGAATGGATGTATTCGTCAAGGAAACCGATGTACTTGAAGAATGCCAGCAGGACAACGATTCCGGCGACAGAGATGTGATGATATAAAGATTTATGCTTTGTATTTTCAATAAGCACCGAAAAGAAGTAAGTATAAACGGTCAGCACGGCAACGATTCTACCGGCGAGTTTATCCGCGAGCAGAATGAAAATAAGGCTGGCGAGTCCGAGAAAAACAGTTCTTGATTTCTGGTTGGGCAGAGTCCAGTAGATAACCAGAGCGCCGGCGAGGAACGATATGAAGAGGAATAGAAGCCTCAACTTGTCAGAACTGATTTATTATTTCTATCATCTGCGCAACGGTGTCGAATGATTCAGCCGTGATTTTGGGAGCGGGTATCCGCTTACCGAATTCCCTTTCGATGTATGTCTGAAGCGAGACAAGGGAAAACGAATCTATCAATCCGCTCGAAATCAGTTTTGTGTCTTTCGTGATTTCAATGCTGTCATCGTCGAGATACTCGGTTCTGATAAAACTAATTAACTTTTCTTCCATCGTATATGTTTTTATTTTGTAGTGCAGAATTACAGTCAGGTTAAAATACGAATTAAATGAAAAACATTAAAATCAAAAACAAGAGCGGATACATACTTGATATTGACCTCAGGTTTGACGAAAGGGCAGGGAACAATCTGCCTCTGCTCGTTATCTGCCACGGGTTCAAGGGATTCAAGGACTGGGGATGCTTCCCTTACATAGCCGAAAGATTCGCGGACGCGGGATTCTTTGCCGTCACGTTCAATTTTTCGCTTAACGGAACGGATAACTCGAAGGACAGACCCGTCGATTTTGAGAGGCTCGACCTGTTTGCTCTGAATACTTTCTCCGCCGAACTCGACGACCTTGGAGAGGTGCTGGATTTTCTTGAAAGCGAAAAAGACAATTATAATTATGATTTTAACAATCTGACACTGCTCGGGCATTCGCGCGGCGGAGGCATCGCGATACTGAAAACGCGGGAAGACAGGCGTGTTAAAAAACTGATTACTCTCGCTTCGGTTTCGGAATTCGACCGTTACGGCGAAGAGACGAAGAGAACCTGGAAAGAGCGCGGGTATCTGGAGGCGTTGAACACCAGAACAAAACAGAGAATGAGGATGAATGTTTCGCTTCTCGAAGACCTTGAAAAAAACAGTGAGAGACTTAACATTAGAAAGGCGGTATCTGATATCGAAGTTCCCGTTTTCATAATTCACGGCACGGAGGACATGGCTGTCGATAAGGAAGAGGCAGAGGAATTGTACGCGCTCTGCGATAAATCTTCATCGAGACTTTTAGTTATCGAGAATACGGGGCATACTTTCGGAGCGGTCCATCCTTTTTCAGGCACGACAAAAGCGCTGGAGCAAGTGATTGAGGAGATGATACGTTTTGCGAAGTAAGAATTTCAAACCGGTAAAACGCTTTTAACGCACATTATTTTTTACAATCAAACAAAAATCCTCCGATTTATATTAATCTGTTTCTATATGTCAAGCCCACGACTTTAGTCGTGGGTTATATAATAAAAACAATTAACTGTTTTAACGGTTTGAAATTGAAGATTCCCCTTTTACATTTTAAACGATATTTCCAAGAGAATGTTTTTCACTCATTTTGAAAAGAATATGTATGTGATCAAAATAGCCGTTAATATCTTCGACAAAACAATCGAATTCATTAATTAATTTTCTTCGGATATGAATATAAAGATTTGCTTCGATTGAATCAGTTATAAGGGCATTCTGTCTTTAGTGCTAAATACAAGGTGAGCCCATAATTTTGCATTTGAATATGACATTGTTTAATTAATTTAAAAACCGTTAAAACGGTTGAAATCTTTTA
>CAZOQR010000139.1:0-7581 GCA_964581915.1 uncultured Ignavibacteriaceae bacterium | reverse complement strand
TCCGGAACAGTAAAATATCTGGACAATAATCAGCCCGTGACGTCAGGTATGATAAAAGCGATTAAACTCGACAGGTCAACAGGAAACATTATTGTTCTGGACTCGACCTATATTCAGTCTAACGGCACTTATATGCTCACGCACGTTCCGCAGGATTCGGTTGATATCGGCCTTTATCCTGTCGCTACTCCGCCGAGAGATTATCTGATAAGTTATTATCCTTCGACCATTTATTGGGAAGACGCGACAATGCTTTATCCAACGCAGAACCTGACAAACATTAATCTGATGGCAATAAGAATATCCGAAACAACAGCCCCTAATTCGGTAAACGGAAAAGTGATGGAGTTTGCGGATAAATTTGCCGGCAGCCTGAAAGACGCTAATATATACGCTAAGAACGGAAATACATTCGTCAGATGCGCGACGACGGACAACAACGGGGTTTATCATCTTACTTCACTTCCGTCGGGCAATCTTAAGATAATAGCGACGCGTCTTGGATATAAAGCCGACAGCGCTAACGTGACGGTTACATCTACGAGCATCATCGACTCCGTAAATTTTTATCTTAACAGAGTATTCGTAGGCGTAACACAGCAGGGAAACTCGGTTCCGGATAAATATTATCTCTCGCCGAATTTTCCGAATCCGTTCAATCCCGTGACGAACATAAAATTCGATTTGCCGGAAGGCGGACTCGTTAGAATTAAAATATACAGCCTTCTCGGAAAAGAAGTATCGTCTCTCGTTAACAGTTACCTGAGCGCGGGAAAGTACACCGCAGCCTGGGACGCTTCCTCGTTCCCGAGCGGCGTGTACTTTTACAGAATGGAAGTAATGACGCACGGCGGATTCAAACGGAGTTTTGTACAATCGGGGAAAATGATTCTTCTCAAATAACCTTATGGCGGTTATTAAATTGAGACCGTTTGCTAACAAAAAACGGTCTCTTTTCATTTAAAACACCCGTTTTCACGCATCCTTTATGATTACTATTATTGCATTTTTATAGTTAATTTATAGTTTACATAAAAAGTATATTAATTTATTAGCATGAAAAAGTTCTTCTCCCTCTGTGCAGTCTGCATTATTATCCTTTCTCTCTTTCTGGCTTCGAAACCTAAATCCGAAAAATTCGGAGACAGTCTCCTGAGAGCATTAAAAGGCAGCGATAATGCGACATACACTGTTTATGTGTTTTTCAAGGACAAAGGTCCTGAAGCGGAAAAATATCTGCTCAACCAGACCGCTCTCGTTACGCAGCGTTCACTCGAAAGACGCGCGAAAGTTCTTCCTCCCGACAGACTCGTCGGCTTCGAAGATATTCCCGTCTTTGGAGGTTATGTTGATAACGTCGCCGCGCACGCTCTAAAAATAAGACACGTGCTTAAGTACGTAAATGCCGTCAGCATTGAAGTTACTAAAGGGCAGATTTATGATATCGCGGATTATGATTTCGTCAGTAAAATCGACCTCGTGGAAAAAATGAAACGCAACATCGACTGCGACGAGGTTGCAACGGAGAATGACAATTCTCCCGTCGTTCTGCAGTCCGATTATCCCCTTGTCGATTCCCTGAATTACGGCACGGGTCTGACGCAGATGTCCCAGATTAACGTTAACATCGTTCACAATGAAGGAATCTACGGTCAGGGCGTTATGGTCGCGAACTTCGATAACGGTCTGAGAAACAGAAATCACGAAGTGTTCACAACATATCCGATGAACATTTACAAGCAGTATGATTTTCAGTTGCACGATACGGTAGCGTGGAAAACAACCGCCTCTCACGGCACGAACACCCTTTCTCTCGTCGGCGGTTACAAGCCGGGAAAAATGATAGGTCCGGCTTTCGGCTCCATCTACCTCGTCGCGAGAACGGAAGTCGATTCGTTCGAAAGACCAATAGAAATGGATAACTGGGTCGCCGCGGCTTACTGGGCGGACAGCCTCGGAGCGGATGTGGTTACGAGTTCTCTCGGTTATCTTACGTTCGACACGGGTTATCCCGACTGGACGTGGCAGGATATGAACGGTCATACGCTCGTATCGACAATCGCCGCCACCTGGCTTCAAAGGCACGGGGTCGTCGTCTGCAATTCGGCGGGTAACAACGGGCAGAGCACTTCTCATAACACGCTCAACAGCCCCGCGGACGCGGACAGCATTTTAACCGTCGGCGCGGTTACTTCATCAGGCACAGTCGCTTCATTCAGTTCGAGCGGTCCCACGACCGACGTGCCGCCGCGAATCAAACCCGACGTTGACGCGATGGGAAGCGGCAACTACGTGGCGACTACGGGTACAACGAGTTCGTATTCTACAGGCTCGGGCACGTCTTACTCGTGTCCCATAACGGCGGGCGTTTGCGCGCAGATGCTTTCGGCGAACAGAAATCTTACTCATATGCAGGTTATCGGCATACTGAAAAAATTCGCGAGCAATTATAATTCGCCGAATAACAGCATCGGCTGGGGAATAATAAACGCGAAGACATCAGTGGATTCGGCGAGAAAACTTGATAATCAGGCTCCGACAATCGTTCACGTTCAGCCGTTCACGAGCACGCTTGTGACTACGGCTATTACGATGAAAGCCGTGATGAAAGACAACGGAATTATAAGATACACTCGCACGGGCGAAGCGCCGAGACTTTATTACAGAAAAAATTCAGGGAGCGGATGGAGCGCTTATACAGGCGTTACTCAAACAAGCGTGAACCGCGACACTTTTTATTTCTCCATACCCGGAAGTTCACTCGGCACGCAGGTTCAGTATTATTTCGCGGTTCAGGACATCGCTCTTCCGACGGCGAAAATTACCACTTTGCCTGCGGGCGGAAGCGGTATAAATCCTCCGGGCTCGACGGCTCCTTCGTCGGCTTTCGCTTTCCTTGTCGGAACACCGTCTTCGGTCTCGGGTAATGAAGCGCCTGTCGAATACAGGCTATTCGATAATTATCCGAATCCTTTCAACCCGTCGACTACTATTAAATTCTCGATTAAGGAAAACGGTATCGTAACGCTTAAAATTTATGACATCAGCGGAAAAGAAGTCGCGAACCTCGTGAACACACGCCTTAACGCGGGAACGTATCATGTTAAATGGGACGCGGCTGATTTCTCAAGCGGAATTTATTTCTGCTCGATACGGTCGGGCAGTTTTAAAGACGTGAAAAGAATGACGCTTATAAAATAATACATTAAGAAATTTCAATTTTGCCGGTTACGGCGCCCGGATTGAAGAGGGGCTTCGTAACCGGGTTTTTTAAACCCCGAAAGAACGCAACATAAACTCCTTTCTCAAAACATAAAAAAAAACAACTCGCTTCGCTTGTCCCGTCTATTAATCGCTTATCGTTTGTTTCGTTCGGCTGTCGCATTTTTGTTTGATTTTCAGACAGTGATAAATAATTTTGTATTGAATATTCATTTCTCACGGGCTGAGAATTCATTACTTGCATAAACTGCTTTGAATATGTTCTTCTCGACCATAATAGGGGAAATATCTCAGCCCATTTTTTTTGAAAGGGATGTTCGGGTTAAACGGATTAGTTGACTGTAAGAGTTTTTCATAGCCAAATACCCTATATGAATACTGTTATGACTTCATAACAGTATTGAAAAAATGCCATCAAGCGATGGCATTTTTATTTATCAGAGTTTTGTGATTTTCTTCCTTAATTTCCTGCTGTACCTCTGGCTTATAATGAAGGGGTCTTTTACGTTTTTCAGGTATAGTTTATGAGAGTAATTGAACCATTTCTCGACCCTTTCTATGTATTCCGTATTTATTATTGTCGAGCGGTGAATCCGCAGGAAATACTCGCCCGGCAGACGTGATTCCCACGCCTTCAACGGCTTTCGTATCGCAAAAGACCTGTTGTCCGACGTGAATACTTCCGTATAGTCCTTCGCGGCTGACAGGTATAGTATGCTGCTGATTTTTATGAATTCCGATTTGCCCCTGTCCGTCAGGAAAATATTCTCTTCGTATTTCAAAACGCGCGTGTCGTCCTGATTGGAAAACGCTTTGCTCTGAATCCTGTTCCTTATTTCCTCCAGCAGTTCTTTTTCCTCTTTCTGTTCTTCCATTAGTGTTTCTCTCTTTGAAAACTGAGCATTTATTGAATTGAGAATTTCTTCTCTCGTGAACGGCTTGGTCAGGTAATCGTCGGCGCCGAGTTCCATTCCTTTTCTCATATCCGTTCTTTCTGTTTTCGCGGTGAGAAATATGAAAGGCGGGGGATATTTTCTGTTCAACTCTTTTATGGTCTTGAGCACGCCGTATCCGTCGAGTCCCGGAATCATTATGTCGCAAAGTATCATGTCGAATCTTCTTTTCCTGATTTCCCGGACCGCCTCAGTACCGTCAACCGCCTTCGATGTTCTGTACCCTTCACTCTCAAGTATTAAAGCAATGTTTTCTCTTAATAACTCGTCATCCTCTACCAATAGTATATGTTTTTTCATATAGTAAAATTAAGATATAATTTCAATTATTTCAAACGCAATAATCGAAACTCTCCTCTGCGGGATGTAAGGTAAAAACCGTATGTGAAAATTTTTTTTGAAAAAGAAAACCCGGGAAATAAATTCCCGGGTCTCTTTAAAATTAAAACAAATATTACTTCAGAACGGTCATTTTTCTTGTCTGCACGAAATCATTCACTACAATTCTGTAGAAATACACTCCCGAAGACAATTTTGACGCGTTAAACCCGACTATGTATTCTCCCGCCATGTAAGGATCGCTTACAAGCGTGGAAATTTCTTTGCCGAGAATGTCGTAAATCTTTATTTCGACGTATCCGTTCTTCGGAATCGCGAACTTGATGTTCGTCGTCGGGTTAAACGGATTCGGATAGTTCTGGCTCAGCGAATAATTCTCCGGTATGATTGCTCCGTTGCCCGAAATGTTTGTCGCTATCGGACAGAACGTCATCGTGTCAAAACCCGCGGTGCCCATCGCCGTTCCGTTCCAGCCGCTTACCGAATCTACATACGTGCTGTCGAAATGCCATTTGGCTTTCAGACCAGCCGTGTTGTTCGGCACCCATTTGTTGCACATGTTCGCGAGAATTTCCGGACCCGTGCGGGCTACGCTCCACACGCGGATTTCGTCAAGATTCCCCGAACCCGCGTCGCTGTTGCCTCTTCCGATTCTCATTTCATTCGATGAACTGCCGAGCACGCAGGCTGACGTTACTGGCGTTCCCGCGACTCCGTTCAGGTAAAACGTTACGGTCGAACCGTTTGAGACCGCCGCAAGATGCTGCCACACGCCCGCCTGTATCGGGAATGGGCAGGTCGCGATTGTCCCGCCCGCCCTGAAGAAGGGCAGCATTGTTGACGCGCTCACGCCGAGTTGATAGTCGAATGAAGACACGCCCTTGTTGAGTATCGTCGCCGCGGTAGTCGTACCTCCCGGCTTTACCCACGCTTCAATCGTTATGTTGTTGCCGAATCCGACCATGCTCGAAACGAAAGGAACCTGTACGTATGCAGTGTTCACTCCCGGTGTTGCAAGTTTTAACGTGTAGTTCGGTGTGGTGGCTGCGCCGAGCGTAATGCCGCAGTTGATTTCACGCTCCTGCTGTCCGCCGTATGCGAAAGGACATCCCGCCGTGCTGTATGTCCTCCTCATAAAACCGGAAACGACAGTTTGAGCGAGACTGTATCCCGTGAATGTTCCCGTTACTCCGCAATGACCTATCTGAACAATCAGGCTCTGAGCCGGATTGTACGCGAACGGATGGTCGAGCACGAATTCCAGCCAGGAACCGCCCGCCGCGGTTAACGTAACGCTCGCTCTTGAATAAACAGTGTCCATCGGTCCCGCGAAGAACGAGCCCGAAAAAACCGTCATCGACGATTGAGCGAATAAAATCTTGAAATCCGTATATGTCGCCGGACCCAGCGGTCCGGTCGAAGCGATGCGGATGTAATACTTTGTTATGTTTCCCGCAGGAGCCGGTGAAGGGTTTATCAGCGTTCCCGGAGGAATAATACCCTGTACCATCTTTCCGCCCGCGATGTTAAACGGAAATGAATTCGCCGTTCCGTCCGCGCTGGAATTGTAATGCGATGGCTGGGCTTGTAGATTTAAAAAGATTCCTGATAGGATGATTATCAGCAGTAAATACAATTTTTTCATCACTTGCACCTTTCTTTTAAAATTATAAAAAAGAAATTAACAGCAATTAAAACTATATTTTGGGAAACATTCAAATATTTTGGCTTAACTTCAAGTCATTTTTAATATTATTAGTTCCGCCTCCGTAACAAAAAAATAATGAACTTCCCTCCTTTTCGCATATCAATTATAACCCGTTCTTCCCTCCTTTCCGCATATCAATTATAACCCGTTCTTCCCACTGCCCGCCGCAATTCTCCGCCCGCCGCAATTCTCCGCATGGTGACTAATCTTTAGCCCCATCGGGGCGGCATCAAATAGGAAACACGAAATAAAAAAAGTTAAGCCCCATCGGGGCGACATCGAATAGTACCCCGGTGCGTCAAAAACGTTTAATAATTTTGTCCACCCGTACACGAGAGTCTCCCCTTTTTAAAGGGGGACTCTCGGAAAAAAACATACTGCGTCGCGTATAAATATATAACCACGCTCTTCAGAGCGGGGGAAAACGAATAGGAAATACGAAATATAAAAGTTAAGCCCCATCGGGGCGGCCTCGAATAGGATATTTATGTAATGTTCCTTTTTTTTGTAAACGGGATTAGCATAGGAACTTCCTGCTGATATTTGAGATATTCTTCCCCGAATTCCAGCACAAGTTTCTTTTCTTCGAGTATTGTTCCGATGATAACATAAATCGTCAGCAATGCATTTATTACAATATCGACTACCCTGAAAGTCTGACACCATAAATATATTAATAAAGCAAAATACATCGGATGCCGCATAATTCCCAGCAGCCCTTTTCTTTTTATTTCTCCCGAAGTATTTGTTTCCTTAACCTTCCTGAAGTTTAATATCTGGCGGATTCCCCAAAACGATAAAGAATCATAGTCGAAGAAAAAAGCCCAGAAGAACATTATCAGGGAACCCGAAATCAATATATACCTGATAACAGAAAAAGGCGGCTCATAAACAATAATTACCGTATCATCCAATCGCGACGTATAATTAATTAACGGTACGATTAAAATCAATGATACCAGCACGTAAAATAATCTGTAAAAGGCATAATAGTCCTTTAATAAACGGGTCATTAGATTTGTGAACCGGATACTGATAAGAAAACTATGAAGTGAAACATAACCGGTCCATAATAATACAACTAATAAGTATTTCATGTTCGATTATTTAATTTGCGTTACGATGCAAAATTTTAATGTGCCACAATCCGGTATATTAAGTGTGTCACGATACAGTATTTTAAATGCGCCACAATCCGGTATTTTAAATAATCAAAACGAATAGTGCAAGCAATAATTCTGAACTCATTTTGAAATCAGCATTTCAAAAACTCTTCATTGCTCGCTCTTTGAGTCCCGATTTATCGGGAGAACCCTTTTTGAGAGCAATTAAAAATTTCCAATAATAAATTGTAAATTG
>CAZOQR010000138.1:0-7660 GCA_964581915.1 uncultured Ignavibacteriaceae bacterium | reverse complement strand
TGCCCTGCATCGGACCAAACGGCACGGTGAACGGAGGAGCGTTCTACGTCGTGACGCATACCGGTTCATCAACGGCGGCTACATACAATTTTTACTGCTCGACTGACGGCGGTACAACCTGGTCTCTTAAGAGTTCACAGAATTTTGCAGGTTATGTCGGCACGTATGTCAACAGCAGGCACTCTGTTCAGAATATGAGAACAAGACCGTATCCTTTCCTTACAGCGGATAACAGCAACGGTCCTTACAGGGGCAGATTGTATCTGACCTATGCAAAGAACACACCCGACGGAAGCGGCAATAAACCCGATATTTACCTGAGATATTCCACGGATTTGGGCGCGACCTGGTCTTCGGCAGTCGTCGTGAACGATGACGCTAATACTTCAAGCAACCACAACTGGTTCCCCGCGACCTGGTGCGATATTAAAACCGGTAACCTTTATATTAAATGGCTTGATACGAGAGATTGTCCTACAAGCGACAGTTGTTTGGTTTACGGAACATATTCTACAAACGGCGGGGCGACTTTCCAGCCGAACAAGCCTATATCAAACAAAAAATTCAGAATCAATTGTACCTCCTGCAACGGCGGAACACCCGCGTATTTAGGAGACTATGATTATCTTAGTTCGAACGGTAAAGTCGCTATGGTTGCATGGACGGATTTCAGAAATAACAGTTTCGGAAATTACGTTGGCTACTTCCCTGATTACGCGATGAGAATGAACCCGACATCGGGATCAATAGCGAATCCGAACGGTACTTTTGACTTCAAGATGGTAGTGCCTTCCGTGAAGTTGTATGCCGATACTGTTATCGTTACATCCGCTGTAACGCCGACTCCGACAATAGGCTCCTTTGCGATTACATATCCGTCGGCAGGCGGCAACAAGTTGAAATCCTATCCTGACTCATTGATAGTTAGAGTCGGTGTGAACAACGTTACTCCGGGTTCTTATACGCTGACTGTTACTGCAAAAGGTCCTAACGGTACTCCCGTACATCAGAGAACCGTATCGATAACCGTTACAGGCGCTACAGCAATTGTTGGTAACGAGGCGCCTGCTACATTTAAACTTTCGCAGAATTATCCGAACCCGTTCAACCCTGTTACACGGATTGATTACAGTCTGGCTAAGATGTCGAATGTTAAAATCACGGTCTATAACCTGCTCGGAAGGGAAATAACCTCTTTCTTCAGGGAAAATCAGAATCCGGGTGAACATTATGTAATGTTCAACGCGGCGAGTCTTTCAACCGGCGTGTATTATTACACCATGCAGGCGGGAGATTTCACGGACAAGAAAACTATGATATTGATGAAGTAAACGTTTTGTGGCTTTATTTTAAGGGGTAAATTTATTTACCCCTTTTTTTATTCTTCTCAAATTCTTCTTTTTGCCGCGCTGTCGCAATCTCGTCGGCGTTTTCCACCGTCATTTCTACGTTGTCTCTAAGCGGCTCGCATTGAGAAAGCGCTGATTCAATATCCGACGAGAGAAATTTTATGCCTTCTTCGGGTAACAGTATCACGGGCATTCTGTTGTGTATCGCCGCGATTCTTGTATTGGGTACCGTTGTAATGACCGATGCGCAGAAGTTGCCGTTTATCTTTACGTATATTCCCGCCATGAAGAATAATTTGTATTCCGCCAGAGCAATCCTGTTCGGTATCTTTATCCTGTCCGCCTGCACCCATTCGTAAAACGCTGTCGCTGGTATAAGACATCTGTTTTTCGAGAACAGATTGCCCCAGTAATTCTTTGATTTGATTGTCTCTATCCTTGAATTAAAAATCAAAGGGGACTTTTCGTCGAACTTTATTCCCCAGGTTTTTTTGATTATCTCAAGTGCCCCCTCCGTGTTTTTAAGTATCAGAATGTCCTCGGTCGGTCTTATGTCTGTTTGCTTAAGGTTTTCGGGCGCGTTATTGATGACCTTTATGTCAAAATCCTTAGTGATTTTTGTGAAAATTGAAAGCCCTGTTTCTTTATTCTCGAATCTTGAACACATAAATTATTGATTGTTTGAATTATAATATGCAATAGGGTAAAATCAATCAATAGAAAAGGAAGTATGAAATCGGTATATTTGCACTTAATTTTATACTGTTTATGAGATTATCGAAGTTTTTTGTACCGACACAAAAGGAAATTCCAAATGATGCTGTAGCGGCATCGCATATTTTGTCTATCAGGGCGGGTTTATTCCGTTCCCTGACCTCCGGCGTTTATTCTGTCCTGCCGTTAGGTTTCATTGTTAAAAATAAGGTCGAAAAAATTATCAGGGAGGAAATGAACGCGATTGGCGGCAATGAATTCCTTCTGCCCGCGCTTTCTCCGAATGAACTATGGAACGAAACCGGAAGACTGGATGATTTCGGCGATATAATTTTCAGGATTAAGAACAGGGACCTCGTCCTTGCTCCGACGCACGAAGAGGTCTTTACTTCAATCGTAAAATCATACTTAAATTCATACAAGCAGTTGCCGCAAATGTGGTATCAGATTCAGACGAAATTCAGGAACGAGGCAAGACCGAAGTCGGGAGTGCTGAGAGGAAGACAGTTTACTATGAAGGACGCTTATTCGTTTGACGCGACCTGGGAAGGACTCGATAAGTCTTACGAACAGCAGGATGAAGCATACAGAAAAATATTTTCGCGGTGCGGTCTGAAGTTCTTCTCCGTTTCCGCGTCGAGCGGGGCGATGGGCGGGAGCAAGTCCGAAGAGTTCATGGTCGAATCCGATGCGGGCGAGGACCTAATCGCCATCAGCGAAGACGGGAAGTATTTCTCCAACATCGAAGTCGCGGAATCATTCGTTGAGCCTGTCGGCAGAAAAAATACGAACCTTCCTTATGAGGATTTTCATACTCCGGATATAAAATCAATCGATGAACTCGCGGGTTTCCTTAATATAACGGACAAATCAAGACTCGCGAAATCGCGCGTGTTCGTTCTTCCGGGCAAAGCGGAAGGCGAGAAGGACAGGTACATTCTTGTGCTCGTGTGCGGAGACGATGAGGTTAACGAAACTAAGATGCAGAAGTATTTCGGCGCGAATGTTAGACCCGGACATCCGGAGGAACTGCTTGATATCACGGGCGCGGACGCGGGTTCAATCGGTCCTGTCGGGCTTAAAAGAAAGGACGTGGAAATCGCCGCTGACTTCAGGCTTCAGGACGCCGACGAACTCGTCAGCGGTGCCAATAAAAATGATTATCACGTAAAAAACATCGACCTGAAAAGAGACGTGCCCGGAATAAAATATCTTGACCTGAGACTCGTAAAGGAAGGCGAACTCACTAAGGATAAGTCAAGCGCGCTGCGGATCACTAAAGCCATTGAAGTCGGGCACATTTTTAAACTGGGAACCAAATATACGGAATCACTGAAGGCGATGTATCTCGACAGCGAAGGCAAAGAGCATCCGATAATAATGGGCAGTTACGGCATCGGCGTCGAAAGGATTATTGCCGCACACATCGAACAGAATCACGACGTGAACGGTATAATCTGGGAAGGCGAAATCGCGCCTTTTAACGTGATGCTAATTAACATTACAACGCAAAACGAAAATATTACGGGATACTGCGATTTGCTGTATGAAAAACTTATCGCCGAAAATTTTGAAGTGCTTTATGACGACAGGTGCGACCTGAGACCCGGATTCAAGTTTAAAGATGCCGACTTGCTCGGTATCCCCGTGCAGGTTATCGTAGGCGAGAAGAATTTCAAGAACGGTAAAATCGAAATCAAAAAAAGACGCACGGGCGAAAGAGTCCTCGTCGATGAAAAAGATATCTCTGCTGAAATAAGAAAATTGCTGAATGCTTGATAAAATTCTAAAGGCTGATTACGTGCTCGCTTCAGTATCGCCGCGCAGAAAACATCTGCTCAGACAGATAGGCCTGAAGTTCGTTTCTGTTGACAGCAACGTGGAAGAGGAGAAATCAGGCAGCCATCCTCTCGCTTCCGTTAGAAAGAACGCAAGAATGAAATCGAGGGCAGTCATCGGCCGTCACGGAAAAAAAATAATTATATCCGCGGATACGATTGTAGTTCTCGGAAACAGAATATTGAACAAGCCGTGCAGTATGAAAGAAGCGGTCCGGTTTCTTCAATTGCTCAGCGGAAGAAAGCATATCGTTTATACCGGAATCAATGTGATTAACCTTGTAACGGGTGTCGAAAAATTCGGCTATGAAAAGACTGTTGTTGAATTCAGAAAACTCAGCAGTGAGGAAATTAAATTTTACGTGAGGAGGTACAGGCCACTCGACAAGGCGGGGGCTTACGGCATTCAGGACGATTTCGGATGCCTCTTCATCAAACGGATCAAAGGCGATTATTATAACGTCGTCGGTCTTCCTCTCGTGAAACTTTACGAACTGATTCAGGAAACCATTAGTTAGAATAACTCTTGTTCAGAAAATATAAAAAGAAAATTCTTGTATCGGTAACGTTCGGGGCCTTAGTATTCCTCGTCTTCAGCATATACGCAGATTTCGGGAACCTGATCGATTCGTTTTCTAAGTTTAACTGGCTTTGGTTTCCGCTCGTGTTGTCATTTTCATTAGGCAATTACATTATCAGGTTCTTCAAGTGGCAGTATTATCTCAATCTCCTCGGCATACAAATCCGTCCTTTCCGCAGCCTCCTGATTTTCTTCTCCTCTTTCATTATGAGCGTTACGCCCGGGAAAATGGGAGAAGTACTGAAATCTTTTCTTCTTAAGGAAGAAACCGGAACCCCTGTCAGCGTTTCTGCTCCGATAGTGCTTGCCGAAAGAATTACCGATTTCCTCTCAATTGTTATACTCTGTCTCGCGGGCGCAATCGTGTTTGATTACGGTACTGGAATTATTCTCATAACCGGTCTCGCATTCGTCATTTTTACCGTGCTGCTTAGTTCTAAAACAATATGCCATAAACTTATTTCGGCTATTTGCGGTTTCCGATTTATGGAAAAGCATTCTGAAAAACTTTATTCCGCTTATGACAGCATATATGTATTGATTAAATTAAAACCTCTGTTTATTGTTGTATTAATTAGCACGGCGGCATGGTTCCTTGAATGCCTCGGTTTTTATACGGTGCTGAAAGTTTTTTCAGGAGTTTCAAGCGTGGACGTTAGCATACTTAAGGCAACGTTCATTTACGGGTTCTCTACATTGGTCGGGGCAATAGCAATGCTGCCGGGCGGTCTCGGAGTTACTGAAGCGTTCCTTACGGGGTTGCTGGTTTTTCTGAGAATACCAAAAGATATATCCGTGGCATCCACGATTATTATCAGAGTAGCGACCTTATGGTTTGCCGTAATCTTGGGCATTTTTGCCGTACAATTTTATCAAAGAATACTGCATAAGGAAATTAAAAATATCGAATAAAACTTACCTTTTTATACATAAGAACTGAATTTTATTATATTTCAAAGATTATGTAAATCCCTTGAAGTAATATATTATATACTTTAAATTTAAGTTTATTTCTTAAATTTTATCAATTTTGGAAAGAAAAATAAGAGTTTTAATCGGGAAAGTAGGGCTTGACGGTCACGACAGGGGCGCTAAAGTAATCGCTGCCGCTTTCCGTGACGCGGGTTTCGAAGTGATTTATGCCGGTCTGAGACAAACACCTGAAACTATGGTCGAAGCCGCCTTACAGGAAGACGTTGACGCTGTCGGAATCAGCATCCTTAGCGGAGCCCACATGACGATTTTCCCTAGAGTGAAGAAACTTATGGACGAAAAAGGTTTGAATGACGTGCTTTTGTTCGGCGGAGGCATTATCCCTCAAAATGATATCGATGAATTGAATAAAATGGGAATAGGCAAATTGTTCACTCCCGGCGCTACGACTGTTGAAACCGTGGAATACGTAAAAAATTGGGTCGAAAAAAACAGAAATTATTAAACATAAAAATTCATATCAATTGATAGAACCTGTAAAATTCGGTACTGACGGATGGAGAGCGGTAATAGGCGATACTTATACGTTTGAGAATGTACGGAGGGTATCATTAGCGACCGCTGTTGTTTTCAAAAATCACAAAAATATTAATAACGGTATCGTTATTGGATACGATACGAGATTTCTGTCCAAAGAGTTCGCTCACGCCTCGGCTGAGGTATTTGCGAGCCGCGGAATTAAAGTCTTGCTGACTGACACATTCGTTACAACTCCCACTGTATCCTTACTCGCGCGCGACAAAAAACTTGCTTTCGGCGTCGTGATAACGGCTTCGCATAATCCTTATAAATACAACGGATTTAAGTTGAAAGACAGTTTCGGCGGTTCTATGAATCCCGAAGAACTTCTTCTTGTAGAGAAAGAACTTCAGAAAATAAAAACTGTCGACGGGCTGAAACCTTTTGACTCTTATAAAGAGGAAGGACTAATCTCTTATTTCAACGGCAGGCAGTATTATATCGATAACCTGAAATCAAAAATTAATATCGATGTCATCAATAAATCCGGGATGAAAGTCCTGTATGAAGCAATGTTCGGCGCAGGCCAGAACACTATCGACGAATTGATTAAGGTTGACCAGTTGCACAACACAGTAAATCCTTATTTTGAAGGCGGAGCGCCCGAACCTGTTGAAAAGAACCTCGGACTGGCTTGCCAAACAGTTAAGGAAGGGAAGTACGATATTTGCATCGTTACTGACGGTGACGCTGACAGAATCGCAATCATTGATGATAACGGTGACTTCCTCGACGCGCAGAAGACTTTTGCTCTGCTCCTCAGATTTCTTCACAAGGAAAAAGGATTTACCGGAAAAGTCGTCCGCGGTTTCTCGGCATCGGAGTTGATTAAAGATTATTGCCTTAAATATGACCTTGAACTCGAAACCGTTCCGGTAGGATTCAAGTACATATCAAAAAAGATGATTGAAGGCGACGTGCTGATTGGCGCGGAAGAAAGCGGAGGCATCGGAATTAAAGGCCATCTTCCCGAAAGAGACGGACTCTTCAACGGGCTGCTGTATCTTGAAATGCTCGCTTCGACGGGAAAAAGCATTACGGATTTAAAAAAGGAACTTGAAGATGAATTTGGTAAGTATTTTTACAAGAGGATAGACGTTCACACTACCGAAGAAAAAAAGAACAGAACGCTTGATATTTGCAAAAACCTGAAGAAGGGCGACGATATCGCGGGGAAAAAGATTTTAAACATTGACCCGCTCGACGGTTATAAATTATTCTTTAGCAACGGATGGATTACGATCAGGGCCTCGGGCACTGAACCCCTGCTCAGATTCTACTGCGAGACAAAGGGTACGGACGAAACCCTGAACGTTTTAAACAACACAATTTCAAATTTTAATTTGTAGAAATGAAAACGAAGTTTTTCTTATCAATCGTTTTGTCGTTGTTCATTGCTGCGATGAGCACCCAGGGACAGATAAATCAAAGTTCAAATCAGACATCGACTTACAATCCAAATAGCAATCAGAGTACCTTTAACATGAAGATAAATGCTGACAGCCCTGAATTAATGTCGCAGTTCAATGCGCAAAACGTTCAGCAGAAAACTTTTCCTGTTGATAAAGCCGTTAATCCTGACTATTACACAGTGGGACCAAACGATATGTTCAATCTGGGGATTTTCGGCTATATTAATCAAACTATACCACTTGTTGTAACTCTTG
>CAZOQR010000137.1:0-7733 GCA_964581915.1 uncultured Ignavibacteriaceae bacterium | reverse complement strand
ATCAGTTATAAGGGCATTCTGTCTTTAGTGCTAAATACAAGGTGAACCCATAATTTTGCATTTGAATGTGACATTGTTTTATTTATTTAAAAACCGTTAAAACGATTGAAATCTTTTAATCTTTTTCCCACGGCCGAAGCCGCGGGATTGACCTAAGAACAAAAAACTTTCGAACTCAAAGTATTTAATCAATCGTCAATCTTACTAATCAGCAGGGCTGAAGCCGCGGGATTTGCACAAATGAAATACAGGATATTATTTGAATACAAATAAAACAAGATTATACAGGTAAGAAAATGTTCTACAGGAATATATGTTTATCAATATATCTTTTTCAGAAGAGATATATATTCTTCGCTCATTTCGATGCCGCGTCTTTTCATTACAATTCTGGCTGTTTCAACGGCTTCGTTAAACTTGTACTTGACGGGTCCGCTTCCGAGAATATTCCACGAGAATGATTCAATGTTCTTTTCGGGAAATCCGCCGCCCGCTACGTTTGCGAACACGCCGCAGATTGTGCCCGTGTTGAGCATAGTGTTAATTCCGAATTTGGAATGGTCTCCAACGAGGCTTCCGAGGAACTGCATGCCCGTATTTACCGATTCGCCTCTGAAATTCACCCTGACCTTCGAGTAATTGTTCTTGAGATTGCTCGTAACCGTATCCGCGCCGAAGTTCACGAACGGACAGGCGTACGTGTTGCCGATAAACCCGTCGTGCTGTTTATTGACACAGGAGTGAAAAAGGGAACCCGAAATTTCGCCGGATACTTTCGAGCCCCACCCTATCGAGCAGGGTCCGTAAATTCTCGAACCCGATTTTATGAGGGCGTTTTTTCCGATGTAGGCAGGACCTTTTATGTAAGACAGAGGTTCGACGACGGCGTTATCATCTATATAGATTTCACCGCTGCCTGTATCGAGAATTACTCCGGGATAAACTTTCGCGCTCGGGCTTACGAAATTATTTTCATTTTCCTGCGAGACCTCGGGATTCTTTTCCGCGCCCCGCGCTTTTTCAAGAAGATAACTGAGGTCGAAGGCGAGGTTAAAATCAAACAGCCTTATAATATCCCACGGATAATTAATTATATCGAAGATGTTTTCAAAATTGAAATTCAGGTTGTTTATATTGCGGAGTCCTTCGAAGAAAATATTGTTTAATGGAAATGAAATGCTCTCTGCCCGCTTGTCCAATTCCCCTGCGGATATTTTCGCGGCGACAACAGTGCCGTCGTATTCCACATTGCTGTCGGCGGGCAGTTCCGATACAATCCAGTTTATAAACCTTTGAGAGAAAACAGTTCTTCCGTTCAGAAAAACAGTTTCGGTTTCGGGAATTTGGTTTACGAGACATTTATTGAAGGCCTTAGTGAGTTCATACATATCATTTCTCACGAACAGATTAACCGCCGACCCGAGAGGCAGATAATTTATTATTCTGTCCTTGAAAGAGAAAATGCCTGCCTTCAAATCCATAGAATTTCTCAGGACGTTTAGCGGATAGAGATTTTCGTACTTTGTATCCTCGAAAATAATGAAATCCATGACCTTCGTTTAATTTTTATAAAATAAAAAAGCCAGCCTCATTATTCAATTTAATTTGGCCGGCTTAAAAAATTATAGAACGAATTATGCTTCCGTGCTTTTCCTGGTTTTTCCGTATTTCTTAAGATATTTCTCGACACGTCCCGCGGTATCGACAATCTTCTGCGTACCCGTAAAGAACGGATGGCACAACGAGCAAATTTCAACCTTGATTTCAGGTACGGTAGAGCGTGTAGTAAAGAGCACACCGCGGTTTTCACCGCAATTGCAGATTACGTTGCATTTGTAATATTTCGGATGAACATTCTTTTTCATAAAAAGAGTAACCTTTAACTTTCAAAACAATAAAAGTAATAAATCTGATATATTTATTCAAGGTTATTACTTGAAACAAAACACTTTATTTAATCGGGCAATTGACGGTTATATTGCGATTTTTCAATGGTTTAATCCCGAACAAGCATCAAACCGGGAAATTCACAAATTCACAGACCCGAATTTGTAAGACACACTTAGCCGGTTCTATCTGACGAATTTATCTTTCGGAAGATGCACGGTAAAAGTCGAGCCTGAATTGATTTTGCTCGTGAATGTAATGTCGCCGCCCTGACTAAGAAGAGATTCTTTAATAATGTTCAGCCCGAGACCGTTCCCCTGTATCAATTTTGCGTTGGACGCTCTGTAAAAAGCGGAAAAAATAAATTTCTTGTCGTTATCGGGAATACCGATGCCGTTATCGCATACGGATATATTCACCTCATCACCGTCCGAAAAAAGTTTAACAACAATAAAAGGCTCTTTCGGAGAATACTTCAATGCATTTGAAATCAGGTTGGAAAGAATCCGGTTAATTAGCCGCCTGTCAATAAACACCTGTAACGAATCAAAACTGCTTTCGAATACAATCCTGCGCTTGTCTGTTTCAACGGCGGCAAAGCCTTCGATTGATTTTCTGCACTCCTCGGTCAGATCGATTTCTTCGGGAGCATACTCGATTCTGCCGCTTTGAATCTTCGACAAATGGAGAACGTCGTTTACAATTTCAGTAAGATGAAGCACGCGCTCTTTTATATTATTCAGTTTTGAATTTATCTGCGTAGAATCGAGGTCTTTCCAATACATAGACAGAGCGTCGCTTATCAGCAGTATTGAAGCAAGGGGTGTGCGGAATTCGTGCGACGCGGTTGAAATAAATCTTGATTTCAATTCGTTGAGTTCTTTTTCTTTTTCCAGATTGCTGCGGAGTTGCTCTTCGTATTTCTTCATCTGGGAAATATCCGTCAAAGTTCCGATTACACGCGAAAGAGCGCCGTCATCTTTTCTTTTGACTACTTTACCGCGAACCATTACCCACTTGTACGTACCGTCCTTGCACAGGAGCCTTTGTTCCGAAGCAAAAAGATCAACGTTACCATTCAACAATCTCTTCAGTCCTTCGACATTACCCTTCATATTCCCGGGATGAGAAAGTCGCAGCAGATTTTCGTACGTCAACGTAAGTTCGTTATCTTCGTATCCCAGAATCCGCTTGAACTGCGGCGAAATGAACACGGTCTTTGCAATCAGGTTTAAATCCCACACGCCGTCTCCCGAGCCTTCGAGAGCGAACTGCCATCTTTCATCGCTTTCTTCCAGGTCGGTTTCCATTTTCTTGCGTTCTGTTATATCGGTTTTAATCGCGATGAAGTTTACAACCTTGCCCTCATAGTCGAATACGGGCGTGATAGTATCGTTTTCGTAATACAGTGAACCGTCTTTTCTTTTATTGATTAACTCACCGAACCAGACGCGGCCGGAAAGAACCGTGTCCCATAAATCCTTGTAAAACTCTTTTGAATGTTTTCCCGATTTCAGGATACTTGTTTTTTTCCCTACTGCCTCATTTTTGGAGTAGCCGGTCATGCCCGTGAAAGCAGGATTGACCCACTGGATAACCGCATCAGCGTCGGTAATTACAACCGGATAAACGAAAGACTCAAAAGCCGCGCTTTGCAGCAACAGCGCCTCTTCCGCCTGTTTCCTCCTTGTTATATCCCTTACGATTGCCCAGGAGCCTTCCTTCTCGCCGGAATCGTTTCTCAGGACAAAAGCGTGAATTTCAACGTTGCAGAGCGTACCGTCTTTTCTTCTGTATTCCTTCTCGTAAACATCCGAATAGCCTCGTATCATTACCTGCTCATCGAGCAATCTCTTCTCGCCTTCGTGCCATTTCTTCGGAGTTATATCCCAGAAAGACATATTTTTTAGTTCTTCCGCCGAATATCCTGTTAGTCTTTGATATGATTCATTGCTTTCAAGAATATTTCCGTCCAGGTCAATCTGAACGTAACCGTCAATCATGCTTTCGTGAAGCCTGCGGTATTTCTTTTCCGATTCGATGAGCGCGCTTTCTCCTTTCCTTCTGTCAGTGATATCTCTGATTATTGAAAGCACTTCGCAGTCTGAAATTGCAGTTACGCGGTTTTCGAAATAACGGACGACGTTGTTTACGGACAGTTCGTACTCAAAAGTAATAACTTTGGAAGATCTCAGAGATTTTCGAATTACGTTAATTGCGTTATTCGAAAGTTCCGGAGGTAAAACCTCGATTATCTTTTTTCCGAGAAAAATTTCAGGGGGCGCGTATAATGCCACATTATCGGCTGAATAATAATCAAGAATGGTTCCGTCCTTACTTATTCTGAACAATAAATCAGGCACGGATTTTACGATGGCGCGGTTTTCCGCTTCGCTTTTTTTTAGCGCTTCTTCCATTTGTTTCCGTTTTGAGATATCGACTGCAACGCCCACGTAACCGAGATTCTCGCCGCACACGCTTTTAAGTTGCTTCAGGGATAACATTACCGGAAACAACGTTCCGTCTTTTCTTTTCAGTTTCCACTCGAATGCTGCCTGCGTTTTCTCAAAAACAACCTGCATCAGATGACTGAATGTTATCTTTCCTTTTTTCTTGCGTTTTTCATATCTTGAGAGACCTGCTTTCAATTCGCTCTCATCGAGAAGTTTCATTATCGAAAGTTTACCGATTGTTTCGTCCGGTTTGTATCCAAGCATTGCCTCCGCGGCGGGATTATAAGTGAGAATAGTTCCATCGACCGATGACGATATAATTCCGATACCCGCGTTATCAATTATCGCGTCGTTAAAACTATAAAGTGTTTCAATTTCTCTTGTGCGGGATTTTACCTCTTCTTCAAGTTTATTCGCGTAATTTTTTGTACGTTCATTGAGTTTTTGCTGAAGTTTCTTGTTCTCAATTTCAGCGGAAATGTCCTGAAAGGTGATAAACACCTGAAATGGTTTGGTTTCTCCGGGATTAAAATGGGGGACTACCGCGGCGTAAACCCAAATGGTTTTATTAGTAATCAGGTTTTGCAAGCCCAGAACAGATTTTGACTTCTTTCCGGTCTTCATTGCCGTTACCGCGGGAAGATCCCTGTACTTAATTTCCGAACCGTCTTCCTTCAGAAATTTTATTTTTAGTTCCTTAAGCGACTTCCCGATGAACTGCTGGTTTGGAATTCCAAGAATTTTTTCGAAAGAGGGATTTCCCGTTATTATTTTCCCCCGGCTGTCAAGATAGACAAGCCCCTGAGTCATCGTTTCAAAAAGTTTCCTGTATTTTTCTTCGGATACCCTTAAAGCCTTCTCCGAATTTTTTCTTACCGTGATGTCCTCAAATGATGCCATCAGGCAAATGGGCTTGCCGTTTTGAGACTTGACAAAATTGACTCTAACCATAATGCACGCAGTCACGCCGTCTTTTCTCTGCACGCATCTTTCACCGCTGAAACTTCCTTTACGTTTCAAATCGGACATTATTTTTCTATAATCATCCTGACCCGCGATTTTCGAAAAATTTATTCCTATCAGGTTTCTACTGCTCTTAAATCCGAAAATTTTAACGAGCGCGTCGTTTACGTATGTGATCTTTCCTTCCAAATCAGCCAGGCCGACGCCAAGCAATGATGAGTTAACGGCGAAACTCTTAACAACCGACTGTTCCCGGAAAATTTTCAGTTCCGTGACGTCCCTGCTAAACCCGTGATATCCCGCGAACCTGCCTTCTTCATCATAGACAGGAATACCGCTGTTTTCGAAATAGGCGGTTTTTCCGTTCTTCCTGCGAAAAGCGCTTTCGATTCTTATAAACGGGTTATGAGTTTTAAGTAAACCCGGGAAATTGTTTTTTTGTATGCCATATTTTTTATGCGCGATGAAATCGATTGGTTTCTTTCCCAGAACCTCCCTCGTTCTGTATCCAAGAATTTTACATATACCGCTGCTAATACCCGTATATAAACCTTTTCTGTCTGTCGTCCATCTATAATTTCCGTGCGAATCCTGAAGGGAACGGAAATCAAACCTGTAATTTACACTTCTGATTTTACTGTCATACGTATCCTTAAATAACTTTTCCGGTTTTAACGATACGCCATTGAAATTGCGTGTGCTTATCCTTTTGGGATTTGAACTATTTGGCTTTTTGACCGCGCGCTTCATGATTGAGGTTGAATTTACAACATAATAGCAAAACAGCAAAAAGTATTCTACGCATTTGGGGATATATAAAAGAGGGGATTTACACTATTAGCGCGCCAGTAAAAAAAGAATCCCCCGCGTAAACGCGCGGGGGATTCCGAAAACCGGTAGTATTACTTTACGAGCATCATTTTTCTGATTTCGGAATAATTTCCCGAAATCATCTTGTAGAAATAAATTCCGGATGCGAAATTCCTCGCATCGAAACTTACGGCATGCGTTCCCGCATTAAGTTGCGAATTAACGAGCACGGCTGCTTCCCTGCCCGTGATATCATAAACCTTTATTGAAACGAACTCATTCTTCGGAAGTGAAAACCTGATTGTCGTCACGGGATTAAACGGATTTGGGTAGTTCTGCTTAAGTTCATAATTTTCCGCGATTGTATTTTCGTGTTTTATATCGGTCGGTGTCAGGTTCGACGCGTCAAACCAGAGATTGCTCGAAGAGCCGGCAAACATAACGCCGCCCGCGAACGAACTCGCGCCTGTTCTGAATCCCGCTACATCAGGCTTAATACCCGAAGCGGAACTATTCGTAACATTAACTACAGTATGCCCGGAGAATCCTGACCCTAATGAAAATGTGCTCTTATACACGACAGTATCGTAAGAACCTCCCGAAACGTGGTACGCTAATCTAAACGCCCCCTGGCTTTCCGAGCAATGCAGAGCGGATAGATTTTCATTTATGGCAGCGGACGTCAGCGCGACATCGGTGACCCACGGAGATATGCCGTTAAGGACGTATGCGTAATAAATATTTTCGTCCGAGGAAGTGCTTTTTGTATAAGAAACTCCCATCTCGTTAGTTGCCCTGTTGACTGCGAGAATTCCGCAGTATTCCGGATCGCTGGTTGCGCCTGTATTGAACTGCTTCCAGGTCGTCGCCGTTCCGATTCCGTTAAGACCTACATATCTCAGCCTCATATTTTCATTCGAAGCAGTGAGGTTATTAGTAAGGTTGACATAAATGGTGTCTACGCCCGGAAAGTGGTTGTATTCAACGTCAAGTTCGTAATCGTTGTAAGTGCCTCTCGCAGTGTCCACGATCCAGGAATACCCCCAGTTGGTTGACATATTAAGCAAAGCGAGATTTGTAACGCCTGTAGTAGTATCTATTTGCTGATAAGCGACATACCAGTATGTTGTGCTTGCGGAGTAGGTATAACCGTCCGATACTATTGCGGGACCGACATATCCTTTGCCGTCAACTTTTCCTTTTATAAGCGCCGAACGGCCCCCGGTACCGTCCGCCTTGAATGAAATCCAGTATAAATCACCGGCGTAACTCGCGTTTGACGGTGTGACAGACGCTGCGCAGCCGATTCTGAACGTGCTAACGGAATCGGTGACAAACATATCGAAAGAATGGAATTTAAAACCTCCCGTTAAATAATAAAAAGTGATTCTTGTCCAGTTCGCTCCGCTGTTCGTCGAACGGAAGAAATTCAGTGTATCTCTTGTGCCGTTCATAAATCCGGCGAACAGAACTCCCGTGGTGTCGGTTTGAAGTCTTATGGTTCTGAAATTCGATCTCGGGTTACCCGGTGTTCCTGTGGAAATTGAACCTGCGGAAATTTTTATATCTCCCGCTCCCCAGTCAGGGCTGTAGTTATTGAAAGGAGGACGGTTATCGGAT
>CAZOQR010000136.1:0-7839 GCA_964581915.1 uncultured Ignavibacteriaceae bacterium | reverse complement strand
TAATTTTACCGTTCGCGAAAATTTTGGCAATACATTCTCTGCGTTGTAAATCTAAAGAAATACAGCATTTCTTGTATTGACTTATTTTTAAAAAATTGTTAACTTGATGTTTGTATAATTTTTACGTATTCAAAAACGATAAACACTTGTTTTTATAAATGGCATTAAGAAAGTTAAAACCCGTAACTCCGGCGACAAGATACTACTCGATTTCTTCTTTCGAAGAAATTACGAAGTCTACGCCCGAGAAGTCATTGCTGGCTCCATTGAAGAAATCCGGCGGTAGGAACAACCACGGCAGGGTCACTTCGAGATTCAGAGGCGGCGGACATAAGAGAAGATATAGAATTATTGATTTCAAGAGAATGAGTTCCGAGGAAGCGAAGGTCATTGCGATAGAATATGATCCGAACAGAACCGCGCGCATAGCTCTTGTGCAGTATCCCGACGGAAAGAAGTCGTACATAGTCGCTCCCGACGGAGTAAAGGTCGGAGAAATTATTCAGTCATCTAACGAGGCTGAAATAAAGGCGGGCAACACGATGCAGATTTCGGCGATACCTGTCGGCACGTTCATTCACAACATCGAACTGAAGCCCGAGAAAGGCGCTCAACTCGTGAGAAGCGCGGGAACATCGGCGCAGATCGTCGCGAAGGACGAAAAACACTGTCAGGTGAAACTGCCTTCAGGCGAAGTGAGAATGATAAAGAACGAATGCAAGGCGACGATTGGAGTTGTCAGCAACACTGACCACGAAAACATAAGCATCGGAAAAGCGGGACGCACCAGATGGATGGGCAGAAGACCTCACGTAAGAGGCGTCGCTATGAACCCGATTGACCACCCGATGGGCGGCGGCGAAGGCAAAACTTCGGGCGGCGGTCATCCCGTTAGTCCCTGGGGACTGCCTGCTAAGGGTTACAAGACAAGAAAAAAGAAAAATCTTTCAGACAAATATATTGTTAAGAAAAGGAAATAAACAATGTCCAGATCATTAAAGAAAGGTCCGTTTTTAGATTTTAAACTTCTCGATAAAGTCGATAAGTTGAATGACAAGAAGCAAAAAAAGGTGATTAAGACCTGGTCAAGAGCATGCACAATAACTCCGGATTTCATAGGACACACTTTTGCCGTCCACAACGGCAACAAGTTCATCCCGGTATTTGTAACTGAGAATATGGTCGGACACAAGTTAGGTGAATTTTCGCACACGAGGACGTTCAGAGCGCATTCAGGACAAAGAAAAGAAGAAAAAGCAGGAGGTGCAAAGTAATCATGGAAGCAAAAGCGATTAAGAGATACATTCCTTCATCACCCCGGAAAATGAGACTTCTCGTAGATTTAATCAGAAATAAATCAATCGAAGACGGAGTTAACATTCTTAAATTTTCGAAGAAACATTCCGCAAAAGTCATAGAAAATACATTGATTTCCGCATATTCGAACCTGATTAAGAAACTTGATACCGGAAGACTGAACAGGAATGAAGTGCTCGTGAAGGAAGCGTTTGTAGACGGCGGTCCGGTGCTTAAAAGAATGCTGCCGGCTCCTCAGGGAAGAGCGTACAGGATAAGAAAACGTTCGGCTCATCTTACGATTATTGTGGAAAATATTGAACAAAAAAATTAATAAATTAAATTTTTAGGAGATTCTTTGGGACAAAAGACAAATCCGGTTGGTTTTAGATTAGGGGTCATAAATACTTGGGACTCCAATTGGTATGATGAAAAGAGTTTTTCGGGAAAACTGAAGGAAGATTCCCTCATAAGAGGATATCTCAAGAAAAGACTCGAGAAAGCCAGCGTGGCCAAGGTCTTGATTGAAAGAACGCTGAAGAAAATTACGCTTACTATCAGCACTTCCAGACCTGGGTTTGTTATCGGAAAGAGCGGAAAAGAAATCACCCAGTTGGAAAACGAAATCAAGCAGATAACGAATAAGGAAGTAAAGATAAACGTTGAAGAAATAAAGAAACCTGAATTAAGCGCGCACCTCGTCGCGGAGAATATTTCGTCTCAGATTTCAAGCAGAGTCTCTTTCAGAAGAGCGATGAAATCCGCCATCACCTCAACTATGAGAATGGGCGCAGAGGGTATAAAGGTAATGTGCAGCGGAAGGTTAGGCGGCGCGGAAATAGCAAGGTCGGAGCAGTACAAGGAAGGAAGAATTCCGCTTCAGACCCTGAGGGCGGATATTGATTACGCATCGGTCACGGCGCATACGATTTACGGAGCAATCGGTGTCAAGGTTTGGATATGCAAAGGCGAAAAACTCACAAAATAAAGAAAATAATCGGAGTATATAAGTTATGTTAATGCCCAAGAGGGTTAAGTTCAGAAAAACCCAGAAAGGTAACAGAAGAGGGAAAGCCAACAGAGGCAATCTCGTAGCGTTCGGTTCGTACGGAATGAAGGCGATGGAAGCTGCCTGGATAACGGACAGACAGATTGAAGCGGCAAGAATTGCCCTGACAAGGTTCATGAAGAGGGACGGAAAAGTCTGGATAAGAATATTTCCCGATAAACCCGTAACGAAGAAACCCGCTGAAACGAGAATGGGTAAGGGAAAAGGCGCTCCCGAGTACTGGGTTGCGGTTATTCAGCCGGGCAAGATTATGTTTGAAGTTGACGGTGTCACGGATAAGGTCGCTGAAGAGGCGTTCAGGCTCGCTTCGCATAAATTACCCATAAAAACAAAGTTTGTAAAAAGAATAGTATAACAAAATAATACCAGGCATTATGAAGTTTTATCAGATAAAAGACATGGCGACTCCTGACCTCAAGATTGCACTGAAGGAATCAACGGAAGCGCTCGAGAATTTCAGGTTTCAGCATGCATCGGGACAGCTTGAAAATTATAAGGCAATGATGAACGCCAAGAAGGATATAGCCAGGATTCTGGGCGTCCTTCGTCAAAGAGAATTAGCCGAAAAGAAGAATTTAAAGAAATAACAATATTATATCTTAATGAGCGAAGAAAACAAAGTTCAAGAAGTCAAAAAAAGATTAACATCGAGGAAAGCCAGAATAGGCGTGGTGATAAGCAATAAAATGGATAAGTCCATTCTTGTCGCAATCGAGAAGAGAATGAAGCATCCGCTTTACAAGAAGTTCTTCAAGAAAACCACGAAGTTCATGGCGCACGACGAAAAGAATGAATGCGGAATTGGAGATACGGTGAAGATTATGGAAACGAGACCGCTTAGCAACAAGAAGCGCTGGAGACTTGTGGAAATCGTGGAAAAAGCTAAATAATAATAAACAAGTAAGGATAATTTTAATTATGATACAGGAAGAAACAAATCTTACGGTTGCGGATAATTCAGGCGCGAAGTCTGTCAGGTGCATCAGGGTTCTGGGCGGATCCGACAGAAGGTACGCGAGCCTGGGCGATATTATCGTTGTTTCCGTAAAGTCGGCAATACCCGGCGGCACGGTTAAGAAGGGAGAAGTCTCAAGAGCGGTAATCGTGAGAACGGTAAAGGAAGTAAAAAGAAAAGACGGAAGTTGCATAAAATTTGATGAAAACGCCGCGGTACTTATTAATGCGAACAACGAACCTAGGGGTACTCGTATTTTCGGACCGGTCGCGAGAGAACTCAGGGAAAAGCAGTTCATGAAGATAATTTCGCTCGCTCCGGAAGTAATTTAAAGGCATCGTAAAAAAGATATTAAAATGATAAAATCAAGACTCAAAAAAAACGATTTGGTAAAAGTAATCAGCGGTAATTCAAGAGGCACTACCGGAAAGATTCTTTTTATCGACAGGAAAAAAGGAAGAGTTATAGTCGAGGGCGTGAATATAGTTCACAAGCACACGAAACCGACACAGAAAAATCCTCAGGGCGGTATAGTCAAGAGGGAATCTTCGATTAATATCACGAACGTTCAGTTGATTTGTCCGAAGACGAACAAGCCGACGAGAATCGGCATGGAACTCGTGTCCGACGCCTCGACGGGTAAATCGAAGAGAATGAGAAAAAGCAAACAATCAGGCGAAATAATAATCAGTTAAAAAAATGGCAAAAAGCAAGCAAGATAGAAAGAAAGAAAACGAAAAAGTCGATCAGCAGGCCAAGGGCAAGAAGGGCAAAGACGGCAAAGACGAAAAATTCAAGGAAGAGAAAGTGCCTGTGAGATTACTTGAGTTTTACAGAACAAAGATTGTACCTGAATTGATTAAGAAGTTCAGTTATAAGAATAAAATGCAGGCTCCGAAACTCCAGAAGATTATTCTTAACTGCGGAGCAGGCGCGGCTGTCGCTGACCCGAAAATAATCGACTCGACAGTCAAAGACCTCGAAGCGATAACGGGACAGCATCCAACTGTTATAAAAGCCAAGAAATCGGTCTCGAATTTCAAACTCAGGCAGGGAATGAACATCGGCGTAAGAGTCACTCTCAGAAATGACAGGATGTATGAATTCCTCGACAGGCTGATAAACGTCGCAATTCCGAGAATACGCGATTTCAGAGGACTGCCCGACAAGAGTTTTGACGGAAGAGGCAATTACTCTATGGGTGTGAAGGAGCAGATTATTTTTCCCGAGATAAACGTCGATAACATAGCGAGAATTATGGGTATGGATGTGACTTTCGTTACCTCCGCCAGAACTGACGAAGAGGCGTTCGAACTTTTAAAATCTTTCGGATTACCGTTTACAAAATAATAATACAAATGGCAAAAAAATCACACATAGCTAGACAGGAGAGAAGAGAAAGACTCGTTAAGAAATATGCCGAGAAGAGAAAAGAACTAAAGGAAAAAGGTGACTACGCGGCGCTGGCGAAACTGCCGAGAGACAGCAGCGCGACAAGACTGCATAACAGATGCAGCATGACCGGTAGGGCAAGGTCGTATTACAGAAAATTCGGGGTGTCCCGTCTGGTGTTCAGGGAACTGGCGCTGCAGGGCAAGATTCCCGGAGTAGTTAAATCAAGCTGGTAAAAAAACAAAACAGGAGATTTTTTAGAATGTCAATGACAGATCCAATAGCAGATTTCTTAACAAGAGTCAGAAACGCGATAAGTTCGGGAAAGAAAACGGTTGATATACCTGCTTCGAAGATGAAAACCGGTATTGCGGATTTAATGCTGAAAGCGCGCTTTATCAGCGATTACTCGATTATCGAGACTGAAGGAAACAAGAAATATATTTCAATTAAACTGAAATATAACGACGGTGTAAGCGTTATCGAAGGTCTTAGAAAAATCAGCAAGCCCGGTATCAGAACATACAAGGGAGCCGAAGAACTTCCGCGCGTGAGAAACGGTCTCGGAATCGCGGTTATCTCTACTTCCAAGGGACTGATGACCGACAAACAGGCAAGAAGCCAGAACATCGGCGGCGAAGTCATTTGTGAAATCTGGTAATTTATAAAAAAGAAAATCAAGAAACATGAGCAGAATAGGTAAAAAAATAATTGAAATTCCGAACGGAGTCAAACTTGATATTAAGGATTCCGAAGTCAGCGTCACCGGTCCGAAAGGCACACTTTCGATGACGCTTACTGGCGATATCAGGATAAGCGTGAACGGGAATGAAGTATCATTTACTAGGGACAACGAGCAGAAAAAAAACAAAGCGCTGCACGGCTTGTACAGAGCGCTTCTTATGAACATGATTATCGGTGTTACTGAAGGATACGCAAAAAAACTTGAACTCGTCGGAATCGGATACAAAGCGGAACTCAAAGGAGATTTTCTTCTTGTAAACATCGGATATTCCCACCCGATAATATTCAAGGCGCCCGAAGGCATCAAAATAGAAGTGCCCGCGCCCACGAACATAATCGTAAGCGGCAACGATAAACAACTTGTCGGACTTATCGCCGCGAAAATCCGTTCATTCCGCGAACCGGAACCCTATAAAGGAAAAGGTATTAAGTACGATACGGAAAAGATAAGAAGAAAAGCGGGAAAAACAGCAGCAAAGTAAAATTTTAAAAGTTTAATAGTATAAAAGTGAATACGAAATACTTATCAAGAAGAGCAAAGATAAAATATAAAATCAGGAAAAAGGTATCGGGAACCCCCGATAAACCCAGACTGGTTGTATTCAGAAGCGCGGTAAATATATACGCGCAGTTGATTGATGACGTTAACGGCAAAACGCTCGCGTCGGCTTCTTCTATGGAAAAGGAATTGAAAGCCAAAATAGAAGGGACTAAAGGACGGGTCGGGAAATCGAAAATTATCGGAATGGCTATAGCGGAAAAAGCAAAGAACCTGAACATATTGAACGTTGTGTTTGACAGGAACGGATACCTTTATCACGGACGTGTGAAAGCCCTGGCGGAAGGTGCCCGCGAAGGTGGTTTAAAGTTTTAACTAAATTCTTTATATTTATTAGTTTAAAAATTTGATATATTCTCGGGTCGTCTAATGGCAGGACAGCGGCCTTTGGAGCCGTTAGCGGAGGTTCGAATCCTCCCCTGAGAACAGAACCTGTAAGATGTTTATATACAGGAAAAAATATCAGGATTTAAGAAAGTGTAAATTTATATTTTAATGACGAAAAAATACATAAAGGCAAGCGAACTCGAGTTAAAGGAAAAATTGGTTTACATAGGCAGAGTTGCCAAGGTAGTAAAGGGCGGACGCAGGTTCAGTTTCAGCGCTGTGAGCGTAGTCGGAGACGGTAAGGGACACGTAGGACTCGGATTGGGAAAAGCCAACGAAGTTACGGACGCAATAAGAAAAAGCGTTGAGGACGCGAGGAAATCCTTAATGGAAGTTCCGTTAAGAAAAGGAACGATACCTTTTGAAATAATCGGAAAGTACGGAGCGGCTAAGGTTCTCCTGAAACCAGCGACTCCGGGTACGGGTCTGATAGCGGGTGGCGGCGTGAGAGCGGTGCTCGAAGCGGCAGGTATTCAGGACGTTCTTACGAAACTTCTTGGTTCGTCGAATCCGCACAACGTTGTAAAAGCGACGGTGAGCGCTTTAAGGAATCTTCGCGATGCGAAAACAACCGCGGACAAGCGCGGAATGAATTTATCAGAATTATTCTCAATCTAAAAATGGAAAAGAATTTAAAAATAACACAAGTAAAAAGCATAATAGATACAACGGTAAGGCAAAAAAGAACAATTGAAGCATTGGGTCTCGGAAGACCTAATTATTCAGTAGTTAAAAAGGATTCACCTCAGATCAGGGGCATGATCGAGAAGGTGAAACATTTAGTGAAAGTAGAAGTATTATAGGTAAAGATTTTCGGAAAATAATCAGTGTTACAGTAAAAAAAACAAAAACTAAATGAAAGGAAAAGAAATGAAATTTGCAAAATTACTCTCCATTATGCTTTTGGGGATCATGCTTGTATCGTCCGTATCGTTCGGACAGTCCATCCCCAGCGGTACCGCAAGGTACGAAGCATTGGGTTACAATCCTTTTATAAAGGATGCTTCGATTGACATTAACAGGAACCCTTCCTGGTCAACCGTGTACAGAAACTATGCATTCGGTGACATCGGAAGAGACGCGGTTGGAAACGACCAGTATCAACTGACCGAACAATGGGCAGGTATCAACTTCGGTGTATCGAAGGACATATCATTAGGACTCGTCCTGAATAAATACGAAGACAGATGGACAGGGTTCAGTGATTATATTAGCAGTCAAAGTTTAGGAGTTCAAAGACCAGTTGTTCCTCTAAAGGTATTATTCGGCTGGCAGATGTCTCCTAAGTTCGCACTCGGTTTTGCTCCTTATTATGCAGGTTGGTCAAAAGAGACGCAGGATACATCAAATAATGTAACAAAATGGAGTTCTTCAACATTCGGCGGCACGATTGGTCTTCTTGGTAAACTTGAAGGCGGCTGGATTGAAGGCGCGGTA
>CAZOQR010000135.1:0-7935 GCA_964581915.1 uncultured Ignavibacteriaceae bacterium | reverse complement strand
ACTTACAAAGATTCGGCCGACCTTTACCGCCTGCTTAAACCTATATATCAGGCGGATATTGATGTAAAATTGTTTGAGAACGGCGACCATTACCTTAGAACTTACAGAAAAGAAGTAAGCGCGCTGCGGAGAAACTGGTTCGGCAAATATTTGAAATTAAATAATTGATACACGTGTTTTATTTTATAAAAACACAAACATATGGTATTTGAATTAAACACATACGACCCGAATTTAGTAAAACCGATGAGAGATGAAGCGGTTGAGATAGGATTCAGGGAATTGTACACTCCCGAAGAAGTTAACCTTGAATTCGGGAAAAAGGGATTTACACTTGTTTTCGTTAATTCGGTTTGCGGATGCGCCGCCGGAAAAGCGCGTCCGGGATTGAAATTAGCAATCGAGCAGGCGCGAAAAAGCGGAATTATGCCCGATAACCTTGTAACTATATTCGCGGGAATGGAGAAAAAAGCAGTTGAAGAGGCAAGAAAATATTTTACGGGTTATCCCCCTTCATCACCGCAAATTGCATTGTTGAAAGACGGTGTTTTAATTAGTTTGATACAGAGGAAAGATATTGAAAATTCCGATGAATTCCGTGTATCGGAATTAATCGGAAGCACATTAAAGGAACATGTAAAAAGGAGCAATTATGGACAGTAATTTTTCACAAAGGGTACAGGAAGTAATCAGGCTGAGCAGAGAAGAGGCTATCAGGCTTGGTCACGATTATATTGGCACGGAACATCTGCTTCTCGGTATATTCAGAGAAGGTGAGGGTCTGGCTATTAACATCCTTAGAAACCTATCGGTTGAGATTGCGCAGTTAAAGAAAACTATAGAAGATACGGTGAAGCACGCGGGCAGTTCTCTTACCGTCGGAAACATACCACTTACTAAACAGGCGGAGAAGGTTCTGAAGATAACTTATCTCGAGGCAAAATTGTTCAAATCGGATATAATCGGAACGGAACATCTTTTGCTATCAATGCTTCGCGAGGATGATAATCTCGCCGCGCAGATACTTCATCAGTACGGAGTTACATACGATGCCGTAAAAACAGAACTCGTAAACATACTTACGGGCAAGCCGACAGGGAGCGTTACTCCGATGCCTCAGAAGCAGTCGCAGGATAAAAAAACGGACAAATCGAAGACACCGGTTCTTGACAATTTCGGACGCGACCTTACAAAACTGGCGGCTGAAAACAAACTCGACCCGATTGTTGGCAGGGAAAAGGAAATTGAACGCGTTGCGCAGGTGCTGAGCAGGAGAAAAAAGAACAATCCGGTGCTAATAGGCGAGCCGGGAGTCGGTAAAACGGCGATAGCCGAAGGACTTGCTTTAAGAATCATACAAAAGACGGTTTCAAGAGTGCTGCACAACAAACGCGTTGTAACTCTCGACCTTGCCGCGCTCGTGGCGGGAACAAAATACAGGGGGCAGTTCGAGGAAAGAATGAAAGCGGTGATGAACGAACTCGAAAAAGCGAGGGACGTTATTCTTTTCATAGACGAACTTCATACGATTGTAGGCGCCGGCGGAGCGAGCGGTTCGCTCGACGCTTCGAATATATTCAAACCCGCCCTGTCAAGAGGCGAACTGCAGTGCATCGGAGCGACAACGCTCAACGAGTACAGGCAGTACATAGAAAAAGACGGCGCGCTCGACAGAAGATTTCAGAAAATAATGGTCGAGCCGACTACTGTTGAGGAAACGATACAGATTCTGAATAACATAAAGGGCAAGTATGAGGAACACCATTCGGTCAGGTATTCAGACGAGGCGATACAGGAAGCGGTAAGGCTGAGCGACAGGTACATAACAGACAAGTTTCTGCCCGACAAGGCAATTGACGTAATGGATGAGGCGGGTTCGAGAGTTCATCTTGCCCACATCATCGTTCCCGAGGACCTCGCGAAACTCGAGGCAGACATAGAATCCGTAAAGGTGGAAAAAACGCAGGTAATAAAGCAGCAGAATTACGAAGAGGCGGCGAAACTGAGGGACAGGGAGAAGAGGCTTCTTTCTGAACTTGAAGAAGCGAAATTCGACTGGGACCTGAAGTCGCAGAACACATTTTACGAGGTTAACGCTCAGAACGTCGCGGACGTCGTTGCGATGATGACTGGAATTCCGGTGAACCAGGTAGCCGAATCCGAATCTGAGAAACTCGTGAACATGGAAGAGTATCTCAAAAAAGTTATAATCGGACAGGACGAGGCTATTGAAAAAATTTCCAAGTCAATAAGAAGGGCGAGGGCAGGGTTGAAGGACCCGAACAGACCGATAGGTTCGTTCATTTTCCTCGGCCCGACAGGTGTAGGAAAAACGGAACTTGCGAAGCAACTCGCGAAATTCTTATTCGATTCCGAAGACGCTTTAATACGCGTGGATATGAGCGAATACATGGAAAAATTCAACGTGTCGAGACTCGTCGGAGCGCCTCCGGGATACGTCGGATACGAAGAAGGAGGCCAGTTGACGGAAAAAGTAAGGCGGAAACCTTACAGCGTGGTTCTACTCGACGAAGTTGAAAAAGCGCATCCAGACACGTTCAACGTGCTTCTTCAGGTGCTTGACGACGGCTCGCTTACTGACGGGCTCGGACGGAAAGTGGATTTCAAGAACACGATACTTATAATGACGTCGAACATAGGAACGCGCGACATTAAACTCGACAAGGTGCTCGGGTTCGGCGATTCTAAAGACGTTACGAAATACGAAAAAATGAAAACGTCGATTGACGAAGCCGTGAAAAAAGTTTTCTCTCCCGAGTTCATGAACAGGATTGATGATTTCATAGTGTTCCATCAGTTAAACAGGGACAGCATACTGCAGATTGTCGATATTTCAATCGAGAAGATGCAGAAGCGTCTCAGCCATCAGAATATTGTTATAGAAATTTCAAAGCCCGCGAAAGAACTCATAGCGGATAAGGGTTTCGACCAGACTTACGGCGCGAGACCTTTAAGGCGGGCGATACAGAACTATCTCGAAGATCCTCTCAGCGAGGAAATATTAAAAGGAAACATAATAGAAAATACTAAAGTCCGTGTCAAACTTAAGAAAGGCTCTGAAGAGTTCCATTTCGAAACTCACAAGAGCGGTTCGGCTAATACGGACACACCGGACGAAACCATAGAAGAACCAAAGGAAATCAAAGGATAAAGAAATGAGCAAAAAAACGCCTTACAATGCATATGTCAGTGCAGTTGGGCATTATTTCCCCGACAGGACAGTTACGAACAAATTTTTTGAAGATTACCTTGATACGACGGACGACTGGATAAAGACGCGGACCGGCATATCCGAAAGAAGGTATCTTGAGAAGGACCAGCCGACATCATACGCCGCGGTGAGAGCAGCGAGGATGATACTGGAAAAAAGGGGCATTTCGGCTGACGAAATTGATTTGATAATCGTTACGACCGTAACTCCAGACATGTTCTATCCTTCGACGGCGGCGCGTGTTCAGAATGAAATAGGAGCGAAGAATTGCTGGGGGTTCGATTTATCAGCCGCCTGCTCGGGATTTATTTTCGGACTGAATACAGCGGTTCAGTTCATCGAAAACGGAACCTGCAAAAAGGTTCTTCTTATAGGCGCCGATAAAATGACAAGCATAGTTGATTTTGAAGACAGAAACACCTGCGTGTTGTTCGGCGACGGCGCGGCGGGATTCCTGCTCGAGCCG
The DNA here is from genome assembly GCA_964581915.1 of uncultured Ignavibacteriaceae bacterium. Classification (GTDB taxonomy): domain Bacteria; phylum Bacteroidota; class Ignavibacteria; order Tepidaquicellales; family Tepidaquicellaceae; genus CAIKZJ01. The sequence continues at coordinate 4,237 of CAZOQR010000135.1, read as the reverse complement.
ACAGAAGACAAGTCAGCGGGCGTTCTCGACTCGATTCTTCACATAGACGGCAGCGGCGGTGAATTCCTTTATCAGCCGGGAGGCGGAAGCCTGAATCCGCCTACACACGAAACGGTTGACAGGAAAATGCATTTCGTTCATCAGGACGGAAAGACTGTCTTCAAGGAAGCGGTCAAGGGAATGGCGGACGTTTCGGTTGAATTGATGGAAAGGAACAGTTTGAATTCGGAAGACGTCGCGTATCTTGTTCCTCATCAGGCGAACATGAGAATAATTCAGGCGACTGCCGACAGGATGGGCGTTGAACTCGACAAGGTAATGATAAACATACACAAGTACGGAAACACGACCTCGTGCACAATACCTTCGTGCGTATCTGAATATTTTTACGAAGGAAAAGTCAAAAAAGGAGATTATCTTATTCTGTCCAGTTTCGGAGCGGGTTTTACCTGGGGCTCCGTGCTGCTTAAGTGGGCGATATAACTTTTTTTGAAAAGGTATTGTTTTAATTACTGTCGTAATTTTTCGATACCTTTTCTTTATATTACAATAAAACAACAGCAATGATAATTAAGGCTCCTGCAAAAATAAATTTAGGGCTAAGGATACTGAACAAGAGGGACGACGGATTTCACAATCTCGAGACAATCTTTTATCCCGTCAAACTCTTCGACACTATAAACATATCAATCGTCCCGAGCGGGAGCGATATGAATTCAATAATACTTAAGTCCGAAAAGCATTCCGTTCCTCTGGCGAAAACGAATACGCTGATTAAGGTCATCGAGGCATTCTTCAGGAATTTCAAGATACGCGACACGTTTCTCATCAACATATTTCTTGAAAAGAACATACCTATCGGCGGAGGACTGGGAGGCGGAAGTTCAGACGCGGGCTCGCTTCTGAGGTATCTGGTTAATTTTTTCAGGATTGACATAAGCCTGAACCGCAAATTAATTATGGACACGGCTTTGGCTGTCGGCAGCGACGTGCCTTTCTTTCTCATACAAAAGCCTTGTTACGCGACGGGCAGGGGAGAGAAGATGAAGATACTGAACAATTTCGTTCTGGATTACGACGTGCTACTCGTTAATCCGAACAGGCACGTGGCAACGAAGTGGGCTTACGAGAGCCTGAACTTCGACGAGTCGATGAACAAGGAGCCGATTCTGGCTGACGTCGAGAAGTTTGACCTGAACAGGCCTGAATTATACATAAATGATTTTGAGAAAGTTGTTTTCGAAAAATATCCCGAACTCGCGGAAGTGAAGAGCAGCCTGCTCGATTGCGGCGCCTCATTCGCGTCGCTGAGCGGCAGCGGAGCGGTACTGTACGGACTTTTCTCGAAAGAAAATTCCGCGGGATTCAGAAAAGCCCGCAAACTATTTCAGTCATCTGGATATTTCGTATTTCCCGCTGTCTAAAATCCGACCTTCAGATTAAAGAAGGGTGTCACCTTGCTTCTTCCTTCGCGGAATGAATACACCGGCGCGAAACTTATATTCCCCTGAACGGACAATTTGTTGTTGTAAGAATTGACGCTGATTACTCCGTCAACCGCGGAGGCAATGTGGTTAAGTATCACAACCATCATCGTTGTTGTGCCGTTATCGTAATAATTATTTGCCTTCTGTCTTTCGTCCATGTAATAGTTCACCTGTGAAAGAAGCGGGAACGTTTCGTAGTTTTGTTTCGTAATTCCCTTGCCGACGGACTCTGCCCATCCGCAGGTATATGTCCTGTACTTTCCGATGACCTCATAATACTGCTGTTCGCCGTAATTCGGCAGCGTGTGCGAAAAACCGCTTTCGGTTTCGCAGGCATTGACCTGCATTCTCAGAGTAGCGGGGTCGCTTGCGAGATTAATCTCGCCCGACTTTGGGAAATTCTGGTCTTTCAGCCAGGAGGCGTATCTGATAATGCTCCAGTTCTGATCCGCGTAATCTTCGTAGAAGTTCGTCTGGTCGTTTCCTTTTTTCTGGAAAGTAGCGTAAGTTATCCAGAGCCCCGCCTCGATTGCGAGGAAAATGGCGCTCTTGACATATTTTTCGGCGTAGAACTCACCTGCGCCCGGCACTACCGCGGAAAAGAGACCGCCGAGAAACGGACTTTTTTCTTTCGCGGTTTCGGTCCTGACGATTCCGCCTGTAATCGTATTTTCGTAAACCGAATTTCCGTCAATGATTTTTGTCCGCAACTCCTGAATCGGATTATCCCTGTCCGTAACACCTGTCTCTCTGCTCACCTGACCTTCCGATGAAGTGAAGGCGAGAAGACAGAGCAGTAAAAGGACGGGGACCAATTTAATTGTTTTCATCAATAATAAATTTTGTTTAGAAATAGGGCGTTAGCCGGTAAATATGCCGCTTTAATTTTTTCTCCTTTTTCAAATTTACCGATAGTATCTTCGAGGTCAAGTCTGCCTCTTCCGAGGTCAACCAGGCAGCCGATAACCGCCCTGACCATCGAATGAAGATACCTGTCGGATTTAATCGTGAAATCTATAAGTGACTCTTTTTTATTTATAACGTATTTCAACTCTCTCAAGTCGCAGAAAAAACCGTGCTTGTCCGAATGATTCTTGCAAAGCGATTTGAATGAATTATATCCCGTTATGATTTTAATAAATTCGTCAATTATTTTAAAGTCAAGTTCGTAATTAAGTTTGAAGAAGTATTTTCTTCCTATCGAGATTTCCCGCGTCGTCATTCTGTACAGGTATTCTCTTTCTTTCGCCGAATATCTCGAATGGAATTCCGGGGGAACCCGGGATATTGATTTTACCGTAACGGAGCCGGGCAGGATTGAATTGACGGAGTACAGGAATTTTTTTCCGGAATCAATTTCCGAGGCGGTTCTGAAATTGGCTGTCTGGTTGTACGCGTGAACGCCGGTGTCAGTGCGTCCCGCGCCCGTGACTTTTATATCGCACCTCAGGACTTTTCCGAGCGCGTTTTCGAGAACTTCCTGAACCGTGTTTCTGTGCTTCTTCTGTCTTTGCCAGCCGAGGAAATCCGAGCCGTCGTATTCAAGAATAATCTTATAGTTTCTTGTCAAATCAGAATGATTTTACGAAATTCAGTTTAAGTCCGTCGATTTTATTTTCGGGCGTCATCATAAGTTCGCTGTTCACGCGGATTCCGCCTGAATTGTTGCCTTTATTCGTAAGCACGAGGGCGCTTATTCCGCTTATGAGCCTGTTAAGAATCATTCCCGTGACAAAAATGGTTCTGAGGTTGTACGTTCTTTCGCTTCTTTTTCTCTGGGATTCGAAAGAATCCATGTTAGCGCTCAAATCCCAGTTCCAGAAATGCGTGTTCACGTCGTAAAGTTTTTCGTACTCGCCGCGGGCGAGTTTATCGTTGTTGTAATCGTAAATGTTCAGGTAATTGCCGACGTTCGAAAAGTAATCGTCGTCCTTGCCGCTCTTGTCAAGCCCCGAATGGGTTGCCGCGAAAGAGCGTGAATCGTCTCTTAGAATGTTTCCGTAGTAGTTCACGCCGAACAGACCGAGCCACATTCCGACTTCCGCGCCGAAGAAATAAGCGCCCACGTCGCTTCGTCCGGCATAATAATGACCCGCGCCGGGAAGGACGAGAGAAAGAAGTATCGAGAGGCCCGGGGATTTTTTATCCGCCTGAATATTCGGAATGTCGAGCGGACTCTTTTCATCCGCGTTTACCACTTTATCCCTGATTCCCGACAGTTTATAATTGCCGTCGAAAGTTGAAACCTGCGCGTTTAATAACGCCGCAGCGAAGATCATTAATATTAATAAAACCGCTTTCTTATTTTGCATCAAGTAATTTTTCTATTTTTTTCGAAAATTCTTCCGGTTCAAGGAATCCCGTAACACGCAATTCCTTTATTTCCTCGCCGTTCGGTTTCATGAATAAAACCACGGGAAGCCCTTTAATACCGTACTTTGTTGAAATATCCGAATTTTCTTTCGTTAAGTCAATCTTAATGTTATTCAAGGATTTTGACAGTTCAACTACCTTTCCGTCGACATAAGTGTACTTGTCGAGTTCCTTGCACTGCGCGCACCAGTCGGCGTAGAAATCTATCATAATCGGTTTGTTCTCGGATTTGATAGACGCTTCAATCTGCTCGACCGATGAAAGATTCTTCCAGGCGACCTCAGCCGTATGAGATTCCGGTTTCAGCATCCACACTCCGAAAGCTATTCCCGCGATTGCTATAGCGTATTTAACCTTGGTATATCCTTTCGCGTTCA
>CAZOQR010000134.1:1599-7963 GCA_964581915.1 uncultured Ignavibacteriaceae bacterium | reverse complement strand
GAAGAAAAAAATCTCCGCCCTGATTATCGCGTTTGTCTTAATGTTCCCGCCAATAATGCCTTTCCGCACATAGAAGTGTTTGTTATTCAGAGCAACAAATATCTTTTCAATTCGTATCAAAAGTGTTTCCACGAATTTATTCAAGTCGATGAAGAAAATGCTTATAATTTTTATTTTGTTATTGTTTTCCGGATATTGTCAGTCACAGGAGAACGGTGATGTAAAGTTCAACTCCGAAGAGATTACAATTTCTGTCGGCAGGTTTGAAATAAAGGGAGATTTGATTACCCCCGTTGAAGGCGGCAATTTCCCCGTTGTCATTTTTTGCGCGGGCAGCGGTCCGACGGACAGAAAAGCGGCAATTAAAAATTCTAAAGTCATAAGAAAATTCATCGAGTGCGGATACGCTTTCTTTATTGATGATAAACCCGGTTCCGGCGATTCGAAAGGCGAATTTTCGGGTGACAGCCTCTTGCGTGAACGCGCGTTAATTCTGACGGCGGAGATTGAAACGGTAAAAAAACGTCAAAATATAAATCCGCACAAAATTGGTTTGTACGGCTCAAGCCAGGCGGGATACGTAATGTCGCTCGCTCTAATGGAGTGCAAGGATGTATCGTTCGTGATTGCCGTATCCTGTCCTGCCATGAACAGCATAGAACAATCGGCATATCTGGTTAAAACGCAGGCGGTATGCGACGGAAGGACAACAGAAGACGCGGAAACACTGAAAAAATTTTACATTCAGCGCGCGAACGCGAACACCTACAGGGAGTTTCGCGAAGCGGCCGATTACCTTAATAACGACCCGGTGATTACCGAACTGGGGTGGGGATATGATATCGCAGAGAATGAGTTTATTCCCGAACAACCGGATTCGGAGTCGTACATAAATCCTCTCGACGGGCTCGGGAAAATAAAAATCCCCGCGTTGTTTCTTTTCGGCGATAAAGACACTCAGGTAGACCCGGTACAGGGCGCCGAAATGTTCGGGAAATATCTGAAAGAATCGGGAAATGAAAATTTTAAAATCGTTACAATATCCGGCGTTGACCACAATATGCGGCTTGCAAAAACCGGGAGCCTGAAAGAGCAAAAAGAAAATTTTAAAAAAGAAGGCGGAGCCGTTATTTCCCCCGTCTTCTTGAAAGAAATAGAATCCTGGCTTGAGAAATTAAAATAAATACCGTTTTTTCCGCGCGAACGGAATAAAATGCGCCGGTGTTTTTCACAAAGATTATTTCAGGAGCACCATTTTCTTTATATCGGAATAATCACTGGAAGTAAGCCGGTAATAATAAAGTCCCGAAGAGAGATTATCCGCGTTGAACCTGACAGAATAAAAACCTGCGGGTTTTCTTTCGTTCAACAGCGTCTTCACTTCCCTGCCCGTCGCGTCGTAAACCGTGATTTTTAAGTTACCCGCTATGGACGTCCGAAGATTTATTATGGTGGATTGATTGAACGGGTTCGGATAATTCTGCGACAACAGGTAATTAGACGGTGATCCGCTTTCACCCGGAATGTTTTGAACAGGCGCCAGATAATTTTTGTACGCGCTTCTTCCGTGCGTCCAGGCGAAAATGGAGGAAGACGGTTCGTGAATTGTTAAATCGTGAACGGGAACGTTCGAAGGAAGCGTCCCGAACACGCTCCACGTCTGTCCGTAATTCGAAGTCGTCATTACTCCGTAATCCGTTCCCGCGTACAGACGAGCAGAATTGAACGGGTCTATTAAAACATCGTTTACGGGAGCGTCGGGAAGATTTCCGTTAATCGCCGTCCAGTTGGCTCCAAAATTTGTTGTTCTGAATATGTGCGCGCCTGTCGAATCTACTTTATAACCCGATAACGTTACGTAGCAAACATTCGCGGAATCCTTGTGAACGGTAACGCGGGTAACCCACCTGTTGGGCAGTCCCGCGTTTATTAGATTCCAGTTTGTTCCGCCGTTCGTCGTTACCCATACGTTCGCGTCGTCGGTGCCCGCGTAAATCACGTTCGGGTTTGATTTTGAAACATCTACTGTGGTTATCGTTCCGAGGTTCGCAACGTGCGCTTTTGCGAGGTCGGGACTTATCGCGGTCCACGACTGCATTCCGTTTGTCGTTCTGTGAATTTTATAAGTGCCGCAGTAAAGTACGAGAGGATTATTCTTATCCATTACAAAAGGAGTGCTCCAGTTTGAATATGTTAAATCAAGTCCTCCCGTGCCGCTTTGAAATGTTGCGCCGCCGTTCGTTGACCTTACAATTCCCCCGTTTTGAGATGATGCATATATCCTTTGAGGATTCTGATAATCTATGAGACAGTAAAATCCGTCGCCTCCGTTGACCTCGTTCCAGGAGCCTGCCCCTCCTGTAGTGAGATTCGTTCCGTTATCCTGCGCGCCGCCTATGAGCATGTTTGGATTTTGATAACTTACGTCGCCCGCGTAGAATTGCGTGACAGGCAGAGTCGGAGTTTCGGTGAACGAACTTCCCCCGTTCGTTGAATAATTTATTCCGCCGTCATTTCCAATTACTATGAAGTTTGGGTTTGAAGGCGCGAAGCAAACAGCGTGATGGTCAACGTGTATCGAAGAAAGAGACTGACTCACAGACACGCCGCCGTTTGTCGATATGTCCATATAAAGACCTCCGCAGAATAAATGATTCGGGTTGGATGGGTTTACTTTGCAGATTCTGTTAAACCAGGCATAGTTTGACGAACCTGCGATTGAGGAATTAACAAGCGACCAGTTCGAACCTCCGTCGGACGACTTATACAATCCTGCGCTATATCCGCTCGTGTTTGACAGCAATGCGAATATTATCTGCGGGTTTGACGCCGAGATGTCAAGAGAGATTCTACCGAGTGTTGATGTGTTTGAAGGAAATCCCCCGCCGACAACATTCCAGTTCGCGCCTGAGTTTGTTGAAACATACAGAGCGGATTTCGGTCCGCCATATTTTATGTAATTTTCCCTTCGGGTCCTTTCCCACATTGCAGCGAAAACTTTTGACGGATTCGACGGGTCAACCGCGACGTCAACCGCTCCTACAGAGTCCGCGACAAAGAGCGAAAGCGACCAGGTATTTCCCGCGTCGGTTGATTTGTATATTCCGCGCTCGGAATTGTTGTGCCTCAAAGAGCCGAGAGCAGCCGCGTACAATATGCCGGGATTTGAAGGATTGATTGCAATTCCGCCTATGCAGTATGTGTTCGGAAGTCCCGAAAACGTCCAGTTGATTCCCGCGTTTGTCGATTTGTATATTCCATTTCCTGGATAATAACTTCTTAAAGAATTCGGTTCGCCGGTGCCGCAGTATATGATGTTCGGTGACTGCGGGTTTATTGCAAGGGCTCCTACCGAAGATGTGTTCTGATTATCGAAAATGCTTGTCCACGTCTGGCAGAAATTCGTTGACTTCCACACTCCGCCGTTGGCGCAGCCCGTATATACAATCTGAGGATTTCCCGGGTCGATGACGATAGACGTAATTCTTCCCTCGATGTTCGTGGGACCCGTTGAAATCCAGGGGTCGGTCAGACTCTTGTCGTTTGTCATTTTACTCTTTACATACTCAAGAGATTTTATTCTTTCGTCATTTGGAATATCGGCAAAGGGATAAGCCCTCTGCGTCTCGAACCAGCCGTAATCGGGTATTCGCGCGGGTTTCAGTTCTTTTTCGGTAAACCGCTGAAGCAGGAGAGTAGCCGGCACGGTTATGATGAAGGCTATTATGATACTAAATAATTTCTTCGACATATTATTTTGTTATTCACGAAATTGAGAAAATATTTATTAACATACAACAATAAAAGAGGTAAGGAATAACAATAAAAAAGGAAGCCGAAGGCTTCCTTAAAATGGAGAATGTTATAACGGACAGATTGCCCGAAAACACGGAATATTTTCCGGACTATTTTATCAAAACCATTTGTTTTATATCGGTGAATCCGTTGACGTTAATGCTGTAGAAATACACACCGCTTGATAAACTTGCGTTTTGTCCCGCGGAAAATGAAACTTCGTGCGTTCCGGCTTTTTTGTATTCGCTCACGAGCGTTGCTGTCTCTCTGCCGAGAACATCGAACACTTTCAGTGTTACGAATCCGTCTTTCACGACCGAGTACTTAATATTTGTCACCGGATTAAATGGATTCGGGTAATTCTGATGAAGTTTATATTCGGACGGCATTCCCGCCTCAATGTTTCCCGTACCGGTTAGCACGAGCACGCTGTCTATAAGTTTCAATACGCTTCCGTTGCTCGAAATCGCGTATCCGCAAATAATATTATTTACCTTGTTGAAGTCGAAATGAGTAAGACCTGTTACACCCGCCGTACCCATTGATGTCCAGTTCAATCCGTTGTTCGTGCTTCTTTTCACGGCGCCGTTAGAGCCGAGAATGTAAACAACATTTGTTCCGGGTATCCACTTTATAAGAGTTATTCCCGTAAGACCAGCGCCGATATCAACGGTATTCCAGGTTAATCCGCCGTCGGTTGTTCTTGCTACGTACGGCATTGATTCAGAAGTCGAAGAAAGCCCGATAAGTTTGTCGCTCCTGAAAGTGAAACCGCTTGTGTAGTTGCCGCTGAGACTCAGGTTTTTTGTCATCCACGCGCTTCCCCCGTCAGTGGTCATTCTTACCCGCGGCGCGCCGTTCTTGAGTCCGAAACCGAAAAAGTTCTGGTCAACAATCATCAGTGAATTCTGCGCGGCGGAAACTCCGACAACGCCTGTGGATTTCTGCACCCAGTTATTTCCTCCGTCGGTGGTCATCCAGAATTCGTTCGCAAGCGCTCCCCCTACAAGAGGCGTAGTTCTGGAAAAAGTAATGTTGTTAAACGCTCCGTCATTCTGTCCGGTCTCGAGAACAACGTTCCATTTCAAACCGGCCGACGAGAATTTATAAAGTCTCGCGTATGAGTTAACAACTCCTTCGCCGACAATTGCCGTGGTGGAGTTGATTGCCCACACACAGAACAACTGATTTGTTGTACCGTTGGTTGTAATGGCGCTCCAGTTTACCCCGCCGTTCGATGTAGAAAAAATCTTCGGATTGTTTTCCGTTCCGCCGGCAATCCAGACGACATTATTATCGTAAACGGATATGCTCGGCGTTAAACCCGGGTTTGAAACCGAACCTGCAAGTATCCATTGCTGAGCGTTTGAATTGTACCCTGTTAAAAGAAGTATGAGAAAGATGAATGATGCAATGATTGTAAGTTTTTTCATGCCTTTAACCCCATATAATTTAGTAATTTAAATTTCCTTTACAAAAATATTTCGTACAACAGTTATATGCTCTTATGCAATAACCATACCTTAAATTTGAGTGGATTTTAATACTTCTAATGGCTTAAAACCTTGATTTTTAATGAAATAACAAGGCATTCATACACAGATAAAAATAAAAGGTGTCGCAATTCTGAAAAACCAAGTTGCATTTTGAGAATAAGCAGTAAGTGTACTGCTTTACAGCGGTTTCCAAAACAGCCCGATTTTGGCGATAGCAGTACGATAACTCTATGTCGAAAATTGTGTATCGAGAGGTTCTAATAACGTAAAAAAAAACGCCGGCTTTTGCCGGCGTATATGAAATTCAATAATTGCTTTAGTCGGGTATCCCGTTTCTATCGTTGTCTCTGTACGCCTTGAGGTTATCGTTCACATTATTCTTAATGTTGTTATCGATATCGTTCCTGTTGGCGGGGTCTGTCGGATTCAGGAAATTTCCGTTCTTGAAAAACCATTTATAAGGATCGGCCCTGAAAGTAATGTTTGTTTTCGTGTTGGTTTCAACGCCGATGCTTACCGGAAAGTTCAGTTTCTGGTGGAATGAAACATCGGTTTTATAAATGAAATAAGAGCCGTTGTAAAAACCCTTTGCGACAGCGGAATACGTACCAGTTGAATCCTTGAATTCGGCGTCGGGCGGAGTTTCCGATGATTCAAGTTTGTGAAACTTGAATATCAGTTTGTCGTAATTCCCCGCGGGAATATAGGCGGTCGTCATCACGTTAACACTGCCGTTCAGGTTTACGAAATAGACGTAAGGACCGACCTTGAAGTTTGTAGAATCGCTTGAATTCGCTACGTTCAGTTTTATATCCTTGATGAGAACTTTTACCGTATCGAGTTTCAGGGAATCAAGTAAATCGGTGTAATTGCCTGTTGAATATGTGCTGAGGTCGAGATTATCCGCAACGGTCGTGACACTGTCCTCGCTGCAACCCGATATAAAAAGTCCGGAAAGAAACAAGGATAAGAAAATAACGCCCAAAATAACACCAGATGGTTTTTTCATTTTTTTATACAGTTTTGATTTAGATAAATTCTTTTTTTATACACAGAAAAAAAAGATATGTTCC
>CAZOQR010000134.1:0-1499 GCA_964581915.1 uncultured Ignavibacteriaceae bacterium | reverse complement strand
TTAAAGCAAACAAATATTCAAACGGAGGGGTTATGAACATTGATTTATCCGAAGAGGAAGTTGTTTTCCTGCACAATATTCTTGAAAGGGAAATCGCAGATACAAAAAGCGAAATTCACCATTCTGAAAATTTCAGTTTCAAGGAAGATTTGAAAAAGCAAGTGAGATTCATTCAGGACGTGATAAACAAACTAAGTTACGTTCCAAAGTCAAAAGCAGGATAGATGCTAATAAATTCAGATAAATGATAAACCGGCGCGTTTTCGCGCCGGTCGTTTTTTATGTTCACACCAAAACGATTTACCGAAATTAAACTATGATTTTATTTTTCGTCTGATTATTTTTAAATCAATAAAATTTCCTGAATGAAAATTTGTGTTTACTGCGCTTCGAGCGCAAAGGTGGATAAGGCATATTTTGAAGCGGCGGAAAGGCTTGCGACAGCGTTTGCGAAAGCAGACGCAGAGGTTGTTTACGGCGGCGGCGCCGCAGGATTGATGGGCGCTCTGGCGGACACGATGCTGAAGCATGGGGCGAAAATCAGGGGCATACTGCCGAAATTCATGGTTGACGTGGAATGGGAGCACAAAGGCGTGATCGATATGGTATTAACGGATACAATGCACGAGAGAAAAGCAAGATTTCTTGAAGACGTTGACGCCCTCGTGGCTCTTCCGGGAGGAAGCGGCACGCTTGAAGAACTGCTCGAAGCGATAACGCTGAAGCGGCTCGGACAGTTCACGAAACCAATCGTTATTCTGAACACTAATGGGTATTACAACCCGCTTCTGGAGATGCTTGAAAAGGCGGTTAAGGAAAATTTCATGAAAGATATACATCTTGAAATGTGGAAGGTTGTAAGCGAACCCGAAGAAGTTCTGGATGCGATAAAGAATTCAAAACCCTGGGATAAAGGCGCGATTAATTTCGCTGCAGTAAGGTAAGAAGCCGTGTCCGGGAAAAGCAATCGGAAAAACCCTCTGTTATTTCCCGGATAACGAAATGACTCACCGCGCACGTAATACTGATTATCCGTAAATCACCACTGCAATTTCTTATTATTGTATGAATTAAATAATTAAATTTGCATATATTAATTAGTTGAAAAAGGGAGAATGATGAAGACAAATCGCAGGAGAATAATATTGTTTTTGCTCTTACTTATTTTTTTTCACGCCGCGCATATGCTTGAGGAAGTATGGGCGCGTTTTTGGCCGGTCGGCAGATACTATTCACAGGAGACTTTCTTAATTCTAAACCTCGTTTTTTTCGCCATACCTCTCGTAATGCTGTATTATTTTCTGGTTGAAAAAAAATGGTCCGTTTATCTTTGTCTTGTTTACGGAGTCGCGATGACGTTGAACGGGCTCGGACACAACATTATGACCCTGGCAACAGGAAAATATTTTGGCGGTTTCGCCGGCGGATTTTCGGGAATCGGTTTGATAGCCGCCGGAGTACCGCTTGCATATTTTGCTCTCAAACATTTAAAAGAAATA
>CAZOQR010000133.1:5265-8016 GCA_964581915.1 uncultured Ignavibacteriaceae bacterium | reverse complement strand
TCCTTTTCGAGAGTACCCTTCGAATCTTCCTCGAATCCAGCGTATGCTGCGAAAACTGTCATCGATTTCACCGCGTCGAGAACAGTGAGTTTCTGATTCGCTCCGGGCAGGTTCTTTATCGCCGTGTCCAGAGGCTGCCTGTTAACAAGCAAATGAATTAACGCAATTGGACTTATTATGTTGCTGTACGGGAAATTTGAGCCTGACGTTATTCTGCCTGTGCTCTGCAGCATTGAATTCCAGAGTCCGAGATTGAGAGCGTTTGATTCGGGAATCAAATCCTTTATGCCTCCTTCGATGTTGCCGATTGTAACTTCAGGACGCACCGAGGGTATTATGCCTAATTCCGACATTCTCTTGATATCCGCGGGCTGTATGAATTCGACGTATTCAAATATTATTCGCGCGTTATCCTGCTTCTTGTCTCTGAATATCTTCTCTATGCTGTTCAGATTGTCGTTTACCGCCTTGTCGCCGACTGTCTTAATGCAAAACTGAAAATTCTTGTCGAGCGCTTTCTTCAGGCTGTTCTCCACTTCATCGGTCGTTGCGTATAATCCCGCGTTCTTAGAATCCTTCAGATACGCGTCCTTCATCGATGCCGCCTGAAGATTCAGCGCGCCGTCATAATCTATCGAGACCGCGCGGACTGTCAGGTGGTCCTTGTAATTTTTCTCAATACCTTTCTGAAGGTATTCTTCAAATGTCTCGTCACCTACGCTCAGCACTCCGTAAACCTTTACCGAAAGCGCGCTGCTGTCGATTAACTGCTTCAAAAGCCCTATCGATTCCCTGTTGACTGTCCTGTCGTGAACCTCGGTTATTCCGTATTTTGCAAGTTCGAGAGACGCGGTTTTCACGGACTGGAATAAATCTTCCCGTGAGATCTCGGGCGACTTGTCGCGAATTAAATTCACGGCATTATCGTACAATAAACCTGTGAGTTTTCCGTTTTCGTCCTTTTCTATCTCCCCGTCGTTAGGATTGGGAGTTAATTCGGTTATCTGCAGCGTCTGAAGCATCTTCGTATTGCACCACGCCATGTCGCCTGTCAGGTTAAGCACGTAAACATTGTAGTTCTTCGCGGCGCTGTCCAGTATGCTCTTGTCCATCGCAAGCAGTTCGCTCTCGGGAAAGTTAATCTCGTTCATCGCGAAGCCTACTATCCAGCTGCCTTCTTTCTTCTCTTTTGATTTTTCCGATATTACTTTCTTTATCTCATTAATCGATTTCGCGTTTATGAAATTTATGAAATTGAGATTCTTTCCGAATTCAACAAGGGATCCCTCCATATCAATAAATCCGGGTATCACAGGTTTTCCTTTTAAATCAATAATCTCATTACCCTCAAATTTCTTCTTAATGTCGTCGTTTCTGCCCGTTTCGAGGATTTTTCCGCTCTGAACAGCCATCGCTTCGACAATCGTGTTCTTGCCGTCAAGAGTGTATATTTTGCCGTTCGTGTAAACCGTTATCGGCGATTTTGAACACGAAGTCAGAAGCATTACTAATGATATTATTAATAAAGATTTAACTATTTTCATTATACTTTAATTTAGTTCGAATTCGTTATTATACCGATAACATAACAAATAAATGGTTTTTATAAAATGCAAATTACCTGAAATCGTATAATATTTATGAAAATATGGATAGAATCATATAAATCTGAACTGATGCTTTAACTGGTATTGCATTATTAATTTTTTATTGATATTTTAATCATTATGAAACAAAGTAACGTATCAATGAAGGAAAAGTTCTCTATGAAGAAACTTTACTATTCCATCAGTGAAGTCAGTAAAATCACTGAACTGGAACAGTATGTTCTTAGATACTGGGAAACGGAATTTGAACAATTGAAACCCGCTAAGAATCTCGCGGGCAACAGAATTTATACGAATAAGGACATAAAACTCATTCTTTACATAAAACGTCTTCTTCGTGACGAAAAATACACCATCGAAGGCGCAAAGAAACTGCTGAAAACCTATAACTTCAAGGAAGAACAGCAGGATGAGCAAAAGCCCCCTGAGAAGAGAAAATTTTCTCCCCAGTATTATCATAAAGAACACAAACCTTCAAAAGAATTAAGTCTCTTCAATTCCGATTCCAAAACTGATGAAAATCAGGAATCGGATAAAACGGAAATAAAAAGAGACCTGAAGGAACTGAGAAATTTCCTTTCCGAACTGCTCGAGGACATAGATTAAAGGGTTCCCGTTACAAGTTTGCTGAGTATTCTGATTACCTCGTCCCTGTCGGTTCTCCCGAAATTTATTATTATTGAATATAAACTCCCGTCCTCTATGTTTTTGCTGTAATACTTCTTAATGTATTCGCGCCTGCCCTTATCCTCCGCCTCTATGAATTTTTTCGCTTCCGCCTTTTCAAGGTTAAAATATTCGCAGGCGTGCGCGACCCGTTTCTCGAAAGGCTCTATGAGCCGCAGGTGAAGCCCGTGCTTCAGACCCGACGTTATTATGTTCGCTCCCCTGCCGACAAGTATTATGTTTCCGTGGTACGCGAGATGATATATTGTAAGCGTGATTTTATGAATTAATTTGTGCTCAGAAGGATGGAGCCCGAAGAGTTGCTCTATCACCGTCTGCATCTCGGGTATTTTTCTCTCGGGCATGTACCTCGCTAACTCTTTCGGCAACTCATTGTCGTCTATGACTTTCTCGAGTATATTCTTGTCGAACAGCCCCCATACCTCATCGCCGCTGCTCGAATTGATTCTGTCCAGCA
>CAZOQR010000133.1:0-5165 GCA_964581915.1 uncultured Ignavibacteriaceae bacterium | reverse complement strand
AAAATCGCTAACTTTATGTTTAAATTATTCGTATGGCTGACAATAAAATCATCTTTTCTCTCGTGGGTGTGAATAAGTTTTTTCCGCCTCACAAGCAGGTACTGAAGAACATTTACCTTTCGTTTTTCTATGGTGCTAAAATCGGAATAATCGGACTCAATGGCTCGGGAAAATCAACGCTTCTTAAAATTATTGCGGGTCTGGAAACAGAGTTCGACGGAGAACTTCATTTCACGAAGGAATATTCCGTTGGTTTTCTTTCTCAGGAACCCGAACTCGATAACTCCAAGACAGTGAAGGAAACCGCGATGGAAGGTGTCGGTGAAATTGTCGCCATCCTGAAAGAGTATGAGGAGATTAATAACCGCTTCGCCGAACCCATGTCCGACGACGAAATGACAAAACTAATCGAAAGACAGGGTGAACTCACCGAACTCATCGAGCATAAAGGCGGATGGGAACTTGACGCGAAACTTGTTCGTGCTATGGACGCGTTGCGCTGCCCGCCTGAAGACGCCTTGGTCGGCAACCTGAGCGGCGGCGAAAGAAGAAGAGTCGCGCTCTGCAAACTTCTTCTGACTGAACCCGATATTCTCCTCCTCGACGAACCGACAAACCATCTCGATGCGGAATCCGTAGAGTGGCTTGAGATTTTTCTTCAGCAGTATAAAGGCACCGTTATCGCCGTGACGCACGACAGGTATTTCCTTGATAACGTCGCTGGATGGATTCTCGAACTCGACCGCGGCGAGGGTATCCCCTGGGAAGGAAATTACTCCTCCTGGCTCGGCCAGAAATCGAAGCGTCTCGAAATGGAAGAGAAAACGGAAAGCAAGCGGAGAAAGACTCTCGAGAGAGAACTCGAATGGGTGAGAATGTCCGCAAAAGCCCGTCACGCTAAATCAAAAGCCCGTCTGCAGGCGTACGATAAACTCCTTAACGAGGACACGAAAGAAAAAGAAGAAAAACTTGAAATATTCATTCCCAATGGTCCGCGGCTCGGTAATAAAGTTATTGAAGCCGTGAAAGTGAAGAAATCTTTCGGTGATAACCTGCTCTTCGATAATCTCGAATTCTCTCTCCCCCCCGCGGGCATCGTCGGCGTAATAGGACCGAACGGAGCCGGGAAAACTACTCTGTTCAGGATGATTCTCGGGACGGAGAAACCTACGGGAGGAAGTTTTGAAGTCGGTGAAACTGTTAAGATAGGATATGTTGACCAGAGCCATGTTCAACTGAATCCTGAAGACACTGTCTGGCAGGCAATTTCCGAAGGCGCTGAACTCATTGAACTCGGAGGAAGACAGATTAATTCGCGCGCTTATGTCGGAAGATTCAACTTCAACGGAGCCGATCAGGAAAAGAAAGTAAGAATGCTCTCAGGAGGCGAAAGGAACAGGCTCCATCTCGCTCTTACGCTCAAATCACAGGCAAACGTCCTGCTGCTCGACGAGCCGACTAATGATATCGACGTCAACACTCTGCGCGCGCTCGAGGAAGGTCTTGAGGATTTCGCGGGCTGCGCTGTCATCATCTCGCACGACAGGTGGTTCCTTGACAGAATTGCAACGCATATACTCGCGTTTGAAGGCAATTCCGATGTCTGCTTTTTCGAGGGAGGATACTCGGAATACGAAGAGAATAAAAAGAAGAGGCTCGGTGACACGGGTCCAAAACGAATTAAATTCAGGAAATTAATTGAGTAAGACGAATTCAATATTGTCATTGCTGACATTATTGAAAAATGACCTGGTTGACTTTGTTTTTCCTAAAATATGCCTGATTACAGACGAACGTCTTCCCGAAGACAATTCAAACGCGTTTGTAAAAGACGACGTCCTGCAAGGCATTGAGAAAGCGGATGCAGCCGACCTTGTTCTTCTCAAAGCAAAAATAAACTCTGATTTTTTCTTCTCGAAATTCGTTTTCAGGCACGAGAACGAAGTTCAAACACTCATTCATTATCTTAAATATAAAGGCTTCTCCTCAATCGGCACTTTTCTGGGAACTTTGCTCGGTGAAACATTGAAGGATAAATACTCCGGTGAATTATCACGGTTCGGCTGTATCGTCCCCGTTCCCCTGTTCAGAGCCAAAGAGCGCGAAAGAGGTTATAACCAGAGCGGGTTTATCGGTGAAGGACTTAAGAAATCAACGGGACTCGAATTAAGAAACGACATCATTCTCAGAATGCGGCACACACGGTCGCAAACCGGCTTGTCTTACAGGGAACGCGTGGAAAACGTAAAAGATGCTTTCGCCCTTAGCCCTGATTTCCGCCCTGGCAGCGTCAGGAACGGCATACTCGTTGTCGATGACGTAATTACGACAGGCTCAACAATTAAGGAAGTCATTAGAACGCTCAAAGAAAACCTCAACGTTAAAATCGGAGCGATTTCTGTCTGCATCGCTAAAGAGTGATTTTCTCAAGACCGCGCAGCAACGCTTTTATGTCTTTCCTGTTGTTGAATAAGTGCGGGGACACTCTCAGGAAACCTTCCCTGAGCGCGATGAAAATATTCTGCTTCTCCAGTTCTTTATGCACGTACGCGTTCTTCGATTTGTCCGCGCAGGAAAATATCAGAATGTTCGAGCGGTGCTTCTCCGACAGGTCTGACTCTATGACGTATCTATTGCTTAAACCGTCGGCGAATAAATCGAGAAGTTTCTTAATGTGTCCGAAAATATTATCCGTTCCGAGTTTTAAAAAAAGTTCAAGAGCCGATTCAAGCCCTATCATTCCGAGAGTGTTCGGAGTCGAATTTTCGTAAGCCGACCCGTCCTCGTTGAAATCAAGTTTGTAATCCAGAAAGTTCGCGAAATTGTATTTCACGCTCATCGTGGAAACGTAGGTTGGCTCAATGACATTCTTCATCCGCTCGGGAATGTATGAGAAACCTATTCCCGCGGGCGACATCATCCACTTCTGCGAGCCTGCCGCGAGAAAATCGGGATTGACCTTCTTTACGTCCATCGGAACAACTCCCGCGCTCTGTATGGCGTCAACGACGAGATATGCTCCGTAACGAGAGCACAATTCCCTTAATTCGGGCAGGTCGTTTCTGTATCCGAGGAATTCAACCGAACTTACCGTCAAGACGCGCACTCTGTTGCTTCTCAAAACGTTCTCCACGTCCTCTGTCTTAATAACGCCGTTCGCGGAAGGTATTCTTACGTTCCTGATGCCGCGGAGTTTCTCCTGATTCATCCAGGCATATACTATGGCGGGAAATTCGGAATCCGCGTACGCTGCGCAGTCGCCCTCTGACATCCTTATCCCGTTCGCGAATATGTTGAGCCCGTGAGTCGTGCTTCCCGTAATTATAATCTCGGTTTCGTCAGCGTTTATAAGTTTCGCCGCGCGAGCCCTGATTCTCTTCATTATCTCGTTGTTGAAAACGCTGAGGTTGTCGTTCGTGTGCGTGAATCTTTCTATGTATTCACGGAGCCTTCTTTTCGTCTCGAGAGAATATGGCGCGTAATGCGCCGAGTCAAGATA
The DNA here is from genome assembly GCA_964581915.1 of uncultured Ignavibacteriaceae bacterium. Classification (GTDB taxonomy): domain Bacteria; phylum Bacteroidota; class Ignavibacteria; order Tepidaquicellales; family Tepidaquicellaceae; genus CAIKZJ01. Next base: position 1,666 of record CAZOQR010000133.1, on the reverse strand, counting down.
GACACACGATTCCGCCATTGGAAAAAATTTCCGCGCTTCGCTTATGCCCTCAAGTTCTCTGAATCTTTTCTTTATGTTTTTCTCTTTCACCTGCTTTTCTTTTTCTTTGTCTTTTTTTCTTCCGTCAGGTTTCCCGGATATATTTTCTTGTAATTTTCGTAATAAAACATTATGTACTCCACGTACTTGTACGGCTCCTGCCAGTTGTTTAGCGCGCCGCCCGGAGGACGTCCCGTCTTCGGCCAGACGAGCCTGTGCACCGAATCCTGATTCGATGCGAGATATGGATAGTATTCCTTCACGTTATCCCACTTGTTGTAATCTTTCCCGAAATAATTTGCGATTGTCATCGCGTCGACAACCCTGCCCAGACCCGCGTTATACGCTGCGAGCGCGAATTTTAATTTGTCCTCGCCCGTGAATTCAAACGATGCCGCCAGCGTGGCGTAATAATACATTCCCGCCGTTAGGTTGTTGTATGGCGTTTTCGTGTCTTCAAGTTTCAGTTCGTTCTGAAGACCGAGTCCCGTGCCGGGCATTATCTGCATCAATCCGTACGCGCCCGCTCTTGATACCGCCTCGGGATTAAAGTACGATTCCTGACGTATCATCGCAAGTATCAGCCTCCAGTCAAGTTTATAGTGATTGCACTGCTCCTTAATAACGTCGCCGTATGCCGCTACCAGTTCATTCACGTTGCCGTAAGTGAATGTCATTTTCTTGTTGAATAAATTCGTCCTGAGGTATTCGAATTCATTAAATTTTCTGACTGTGTCCTTTGGAAAAAGCATAGTGTTGAAGCAGATTATGTTGAAAATATTGCTCCATTTCAAATAGAATTTTTCGAGTTCAAATGTCGTAACCTTGCTCTTTTTGTCAAGTACTTCGGAATTGTCCGTCCGCTGATTTCCGCTTACAGGCGATATCGGATCTTCACTCCCTTTAATTTCTGTCTTCAATCCGGTTTCATTGTGTGTCTGTACCGAAGTAATAACCGCTATCGCTAATGCCGTTAATACCAGCGCGAATGTAACGTATGTAATTATGTTCTTCTTCTTAAAACGCATTATACTATTGGTTTTACAGTATATTATATGCTCATATATTTTAAATTAACTATATCGGTAATTAAATTCAGTATATTATTGCTTACATTAAACTTCAAGCGCCTCTTCGCTGTCTAACTATTGCAGAACGGTTTAGATTGTTGATTTTAAAGAGAATAATCGTAATTTTAGGCGAATAAATATTAATGCTTGAATCGGGATATAAACTTACAGAGCAGCGACAGCGAAATAATATCTGACTTCCTGAAAGGAAACAGCAGTTCTTTTAATTTTATTGTCCTGAAATACCAGAAAAAAGTTTATTGGGTCGTGAGAAGAATGGTGCTCGACCACGATGACGCCGACGACATTACGCAGGAGGTTTTCATAAAACTGCACAGAACGCTGGGCGAGTTCAGAGGCGAATCTTCGCTGTTCACGTACCTGTATAAGATTGCGGTGAATTATTCTCTGAATCATTTGAAGAAGAACAGGAACAGGATGGAAAAAATCAGGAATATCGACGAAGAAATTTATAACATAAAAGATAGTTCAAAGAGTCAGGATACCTTGATGGCGGACAGGGAAATGGAAAAACTTTTAAAAGACGCGATGCTCGC
>CAZOQR010000132.1:0-8019 GCA_964581915.1 uncultured Ignavibacteriaceae bacterium | reverse complement strand
AGGTTACAACAAGCGCGTAAGTCAGACCAGACTCTCCCGTATTTTTCTGCGGAAAGGTTTTTTCCCCTGTCAGAGTTTTATTCTTAAAAAGCGAAGTGCGCGAATAAGGGTTAACCTGCGCGGCGGCAGAAATTGCAAGCGCGAAAAAAAGCGCTGCGATGATGAATTTCCTCATTTGTTCTCCGAAAATTTGTTCATCATATAAAATATTCCGCTATAATGCAATAATAAATTTTTTGCTTTGTGTAAATTGATTAAATTATAAAAATTAGTGTTCAGCATTCAATCCGATGACAGAATTTATACACTTACATAATCACACTCACTATTCATTGCTCGACGCAATCTGCACGGTTGACGGTCTCGTGAACGCCGCAGTCGAAAACAAGATGAGCGCCGTCGCGTTGACCGACCACGGCGTGATGTACGGCGCGATGGAGTTCTACAACAAGTGCAGGAGCAAGGGCGTGAAGCCTGTCGTCGGTTTTGAAGCGTACGTCGCTCAGGGCAGTTCACGGTTCGACAAGGGAAAGAAAATTGAAACCGTCGGCTCGACCGCGGACATAATCGACACTGAAAATTCCGACGGTCTTTCTGTCGCCAACATAAACTACGCGCATCTGATTCTTCTCGCGAAGAATGAAAAGGGATACAGGAATCTGATAAAACTAAATTCAATCGGTCACACCGAGGGTTTTTACTACAAGCCGAGAATCGACCTCGAAGTTCTCGAGAAATACCGCGAGGGCATTGTCGCGCTTTCCGCCTGCGCGGGCGGCGTTATTTCCTGTTACATCGTGCGTGACGATATGGCGAAGGCGAGGCAGATGACGGGAATTTACAAGGATATTTTCGGAGAGGATTTTTATCTGGAAATACAGAATCACCTTACAATTGAAATAGAAAAAAAGGTGCTGAAGGCGATGCCCGCGCTGTCTAAGGAATTCGGACTCAAATTAATCGCGACGAACGACGTCCACTACATTAAAAAAGAACACGCGGTAGCGCATAACATCTACCTGCACATAAGTTCGAAACAGAACCGCAACGGCGACACGCGCGACATCGTGAATGATTTGAGATACGGCACCGACCAGATTTATTTCAAGACCGCAAAGGAAATGTGCGCGCTGTTTAAAGATTTTCCCGAAGCGATACGCTCTACGCTCGAAGTAACGGAAAAATGCAACCTTGAACTCGACACGAAGACTAATCACATGCCGAATTTTCCGATACCCGAAGATTCGGGCGCGGATAACCTAGATGATTACCTGAAGAAACTCGCGCGAGAAGGAATGCGGAAGCGAATAAAGGACATAACGCCCGAAGTCGAGGAGCGGCTCGAATACGAACTCGGCGTCATAAAGAAAATGGAATTCTCGGGATACTTTCTCATAGTCGCGGACTTCATTCAGGCGGCGAAAGACCGCGGAATTCTTGTCGGACCGGGAAGGGGCAGCGCCGCGGGAAGTCTCGTGTGCTACTGTATGGGAATAACGAACGTGAACCCGCTCGATTATAACCTTCTGTTCGAAAGGTTTTTGAACCCCGAAAGAATTTCAATGCCTGACATAGACATTGATTTTCAGGACGACCGCCGCGACGAGGTAATTCAGTACGCGAAGGAAAAGTACGGCGATAAATCCGTCGCCCAGATAATCACGTTCAACAAACTCGCGCCGCGCGGCGTTCTCAAAGACGTCGGGCGCGTTCTTAATTTTCCTTTCGATGAAATAAACAAACTGACAAAGTTCATACCGATTGTTTTCGGAAAGGTAAAGCCGCTTGCGGACTGCATAAAGGAGGTGCCGGATTTCAAGAACTATTTCATAGCGGGAAACGAGGCGCAGAAACAGGAAAGAAAAAAGATGTTCGAATATTCAAGCGTGCTTGAGAACCTGAACAAGAATTCTTCGATACACGCATCGGGCGTAGTGATTGCGCCTTCAGACATAATTGACTACGTCCCCCTTTCAAGGGCAAGAGACCCCGAGAAGAAAAACGGAGACGCCGATGAGGAAATAGTTTACTGCACGCAGTTTGACATGAACCGCCTCGAAGACGCGGGGCTCATAAAAATGGACTTTCTCGGACTCAAGGAACTGAAGGTAATAGGCAAGACGCTTAAGATAGTGAACGAAACGCACGGACTTAACCTGACCACGGACAACATTCCTCTCGACGACAAGGAAACTTATGATTTGTTCTCGCAGGGGGCGACAGTCGGAATATTCCAGTTCTCGAAAAGCAAGATGCGGGAATATCTTTCCAAACTGAAACCCAAGAACATCAACGACCTTGCGGCGATGAACGCGCTTTACCGTCCGGGTCCGATGAAACTAATACCCGACTTCATAGACAAGAGATACGGAAGAAAGCAAATAACTTATCTTCATCCTTTGATGGAGAGCGCGCTTAAGGACACTTACGGAATAATAGTTTATCAGGAACAGGTGATGCAGATTGCCCGCGAGGTAGCGGGATTCACTATGGCGCAGGCGGACAACATGAGAAAAGCGATGGGCAAGAAAATCAAGGAGAAGATGCAGCAAATCAAGACCGATTTCATAAACGGCGCGATAAAAAACGGAGTTCAGAAAAAAATCGCCGAGCAGATTTTTTCCCTTATACTTGATTTCGCGGATTACGGTTTTAATAAATCGCACGGAGTCGCTTATTCCGTTCTCGCGTACTATACGGCATATCTTAAAACGCACTACCCGCTTGAGTTTCTGGCTGTTTCGATGGAAGGAAGGAAAGACGACGAAACGGAATTGCAGTATCTCGCGGACGAATGCAAGAGAATGAAAATCAAACTCAGCCCGCCCGACATAAACGAAAGTTTTGCGGGATTCAAGGTTAGGTACACGAACGAAAAAACGAAAGAGGGCGAAATTATTTACGGTCTGAGCGCGATTAAAAACGTCGGCGAGAAAGCGGCGGAAAACATTATCGAAGAGCGGGAGAAGAGCGGACCGTTTGCAAGGTTCGATGAGTTTCTTACACGCGTCGATTTGCGGCTCGTAAACAAGAAGACCGTCGAAGCGCTGATTTTCGCGGGAGCGTTCGACTGCCTCGATAAAAACAGGAGAAAACTATACCTGAATCTCGAGCGCGCGGTGCTCTTCGCGTCAAAACTCAAAGACGCGCCCGAAATGAAGGGACAACACGGTCTTTTCGGAAACACGCCGACGCATAACGGTATTTCGGAACTCCGCCTCGAAGATTACGAAGAGTTTCACGAAGTTGAAAAATACAACAACGAGAAAGCGGCCGTCGGATTTTATCTTTCGGGACACCCGCTTGACAGGTACAGGCGGCATATTGAAAACTTTGTGAATCTTAGTTTCGGAGACGACGTTAACGAGGTTGATCCTTCGGATATGAACTCCGCGAGAATGTGCGGTGTTATAAGTGATATGCAGGTCAAGTTCTCGAAAAAGGGAAACAAGTTCGCCGTGTTCAACCTGATTGATTTTTACGGACGCGGTGAATGCGTAGCGTTCAGCAAACTGTACGAGAACAAGCAGAGGCTTTTCGAGGATGATATGCTCGTCTTCGTCGAAGGCAAGGCGGAAGACTCGGGCGACAAGTTGAAACTTATAGTTGAAAACATTCACCCGATAGACCATTTTCAGGAAAATATGGCGTCGAACATTAACCTGATACTTCCGGGAGGTAACGATGACTGCGGCAAACTCAAAGAAATCAGGGTTTTAGCGGAAAAACACCCGGGAACCTGCATGCTGTATTTTTCGGTGAACGACAACGGGGCAATGAAAAGATTCGTTTCAAAAGACATTAAAGTTTCCGCTTCAAAAGAATTAATTTCAAACTTGAAAAAAATTCTTGGAGAAGATAACTTGCTAATAAACTAATTCATAAACATTCACATACATTTATTTGAAAGGATTATATTAATGCATCCACTCGAAATAACAGATGCCAATTTTGCGGCCGAAGTTGAACAGTCTGATATCCCCGTCCTGCTTGATTTCTGGGCGGTATGGTGCGGACCGTGCAAGATGATTGCTCCGATTGTCGAAGAACTCGCGGGCGAATATCAGGGAAAAGCAAAGATTGGAAAAGTTGACGTTGACAACAACCCCGGAATAGCGGGCAAGTTCGGAATAAGAAGCATACCGACGCTCCTTCTGTTCAAGGGCGGACAGGTTGTCGACCAGATTGTCGGCGCCGTTCCGAAAGGACATATTGTTGATAAATTAAATTCTCACATAGGTTAATTTTCATTCAATATTCTTTTAATCACCGTGTTTAAACCCCGCAAAAGCGGGGTTTTCTATTTTTCCGAATAAAAAACCCCCGTTTCCGCGGGGGTTTTTACAAAAGATGTGTATTATTTGATACGCTATTTTAGTATTATCATCTGCTTGGTGCTCGTATAATCTCCCGTTTCAAGTCTGTAGAAATAAACGCCGCTCGATATGTTTTCCGCGCTGAACTCCGCTTCGTGCGAACCTGCATTAACGAAACCGTTGACAAGCACGGACACTTCTCTTCCGAGCGCGTCGAAAACGGAAAGTTTAACGAATGCGTTTTTCGGAATTTCGTACCTTATGCGAGTGAACGGGTTGAACGGATTCGGATAGTTCTGGCTTAGTTTATATTCCTTCGGAGTGTTTACGATTCCGGGATTTCCCGTTCCCGTAGCGGGGCTGATGTCAACTCCGAAATTATATACATACGCGTCCTGACCCTGCACGCTGAACGGATAAACCGTGCTGTACGTCCTTCTCTTTCCCGTAAGGTATGTTGTTCCCCAACTGTACAGGGCGGCTCCCGACGCGCCTTGCTGCTCCACCTGAATTATGAGGCTTTTTGTTGAATCATAATAGAACGGATGGTCAAGCGTGACAGAGAACCAGCCCCCTGCCGTGCCGGTTAACGACGTTGACGCCCTGAAATAGACGGTATCCATCGGTCCCGTGTAAAAAGCGGTTGTCGGAAGATTCGTTATCGTAGCGAGTCCGAACATTATTTTAAAGTTCGTGTATGTTATCGGACCGAATGTCGCGGCAGCCATCCCGTAAAAAGTCGTGATGTTGCCGGAACCCGCCTGATTCGGGTGATTCAGGTCACCGGGCAGTATCAGCCACTGCACCATTCTTCCGCCTGTAGTGCCGAGCGGAAACGTATTTCCGTTATTGGTTGTGTTATAATTGTAATATTGCGGGGTTTGAGAATGAAGAAACGAGGATGCCGCAAGAAACAAAACGAGAAGATAAATTGATTTTTTCAACATTTCCCTTTCATTATAATTTACAAATAAGGTGATTTCTTTTTTGCCCCGCGCGAAACGCGATACTGAAAAGAACGCTTCGCGAACAAGCGGGGTGAAGCAATTTCGTCACTATCAGTAAAATTAACAGAAACAATGCGTGTCGTAACACGGGGACGTTCCCGAAACGCATTACAATAAAGAACGAAAATATTGCTATGAGCAAATAAATAATACGTTATAAAAACTGCAAGTCATTTATCGGAATGGGAAACAATTTTCGGCGCATCGAAATCGTGTGCGTGCTTTTTTCTGAACCGGCGGATAAGCGCTTAAAATATCGGGGTGAGACAAGCGGATTATAATTTCGCGTACCGCCAAAAGACTCTCCTGAAAAATAATTTTTTTTCGTTCACTCTCCGATAATCTTCACGAGCACTCTTTTCCTGCGCTTGCCGTCAAACTCGCCGTAGAAAATCTGCTCCCACGGTCCGAAGTCAAGCGAGCCGTCGGTTACCGCGCATACTGCCTCCCTGCCCATTATCGTTCTTTTTAGGTGCGCGTCCGCATTATCCTCGAACCCGTTGTGTTTATACTGCGAATACGGTTTTTCGGGGGCGAGTTTTTCCAGCCAGTTTTCATAATCGCTGTGAAGCCCCGGCTCGTCATCGTTAATGAATACAGAGGACGTTATGTGCATCGCGTTTACAAGCGCGAGCCCTTCTTTTATGCCGCTTTCGGCGATGCAGCGGCTTACGTCCGCGGTGATGTTTATCAGTTCTCTTCGTTTGGCGGTATTGAACCAGAGTTCTTTTCTGTATGATTTCATTTTAAAATTTTATATGTGAATTTTTTGTTTACATCTATGAGGCAAAAATAAACTGAATAACGGCGGGAATCAATAAAAATACGGTACCGCGGATGCAGGCATATAATGAAAAAGAAAATTGTCATAATCGGAACGGGTTTTTCGGCGCTTAGTTTAATAAAGAAAATAAACAGGAAAATATTCGATGTTACGGTTGTAAGCCCGCGGAATCATTTTCTATTCACCCCTCTTCTTCCGAGCACTACCGTCGGAACGATAGAGTTTCGAAGCATAATTGAGCCGGTGAGAAACATAAACGGAATAACATTTCACCAATCTTACTGCACGGGAATAGACGAGGCAAACTCGAAAATTGAATGCGAAGACTCCGACACCGGAAAAAAATACACGCTTGGTTTTGACGTGCTCGTAATCGCTGTCGGCGAGGTTACGAACACGTACGGAATAAAGGGCGTGAATGAAAACGCTTTGTTCCTGAAAGAACTGTCCGACGCGAGAAAAATCAGAACAAAAGTAGTTGATTGCTTTGAGAACGCGTCGCTGCCGGGCATTTCGCACGGCGAGCGAAAAGATTTCCTCAGGTTTGCGGTCTGCGGCGGAGGGCCTACGGGCGTTGAGTTCGCGGCGGAACTTCACGATTTTATCGAGGAGGATGTAAAGCGAAAATACAGGGACCTTGCGGCATACGTTGAAATAATTCTGATTGAAGCGGGAAATTCTATTCTCGCGTCATTCGATAAAAAACTCTCGGAATACACCACGAAAATATTCAATAGGCAGAACATAAACATAAAAACTAACTCGCCCGTTAAAGAAGTTGACGATAAATTTATTTATCTGGATAACGGCACGTCTTTTAAATACGGGCTTCTCGTGTGGGCGGCGGGAAACACGTCAACCGGTCTCGTGCGAAATGCCGGGTTTAATCTTGACAGAAGGGGAAAAATTTTAACGGACCCGTATTTCCGCGCGAGAAGAGGCGATATGACAATTGAACGGATATTCGCAATCGGAGATTGCGCCGCCATCGACGGTTACGAGATTCCCGCTACCGCTCAGGCGGCTCAGAAGACGGGCGTGTTTCTCGCGGAATTCCTCAACGGAAATTTTTACTCCGATAAACCGTTCACATTCAGGAATCTCGGAATGCTTGCATACATAGGAAAGAGAAAAGCGCTCGCCGACCTCCCGCAGTACAAGGGAACGGGGTTCGGGGCGTTCCTGTTCTGGAGAAGCGCTTACCTTACAAGGCTTGTCAGTTTCAAGAACAAGGTGCTCGTCATATTCGACTGGATAAAGACGTTTGTTTCGGGAAGAGATGTAAGCAACTTTTAAGAGCAATTTTAAATCGTAAATTTTAAATTTTAAATTAAGAGCCTGTAATTACTAAGAGCAATTATAAATCGTAAATTTTAAATTTTAAATTAAGAGACGGCTATTACTAAGAGCAATTGTAAATCGTAAATTTTAAATTTTAAATTAAGAGACGGCTATTACTAAGAGCAATTGTAAATCGTAAATTTTAAATTGCAGATTTATACTGTCCCTACGGGACTTATTTGTGCTGCTTCCTTTTTCTAAAATAATGTCGTCCCTACGGGACTTTATGGTGAGCGCTATTGCTCGAAATCTTGACTTATCCAGCTTGAATTCTAAAAAATCTTTACTCTTCTTCGTGCGCTCAGTGTCTTAGTGGTGAATAACAGCGGGAACACTCTTGCTCTTATATCACACCTCTGCCGTGACGGACCCTTGAACCGGGACCGCACAGTCCTTTCGTTACGTCTAATTCCGGAATAATTTCATCCACTTATATTATCATTCTCTAATAAGCGGAAAACACTTAAAATTACATTAATTTAGCGGGTTATATTCCTTATATTCAAAAAAATAAGAATTTTTATGCTTTTAAAGAAAACGAAGAAACTTGAAGTTCAGATTGATGAGTTTC
>CAZOQR010000131.1:0-8069 GCA_964581915.1 uncultured Ignavibacteriaceae bacterium | reverse complement strand
CCTTTCCGAATTCCTGCTGCTGAACCACCTGCAACTGAACAAGACGCGCGAACAGTATAATGATGGCGGCAGCCATTACCCCGATAGAGACGTATATTTTAGCCTCACGCCTCACCCAGGAAACTCCTTTCAATTTTTTTCTTTCTCGGGAATACGATGTAAACGAGACTTATTATTGTTGTATACGCGGACGAAGTCAAAACATATTTTATCATCACCTCGGGCAGGCTTATGGGAGCGCCCTGAAAATATATCCAGAAATAAATGAAGTTACCCGCAAACGAGCACGCGAACACGGATACAAGGTAAAAATAGCCCGCGAGAAACTTTTCATTCTCAGATTTGAAAAAACCCGCAAGGAACGCCGCAATTGTGTATGATATCGCGGATAAGCCGATGAACGTACCGCTCAGAAAATCCGCTGTCAGCCCCGCGAGAAACCCGTAAATGGAGCCTGAGATTTTTCCTTCCTTCACGCCGATGTACACGAGCATAATCATAACGAAATCCGGAGAAATATTGAGCGAGGAAAGGGACAGAATCCTGATGAACGTCTTCTGAATGAGCAAAAGAAGAACGAGAAGGAGAACGTTTTTTAATATTCCGTATTTAAAATTCATTTTCTACCCGCCTGGAAAGTTTTTTCAAGAGCGTATCTCTCCTTATTCTGAACATATTTCACGACGAATACGTTTTCAAGCGAAGCGAAGTCGACGAGCGGAACAACAATTATTTTCATGAAAAGATTGTCGAGATTGCCTGTTTCGACAACGGTTCCTATCGGAATTCCCGAAGGATACAGGTTGCTGTATTCGGAGGTTATGAAAACGTCGCCCGGAATTATGTCGGCGCTCTTCTGTATGTTTATAACCGATAAAGTGGAGACACCGTCATACGCGAGTATTCCGTCAATCCTGCTCCTCTGCGATTTCACGGTGATTCTCATATCCTTGTTGAAAAGTATCTGCGCGATTGAATAATTTCTGCTCGTGGAGACTACGCGCCCGACAAGACCGGCGTCCGTAATCACGGGCATGTTCACGAAAACGCTGTCGCTTTCGCCGGCGTTAAGAGTAATCGTGTTCCTTGTCTGTATTATCGACTTGTTAACGATGTTAGCGCTGACAAGTCCCATACCCGAAAATTCCTTGAAATTAAGAAGCCGTGTCAGTCTTATGTTTTCCAATTTCGCTTCTTTAAGGTTAGAAACTTCGTTGGAAAGCCTGATGTTTGTCTCGCGAAGAAGTTTATTCTCCTGCTGCAGGTCGAACACGTTAGGTATTGACGAGAGACCGCTCTGCACGGTTCCGAACATGCCTACGGCGACAGCGCGGAGAAATCTTATTTGCGTATTGTCATTGGAAAACAAGAATGCCAGCGAGAAAATCAAGAGCACGGTGAGTATGAGATACTCTTTTACACCTAATATAAATTGACCTATTCTCTTCAAATAAAAAGCAGATTAAACTTTGTGTTTACCTGTTTAACAAAACCTTGCTGTACTTGCTCATTTCCTCGAGCACCTTTCCGGTTCCTCTCGCGACAGCCGACAACGGCTCTTCGGCGATATGCACCGGCACACCCGTTTCAACTCTGATCCTTTCATCGAGTCCCTGCAGCAGCGCGCCGCCGCCCGTCAGGAAAATCCCCCTGTCCAGAATGTCTGAGGATAATTCGGGAGCCGTCTTTTCGAGCGCGACCTTAACGGCATCTATCATCTGCTGGACCGGAGCGTTTAGGGCTTCGCGTATTTCTATCGAACTAACTTCCGTGAGTTTAGGAACGCCCGCGACAAGGTCTCTTCCTTTTACTTCGATTATAATTTCCTCTTCGAGGGGCATCACCGAGCCCACCTGGCACTTGATGTTTTCGGCGGTTGTTTCGCCGATGAGCATGTTCTGGTTCGCCCTGAAAAATCTTATTATGGATTCAGTCAGTTCGTCCCCCGCAACTCTTATTGATACGCCGTTAGTAATACCCGACAACGCTATGACCGCAATCTCTGTCGTTCCGCCGCCAATGTCGACTATCATATTTCCGTAGGGGGCGGTGACATCAAGTCCTATGCCGATTGCCGCCGCCATCGGTTCGGAAATCAGGAAAACTTCTTTCGCTCCCGCTTTTTCAGCGGTGTCTCTTACAGCGCGTTTCTCGACTTCCGTAATACCGCTTGGCACGCAAATAACGATTCGCTTAGCGGGCATGAATCCCGAAGTGATTTTCTTTATAAACTCTTTAAGCATTCCTTCGGCAATTTCAAAATCCGCTATGACCCCGTCCCTCATCGGTCTTATCGTGTTGAGTTCCTTATGAACCCTTCCCATCATCTTCTTCGCTTCTTCTCCTATCGCAACGATTTTTCTCGATGTAACGTCATAGGTTACTATTGAAGGTTCATTAAGAACTATTCCCTTGCCTTTCATGTAAATCAGTGTGTTAGCAGTTCCCAGATCGATTGCTATGTCATTCGAGAACATTCCAAAAAACGGCATACCTTATACCTCTTATTATTAAAAATATTTTAAAATTTTACGAATTAAACAATAAATATAACTAAAATAAACATTAAATGAAAAACTGATTAATGTCTGAAATGCCTGTAGCCCGTGAACACCATGCACATATTTCTTTCTTCCGCCGCTTTAATTACTTCATCGTCTCTGACCGAACCGCCCGGCTGAACGACGCAGGTCGCTCCCGCATTTGCTGTCTCGATGAGACCGTCGGCGAACGGGAAGTAGGCGTCCGAAGCGACAACGGAATCCTTCAGGTCAAGATTAAACTGCTTCGCCTTCCAGACCGCGAGTTTCGTAGAATCGACTCTCGACGGCTGACCGCCTCCGATTCCAAGCGTCTGAAGGTTTTTCACGAAAACAACAGCGTTGGATTTTGTATGTTTTACAATTTTGTACGCGAACTCCATATCTTCCAACTGATTGCCGTCGGGTTTTTTCCCTGTCACGTATTTAAGTTCATCCCGCCTGAACACGATGCCGTCTCTTTCCTGGTGCAGCAAGCCTCCGGAAACCGAACGTGTTTCCGAATCCGACCTGCCGTACCTGAATCTAAGAAGCCGCCTGTTTTTTTTCTTCATCAGGAGTTCGAGCACTCCTTCTGCGAAATCAGGCGCGAGAAGAATCTCCGTGAAGATCTTATCGACTTCCATCGCCGCATCCATTTCGAGTGTCCTGTTGAAAACAACTATCCCTCCGTAAGGAGACACGGTATCGGTTTCGAATGCCTTTTTATACGCATCGACGAGCGTGTCGCGAACAGCGACTCCGCTGGGATTGCCGTGCTTGATAATCGCGACGGCGGGCTTCCCGTCTTTAAACTCCTGTATAATCGAATGCGCCGCGTCAACGTCGAGCAGGTTGTTGTACGAGAGTTCCTTCCCGTGCAGCACCTCGAAAAGTTCGTCGAAATTCGTTTTTTCAAAGAACGCTTTCTGATGCGGGTTCTCTCCATACCTTAGACCGCTCTCACCGCCCGTGATTTTGAGAAAATAATTTCTTATGTCCCTGTCGTATTCCTCGATCAGTTGAAAAGCCTCGTATGCCAGCACTGCGGAAAACTCCGCGGAAACGCTTCCGCTGCCGCGGTCGAACTCTTCAAGATATTTTCCATACTGGCTGTTTTTGACGAGCACGCTCGCAGAAGAATAATTCTTCGCTGCCGCCCTGATCAGACTAACACCGCCGATATCAATCTGCTCAATCGCCTCTTCGATGCCGACATCCGGCTTCGCGACAGTTTCGGCGAACGGATAAAGCGTTACTACGATCAGGTCAAAGAGTTTGAGTCCGTGTTCGCTGATTTGCTTCATGTGTCCGGGATTGTTCTTCATCGCGAGTATTCCCGAGAACACAGCGGGATGAAGAGTCTTAACCCTGCCGTCAAGGACTTCCGGAAACGAAGTGATGCTTTCCACGCTCGTGACGGGAATGTTTTTTTCCTTCAAGAACCTGTAAGTACCTCCGGTCGACACAATCTCAAAATCTCTCTTCACGAGTTGCTTTGCGAAATCTTCGAGCCCGTCCTTGTAGTAAACGCTTATTAAGGCTGTTTTTTTACTCATCGAGCGCTATCTCCCCTTCTTCAATTTTTTTTATTATGTAAGGATAATACCTGTGTTCAAGTTTAAGAATTTTTTTCTGCAACGTGTATTCGTCATCTCCTTCATCCACGTTCACGCTTCTCTGGAACAGGATTCTGCCCCTGTCGTATTCTTCGTCTATAAGATGTATCGTGAGTCCGGAAACTTTTGTTTTCGAACTGATCACTGCCTTGTGAACGTTGATGCCGTACATTCCCTGTCCGCCGAATAAAGGCAGGAGCGCGGGATGAATGTTAAGTATTCTGTTTCTGTATTCTTTCAAGACAAGCGGTTCAATCTTCTTCATATAGCCTGCGAGAACAATCAAATCTATCATATGCTCCCTCAGATTTTTCAGAAATATTTCCTGATATTCATCGCCGCTAACATCGGGAAAAACTTTCCTGCTTATATGCGCAACGTCAACTCCGAATTCTTTAGCAATTTGAACCGCACCGCAATTGGAATTATTCGTAATGAGAAGTCTGATATCGGATTGAATAAAGTTATTCCGCCTTGCTTCAAGAATGGCACGGAAATTCGAACCTCCGCCGGATGCAAATACACAAATTTTCAATTCATACGCTTGTTTTTCAAAAATACGAAAAAACAATTGAAAATTAAAGAAAATACGTCAATAATCCCTAATTTTGTTACTTTTCTTGGAAAAAATCACGTAAAAAAGTATAAATTGATTAAACTAATAATAATCAAAATCTTGCGCTGATTCCGAGAGTCGGCAGAATCGGAATCATTCCTGTAATTTTTCTTTTTATTGTCAGGTCGCTTGAAATGGAATTCGAGTATGACAGAACATTCTTTCTGTTATAAACATTAATTACGTCAAGATAAAAAGACCAGTCGGCGCCCCAGAATTCCGTGTATGCGGAGAGTCTGAGATCCAGTCTGTGATACGCGGGCTTTCTCTCCGAAAATCTGTTGCTCTCGGAACCGTAATCAAGATTGAATATAACCTGATTCGTGAAAGGATTGACGACGAGCGAATCGAATGCAATTCTGGGAGTTACTCCTACAGGAGGTGTAAACGGAAAGTTCGTGGAATAATTCCACCGCACACCCAGTTCCAGCCAACGGTTGATTCTGTAATTCAAAACTATATTTATGTTGTGTGTCTGGTCGAACCTGAAAAGAGTTTCAAGATTGTAGCGCTGACGAAGGGCGCGAGAGTAGGAATAATTCACCCATCCGTAAAATTTCGTTTGGGGACCCGTGTATTTTTTCTCAAGGCTTATTTCGAAACCATACGCGTTTCCGGTTCCGTTGTTCGTGGGTATCGCGGTAAGCGAATCGAAAGGAAGTTTCTCCGACGAGCGTACCCAGTTAGCGGGATTCTTTTTGTATTCGGGATTCGTATTGTTCGGGTCTATCAGGAAATACTGATATCTATAGCCGGTTAATTTCTGCTGAACTATAAGGTTGTCGAAGATTTTATAATACCCTTCTACTTTCAGAAGCCAGAAATTGTCAAGCCATCTGTCGAGACCGAGTATGAAATGAACCGAACGCTCTGCTTTGAGGTCATTTACCTGCGGGCTCGTGAAATCGTAAAAAGTCTGGTTATCGATGAATTTTTCATACCCCGGAGACTGATAATACAGACCGACGGAAGCGCGGAGAGTTGTAATCGGATTAAAAGCGTAACCTACGTTGAATCTCGGTGAAATATAAATTTTTTTCAGGAAGGAATAATAATCCATTCTCAGGGAAGGCTGGTAGAAAAACCGCTTGCCTATTTCAAATCGGGCGAGTCCGTAAGCGCTTCCCCGGTAATTATCCTTGCCCTGTATCTCGAAATCCTCGAGCAGCGCGGCCGCGTTAGGGAATGACCTTATGAACGCCTTAAAATTTTCGTCGAGGTCGAGAGCGTATGACAAATCGTTACGTATCACATCAATTGCTCCCCCGAATTCGTACTTGTTTGCTCCGCGCACGAGAACGGACCTGTTTCCGAGAGAGAACTTTCTGAAAGCGTACTTTGATTTAAAATCAAAACCGAGCAAAGCGCCGATTGCTTTAAGACTGTCTCTTTGACCGAGTGTCAGGTTTTCCTTGTCAATAAGAGGATCGATTATGTCTCCGTCGAAATTATTATCGCCGCTGTTCCTGTACCACGAAAAAGTTGTCTTCGAAAGAAATCCGGGATTCGGATTGTAATGCCATCCGACCGAGATAACATTATTTGTAGTAACGTCGTCCACATTCACGCTGTCGGGATTTGTTCTTCCGCTGCCAGAGACTATGTCCACGCCGTCTTTCGAAAAGATTCCGTTAACTACGAATTTATGCTTGTTAAACGGGCCGAACGCGAGTTTGACCTGAATGTCCTGAAAAGAAGGAAATGAGGAATCGTCAGTAATCAAACCGGAACTCTTCGCGAACGGACCGAGTATGAGGTCGTAGTACGTTCTTCTCGATGACACTATCCAGGAACCCGGAATGCGCAGCGGATTCTTTCCGTGCAGGATTACGTTCGCGCTCGCGATGTTGATGTTTGAAATCATTCCGAAACTTTTTTCCGTCGTTCCTTCCCTGTTGGTAACGTCGAGAACTGCGGACAGCCTGTCGCCGTACTTGGCGGGGAATCCTCCGGTTATAAGATTTATATCGCTAAGCGTTTCGGGATTGAACATGCTTACGAGTCCGTACAGCCTGTAAGGATTGAAAATTTCAACTTCATCCATCACGATGAGGTTCTGGTCGGGTCCCGAGCCTCTGATGACGAGTTGAGACGTGAAATCGTTAGGTGAAGTAACGCCGGGCAGTGATTTAAGAGAACGCATAACGTCTTCAAGTCCTCCCGGCAGAACTTTAATGCTTAAAGGCGGAAGGTTGAACCAACTCGTGCGGAGATCGTTCTGGCTCTGTCTCTGGTTTCCAATTACTTCAATCTCCTCGAGAGAAAACAGTTTCTCCGTTAATGTAATGTTAATTGTCTCATTCGTCATCAACTCAAGATTATCTTCTTCGAAAACCATATAGCCGTACAGGAACGCTGAAAGTTTGTAAACGCCCTTCGGCACTTTGAAAGAATAAGCGCCTGAATTATCGGTCTTTCCGCCGTAAACATCCTGCGTGCTTTTATTCATAGCCGATACGTTCACGCCTTCGAGTTTTTTGTCTTTCTGATTTACGACAGATCCCTTAACGTAAACTATCGAAGAATCGTTTTGAGGAAGCGCCGAAACCGAGGCAAAAAGTAGCGATATTATTAGCAGAGCAAATTTCTTCAAACCTGTATTGGATTTTCGTTTTTATATAAATGACAGAATACATAATGTTCGTCCGTTCCGTTTCTGTCCGGATATCTGAACCGGCACGCTTCAAGAACTTCGGGACACCGCGAACTGAACGGACATCCTTCGGGAAGATTCAAAGGATTCGGCATTTCGATTTCCCGCGCTTCTTTTGTAATTCCCTTGCGCGGTTCGGTTCCGGGCACGGCATTCAGGAGACTTGCGGTATAAGGGTGATACGGAGAATCAAACAGATTGTTCTTGGATGAGTATTCAACTACAGAGCCGAGATACATCACTGCGACCTCATCGGAAATATGCCTGACGACGGACAAGTCGTGCGAGATGAACATATATGTAAGCCCGAACTCCGCCTGAAGATCTTTCAGCAGATTAATTATCTGCGACTGAATTGAGACGTCGAGAGCTGACACGGGCTCGTCGCAGACAATGAATTCGGGTTCGACCGCGAGCGCCCTTGCGATTGCTATTCTCTGTCTTTGGCCTCCAGAGAACTCGTGCGGATACTTGTTGATGCTGCCGGCAGACAGACCCGTAACGCTTAACAGTTCGCGGCATCTTGTCTCAACGCCGTCATTTCCGGCTGCCTTGTGAAATTTAATTATTTCCCTGAGCGCGTCACCTACCGTCATTCTGGGATTCAGAGAAGAATACGGGTCCTGAAAGATTATCTGAAATTTCTTCCTTAACTTTTTCAT
>CAZOQR010000130.1:0-8074 GCA_964581915.1 uncultured Ignavibacteriaceae bacterium | reverse complement strand
TTTCACAGGAGAAAAGATATCCGAAAGAATCCTCGATTACCTGAAATAGATTTTCGATAATATATAAAACAAGAGGGCTGCCCGGAGGCAGCCCTCATTTATTACAATTGTTTTACGTTAAATTTTCTGCCTCCGGAGTATGATATCATTCTTGTCAGGTTGGAAATACCGTCGCTGATTCCGTCATTAAGATTGACACCCGAGATTATTTCGACCGACCAGTTAAATGAACCGCCGTACAGGCTTCCGAAACCGATTTCGTTAAGTTCGGATATTTTCAGCCTTTCTCTGTCAAGATAGACCGTGAACGTTCTGTGAGGACCGCTTCCTCCGTCCAGTTCAGTTACGATAAGTTTATAATATTTATTATCGACGTGAGTAAGTCCCTGATTGAAAACAAGTTCCGTGTTCATATCAACAAATTCATTGTTGCCCGGAGAAACGAGGACAGGAATATCAGGCGCCGAAAAAGAAGCATTGCCGTTGAAATAACCAACCGAATTTGAATTGCCGTTTGGCCCGATTGATGTAAAACAAATCAACGGGTAAAGGTTCAAGCCTAAACCTTCAGGTACCAATACGTCTGCCGTTGGAGTGTTAAAAGTATCAATCAGCATATAATATGCATAATTACCGACACGTCTGTTGGTTAAGGAAAATGCGGAAAATATGTAGTCCAGATTATTACCGGCTGGCGGAGTTAAATTTACACGATAGGTCTTTTGCTGTCCGGCATCCTTAAAATCCGAATTTAAAAGGTCAATCACCAGATGGTTCCCGGAACTGATAGAGATGTCGTTTTTGATACAGTATTTATCGTAACTTACCGCGTGTCCGTTGCTAACTTTATATGCAAGCACCATAATCGAACCATTATACTGTGTTCCCTCCCCCATTTCGAATGATATCATTCCTAAACTGTCATCTTGAGCACTGCAAAATGTTTTATCGTTGAAATCGGTAAAAAAACATTTTTTACTGTATTCTTTCAGACTGTCAGGATAGTTTACCAAAATACCCGCAAGAGTGTGATTCTGAAATGAAGAATAGTAACTTAGCGCGATATCGTTAGATGTTGTTTTGTCGTGTTTAGGAATAAAAAGACAATTCCTGGTTGAAGTATCAATGATAACAAGATTGTACGGATGTGCGACTCCGGGTATGATGAACCTGCCGTAGATATCCGTATTTACTGAAGTATCGCCTGCCGTTACTTTCACTCCCTGATACGGTACACCAAATAATCCGTACACCTTACCTTTCACTCCGGTTTCATTGAATACGCTCTGCGTCGCGCTTTCGCAGCCGCTGAAAAGAAAACAGGACAGAATTACGGACAATAGAAGCGAAATGAGGCACAATTCCCTTTTGAGATTTTTCCCGAACATATTTTTCCTCCGAAAAAATTATTTAAAAAAGAATTGTATTCTTCTGCGGATACCTGACTTTTTATTTTATAAAAAGTATATAGTAGAAATATTATGAGGTTTGATTAATCAATTTTAAATACTTTCTTTATGAAATGCAATACCAAATTAACATTAAAAATAGACGGAGAAGCCGAGACGCATTTTATTGAACTCGAATTCGGATTTGTCCTTGTTGATGCGCAGGAATTGAATGCCGTATTCAGATAAATAATTTTGTATTGATTGAGATTTTCCAATCGTTCCGTTTGCTGAATACTCTCCTACAAGACTTATGTTGTCAAGTATGAAATATTCCACTCCCAGCGAAGCGCTGCATCCGATGCCCCAGGTTTCATCTATTGTTTCATCATACTCGTGTCCGTTCATTGACTCCCTGTAGTATTGGTAATAATTGTATTTCACATAAGGACCGAGACAGAAATACACTTTCACTTTCGAATCAGCATTTAGATAACGAACGTATTGCAAGCCACCTTCGAGATTAAAACTATTTGAATATTTATCCATCAAATAATCGTATGAAGATATGCCGGACACATCACCTTCCGATTTATTACCGTAAGTACCGATAAACAATCTGACGGCATTGCTTTTGTCGAGATGATATTTTCCGGTAAGCAGGAAAGACTTATAATTGCTGCTGTTATTGCTTCCGAATATTGTCCCTGCCTCGAAAACCAAAGACCATTTCTTGTCGCCGAGACAATTGTAATTAATTCTATTTGTATCCTGAGAAAATGTTATACCCTTGGAAAACACGATAATAGGAAACGAGAAAAGGATGACCAAAAAGATTTTTTTCATACCAGTTTTTGATTAGGGGAATGAAATAATATAGGAATTTTCTTTGATTAATAATACTAACATTTTCAGACAAACCTATCCTGCGTTCACACCCTGCCGCTCTTCATCACTAATCCGCTTATCTCTCCGTTAACGTCGAGGTTGAGAATTTTTTCAAGGTTATACGGAAGGACGACAGTCCAGTTCGCGTCGTTCACGACACCCGGGAAATTTATTCTGTAGGATTTTTCCTCGATTTTCCTGAGGAAGTTCTCGTCCAGGCAAAGCCATTCCTGCAGCAGAAGAATATTGAATATAGAAGCGGAGTTCGATATGAATTCAAGGTTTCTGCGTATGAAGTTTAGGTTTGATTTTCCATTCAGCAGCGTTTCTCTTTCGGCGGCGTCTTCGATGCCGAGCAGATTCAGGAATTTCTCCTTCTCTCCGTAACTCTCACTGTATAGCAAGAGTATGTCTCCGCATTCTTCGGCGCTTTTCCCGAGAGCCGAAAGAATATCGTCAGCGGTAATTCCTTTTTTCCACAAAAGCCTGTTGTAATAGGAATGTTCGGAGTCGAATAATTTTCCAGTGATTGTTTCCATATTCTCCGCCGGAATTCCTTTATTCGAGCAGAGTCTATTGAATAATATTCCGTCAACTGTTCCCGCTTCGCTGTGCCACCATTCAACTATCGACGATGAATCGTGTGTCGAAACCGTTGACATCGAGAGCCACCTGTAATCGTAGTTCCTAACGAATTCGTTGTCGATTTTTCTCCATCTCTGCACGTCCATTCCCGGCACTCCGTATTCCCAGAGCACTTTACCCGAGCAGGCGGGAACGGTGCCGAGGTCTTCGGCGCAGGGAAGCATTCCGGAGCCGTCGAGCATGGCGTCGAGAAGTTTTTTTCCGGTACCTTCCCATACTGATTCATCCTGCGGGTCAAATTTTCCGTTAAGCCCTCCCGTTTCGTCAGGCTCGCTGATATCAACGGTCCAGACCCTGAAAAATCCTACGAAATGGTCAATCCTGTACATATCGTAAAAATTCGAAGCGTACCTGAGTTTGTTTCTGAAATAAACGTAACCGGAGTTCTCGAGTTCCGCTCTTTCGTAAGGAGGCATTCCCCATTTTTGACCGTTCGCGAAATACACGTCGGGAGGCGCGCCCGAAGACATATTAAGATTAAAATACTTCCTGTCAGCCCAAACATCGGCGCTGTCGCGGCTGACAAGGAACGGAATGTCGCCCATCAGAAAAATATTCTTCTCTTCCGCGTACCTTTTCACTTTTTTCAACTGCTCGAACAACTGCCACTGCATCCAAGTGTGGAATTCAATTTTGAGTTCGTTCTCTTTCCTGAATTCATCAAGCGCTTCCGCGTTCCTGTCCCTGTATTCAGCGGGAAACTCTTCCCACGAAAGTCCGCCGTACTTGTGTTTCAGCGCCCTGAACAACGAATAATCTTCCAGCCAGTATTCGTTCTCTCCCGCGAAAATCAAAAACTTGTTATTTCCCTTTATATATGTCCGCTTGAAAATTTTCCAGAGCAAATCTATTTTAGCCTGCTTGACGGCGTAATCAACCTTGTCCCTGTGACCGTCGTACCTGCTGCGCAGTTCGCGTATGTCCTTCTTGAAAGGGTTAAGGTTTACGTCCTTTAACGACTGCACCGAGATATACATCGGGTCGAGAGCGAAAGAAGAGACGGAATTGTAAGGGGCGAAATCAAAGCCCGTATCGTTCAGAGGAAGGAGTTGAATAATTGAATTGCCTGTCTGCTCGCACCACTGCACAATAAGTTTTATATCGGGAATTTCTCCTATGCCGATGCTCTTTCTTGACCTGACGGAAAACAGCGGAACCGCGGCGCCGGAGCGGCGTTTCATTCCGAACTTCTCCCATTTCGCAGAGGTTCGCGTATTTTTCAGGAATGAATAATCGACCATCAGTTTTTCTTTCCTAACTTCATATAAATGTCCCTGCCGGTGCCGGACTCCGGCTTGTTGCTCTTTGCAAATTCGAGTATTTCAAGAAATTCTTCGTCAAAATCAAGACCCGAAACAGTCCCGGCGATTTCAACAGCCCGTTTCGCGTATTCGAGAACTTTTTTGGATTCAAGACCGGAAATATCCGAGAAGAACCATCCGCAACTCGTGAACATAAACATCGAGAACTTCTGCATTTCGAGAAGTGACAGAGCGGCTGCTTTTTCTTCCTCGTTAAGTTCTTCCGGAGAATGCCTGTCAAAGAAATCGTTCAACACATCACCGTTGCCGGGGTTGAGAATAATATCTATGTAATCGTTTCTCGCCTCCCATACATCTTTAAAATATTTTTTCCCTTCAATCTCGAAGTACAGACCGAGTTTTCCGTTAAGGAGATTAAAGGCGTCGCGCAGGTGAATTCTCCATTTCTGATTCCAGCCCGGAAAGCCGCCCGTGCTGCATCCGCAGTCGTTTTTCCACCTACCGACTCCGTGTATGCAACTCCACGAAGTTCCCTCTCCCGCAGGTCCCTCGTTAAGCATCACTTCGTATTCAGGTTCGTGAAGCGAAAGGTACTCGCCGAAATTCACGACTTTAACTCCCCGCGATTCCGAATAACCGGAAAGAAGGTACGCAATCGTTCTTTCCGTGAAATGCTTGTGGTGTCCGAAAGTTTCGCCGTCAACCGCGATGGATACAAGTTCGTCGTTTTTACTGCTATTCGAAAAATGAGTCTCAATCCTGTTCATAAGTTTGACCGCGTCGTACACGACATCATCAAACGCGATGCTTTTTGAGAGCCCGCCGTCATAAAAGAATATATCGATGTGTCCGTTTCCGCTCTTCGGAAAATAACGGTAAGGTTGTTTTGTGTTTATACCCGAACTCCGAACATCCGTCCACGCCTGAACTCCTGTTTTTCTTATCATCGCCGCCTGAGACGGGTCAAGGATAACATACCTGAGACCTTCGTCTATCAGCACATCGAGGGTGGAGTTGTTGCAGGCGGTCTCAGCCAGCCACATACCTTCCGGCTTCCTGTGAAAATAGTATTCAAAATCCCTTACGCCCCACCGCACCTGTGTAATCTTATCGCGCTTGTTCGCGAGCGGCATTATAACGTGATTATAAACCTGAGCAATCGCGTTTCCGTGTCCGCCGTGAATTTCCTGTGATTTTTTATCCGCTTCGATTATTCCCGCGATAGTATCGGGATGTTTTTCGTTCATCCATTTCAGGAGCGTCGGACCAAAATTGAAATTCAGGTTTTCGAAATTGTTCACACGTTTAATCACTTTACCCTTATCGTCAATAATGACCGCTTCCGTATTAGGCTTGTAGCATTCCTGATAGATTCTCTCGTTCCAGTCGTGAAACGGAGATGCGGATTCTTCCCTTTCGTATTCATCCGTCCAGGGATTTTCTCTCGGGGGCTGATAAAAATGACCGTGTATGCAGATATGCTTTGCCAATAATTACTCCGTTTCGAAAAGAAAAATGTTTGCGCCGAGAGGCGGAAGGTTGACGCGGACTGAATTCTCAAAGTTATACCTCATCTCGGGAATCGTATTAACGCCTCCTGAATTCCCCGCTCCGCTGCCTCCGTATTCGAGCGCGTCGGAATTGAAAACTTCCCTGTAATAGCCCGCGAAGGGCACGCCGAAAATGTATCCTTCTCTGACGACGGGAGTGAAATTAAAAGTGAACAACAGGTATTGTTTTCCATCGCGCGATTTCCTAATGAAAGATATAACGCTGTTTTCCGAATCGGAAAAATCTATCCACCTGAATCCGTCGCCGCTGAAATCCAGATCGTGCAGCGCGGGATACGTTTTATAAATCCTGTTAAGGTCGCAGACCATCAAATTCAGTTTCTTGTGAAAATCATATTCAAGCAGAAACCAGTCTATCGCGCCGTCACAGTTCCATTCATTATACTGAGCAATATCGTTCCCCATGAAATTAAGTTTCTTGCCCGGGTGCCCGAACATGAAAGTGAGGAACAATCTCGTGTTCGCGAATTTCTGCCACGAGTCTCCCGGCATTTTTTCGAACAGGGAGCGTTTCCCGTGAACGACCTCGTCGTGAGAAACGGGAAGAATGAAATTTTCGCTGAAAGCGTACCAGAGCGAGAAAGTAATCAGGTTATGATGGAATTTCCTGTAAACAGGGTCTTTTGAAAAGTATGACAGCATGTCGTTCATCCAGCCCATATTCCATTTCAAATCAAATCCGAGCCCTCCGAGATAAACAGGCAGGGTTACGGAAGGAAACGCGGTCGATTCTTCGGCAATCATCATAATACCTTTATGATATTCGTGAACGGCTACGTTCAGTTTCTTTATGAAATCAATCGCTTCAAGATTCTCGCGCCCGCCGTATATGTTCGGCACCCATTCTCCGTCCTTGCGGGAATAGTCAAGATACAGCATAGAAGCCACCGCGTCAACGCGGAGACCGTCTATGTGATACTTGTCGAGCCAGAAGAGAGCGTTGGAGATAAGAAAACCCCGCACCTCGTTTCGTCCGTAATCAAAAACATAAGTGCCCCAGTCCATGTGATAACCTTTTTGCGGATTCTTATACGCGTACAACTGCGAACTGTCGAAGTTCGCGAGTCCGTGCTCGTCGGACGGAAAATGCGCCGGCACCCAGTCGAGAATCACGCCTATGCCGTTCCTGTGGCAGTAATCGATAAAGTACATGAAATCTTCGGGCGTTCCGTGCCTGCTTGTCGGAGCGAAATAATTGCTGACCTGATAGCCCCACGACTGGTCGAGCGGATGCTCCATCACGGGAAGAAGTTCTACGTGAGTGTAACCCGTTTTTTTAACGTACGCGACGACTTCAACCGCGAGTTGCCTGTAATTCAGGAAGCCCCAGTCGTTCTGAAAATCTGAATTGTAATCCCGCTTAAATGAGCCGCAATGAAGTTCGAATATCGATACGGGATTTTTCTGGAAGTCCCATTCGGCGCGGTTTTTCATCCATTCGCCGTCGTCCCATTTATACTTCTCGATATCGTAAACGACGGAACCGGTGTTCGGGCGGAGTTCCATCATAAACGCATATGGGTCGGATTTGAAAAAGACGTCCCCCTGCCAGGGTTTCAGGGCGTATTTATATACTTCGCCTTCGCCGAGTCCGGGAATGAAAAGCGCCCAGACCCCCGAGCCGTTTATGTTGTGCATCGGATACGAGCCCGCCGTCCATCTGTTGAAATTCCCGAGAACGCTTACCGCCTGCGCGTTCGGAGCCCATACGGCGAATTCGACTCCGCTGATGCCGTTCTTCGTTTTCAGTTTGGCTCCGTGCTTTTCGTACGATTTAAAGTAATTTCCCTCGCCGAGAAGGTACAGGTCGAAATCCGTTATATCCGTCTTAAATGAATACGGGTCAGGTAGTTCGTGAGGATATCCTTCTTCGTATTTAACCTTAAACTTATAATCAAATGCTTCCCTGACTTCCTTGAAATACGCCTGATAAAAACCCGCGACGTGTATTTTTTTCATCTTCTGCTCTTTGCGCGAGGATACCGACGGAATTAATGTAACTTCAACGGAATTCGGGAAATAGCAATTTATGAAATATTCCTTTTTATCGGCAAAATAATGCGGTCCGAGAATGTCATAAGGATTTATATTCTCAAAATTTACAATCTTCGAGCAATTGTCTTTTGTATATTTTCTGAATGTAGCCATGCGGTTTTTAATTTGTCAATTCTCTTAACAATGAACTGGCTAAAAATATCTCAATAAATATATGAAATAAAGGGAATAAGAATGCAGAGATTGCCGGAGACAGACTTTTTTGGAAAAATATCAAAAATCAAATATCAAATATAAAAAATACATATAAAAATTAAAAAATAAG
>CAZOQR010000129.1:0-8102 GCA_964581915.1 uncultured Ignavibacteriaceae bacterium | reverse complement strand
TTATTTTAACATATTTATGTTGTGCATCTCGATTTCCGTGAGATACTTGTTAACATTAATGTGTTCCGGCTTGTAACATTCGAACATCGCGAAGTGAAGCAGCAAATCCTCGTCTCTAAAAATATATCCGTGTCTCATGTATATTTCGTTTCTCATATAACGTTTTTCTTTTTCCGAAACGCCGATGAGTTCTTCGGGAGAAAGTTTCCTTTCGGATAATTCGGGATAATCTCCGCAATCGCCGTTTCTTTTTTCTCTTTTCTGAAAGCCTTCTTTCTTTGTCTGCTCGAGTTTTTTTATGTTCTCCGTTGTGAGCGGTGTGGTTTCTTTTTTTGTTTTTTGATTTTCTGTATTTCCGATTTCCTCTCTTGTTTTTTCAAACACGCTGCCGGATTTGTCGATGAACAAAAAATATCCCGCAATGAATGCTCCCGCGATTACGGAAATTACAAAAAGTATCCCGAGTATTATTAGAATTATTTTTAGCGGCGATTTTTTCTTCCCGGCTCCGGCGCTGTGAACGGGTTTCTGATATGTTCGCTCCGCCGGCGGCTGAGGCTCCTGTTTTGGAGGAGATGGAATATCCTGAATGTGCTGTCCGGGCGAAACGGCCTTTCCGCAGTTCTGGCAAAACTTGTCGTCAGTCGAAAGTCTATACCCGCAGTTTTCGCAAAAGTTCATATTATTTTAATTTTGTTTTATTGGTTTTGTCGCTTTCCATCTTCCTGACATTTTAAGTCCGATGTTCGATCCCGACCATTCTCCTGTGATAACGTAATTTCCTCCTTCGGCTTTAACGCTGCCCGAGAAATTATATTTTGTCATCATGTAGGTAGTGCCTGCTTCGAGGTCGCCGTCATTGAATGAGAAATCAAGAGGCGGAGGCGGCATCGCGCTTCCTTTTACGCTCATCTCAGCGTGGATTAAATTTTCTGAAATAAGCGAAACCGTCATCGTCATCGGCAGGAACTCACCCTTTCCCGTAAGCATCGCGTCCTGAATTTTCTTCTCTGCGATTTTGTACGGCGTGCTCCAGGAATCCCAGCAGGTTCCGCCGTCCCACACGCCCACGAGGTCCTTTGCCTCTATCTTTCCGCCGACGAGGATTGTCTTACACGCTTTAGTGTCAAGCCTTGTCACCTTTACCGTGATTATGGTTTCGGGCTTAGGTATTGAAAGAGACCAGGTAACCGAACCCGCGGAGGAGAGCGTCTTTGTCTTTTCGCCGCCGAGAGCGTAATCGCCGCCCGTGCATTCAATCTCGAGAACGGCTCCCTTGTCGCCGACGGATTCAAGCGTAGCCGTTATCTTAAACTCCGGAGACGCTCCGTCGGATTTCAAATCAACATTCATCATCGCGAGAAGTTTTTTCTTGTCGAGTTTTTTTCCCGTTGCGGATTCAATCGCTTTTATGACGGCATCATCAGCCTGAATCAAATTCATCTGAAAGTTCTGTCCGTTGCTTACGTCCTTCGAGGTTTCAGAGAGTATCTTCTTTATTTCCGCAGGTGACAACTTAGGATTTATCGAACGAAGAATCGCAATGAGTCCTGTTACCTGCGGAGCCGCGAAACTCGTGCCTCTGGATATTTTTCCGTTTTCCATCTTTATATCGCCGCAGGCGACAACGGTGACCTCGTTCGTGCCGTTCTTTGCAGCGAGGTTGGTATAAACTGTCTTGTTAACGTCTTTATCTACCGCTCCGACGGTTATCAGGTTATCTGTTTTCTTTCCCCAAATCTTATTGTCGTTGAGTTGAGTATTCATGTCGTTACCCGCCGTTCCGACAAATATCACGTCAGGATATTTCTTCTGCGCTTTTTCAAGAAACTTCTTGAAAAGAAGAGAGTATCCCGCGTTCTGGCTGGCAGTATAGTTATGAAGGTGATTGCTGAAAGAGCAGTTGATAATCGTGGCGCCCTTGTCAATCTGTTTCTGAAGGTTCTTCATCGCCTCCATCGTATATGTCTTTCCGTTCGGGAACTCGACCTGCGAAATATCGTCGGGGTTCAAATCTCCCGCATTTACTTCAATGCCGCCAAGGTCATTTCCGGCCATCGTGTTTATCTGAAGATTCTCTCCGAGAATGGACGCCACGCCCGTCATGCCGCCGTTCTTTTCATTGGCGGCAATTACTTCCGTGACCATCGTTCCGTGCGTCAGTTTTTTATTCTCTTCCATATCGCTCCGGTTAACCGGAACAATGATTCTGTCGCCGCTGTTTATCTCATCGGATTCATAGTTTACTTTTTCATCGAGAACTCCCACCGTTACGTCGTTGAGTTTTACTCCCGACGCCTTTATTATATCCCACGCCTGCTTGAGGTTAATCATTTTATAAGCGTTCCCAAAATCGCCGTCGTAAAAAGTATCGTCGAACGGATTGCACGATGAGTTCTCCGCGCCGTCAACGTGAAGGTCGCCGTCGGGGAAAGCGAGTTCAACCTTATCCGATTTACCTGCCGTTTCGATTGCCGCCAATAATTCCTCTCTTGTCTTTCCGCCGAATTCAATCTGATAAACATTGTTAAGTTCAATTTCTCCGACGACGTTTCCGTTAACCATTTTAGCAACGTCCTCCGCGTCTCCCTTGCCGTACTGCTCTTTAAGCATTATGCCGAATAAATTGGAAGGCGCCCGGGCGCCCTTTTCGAGAGTAATAATATTATTTTTCCCGGGTGTCTTCAGTTCTGCCGTCATTTTAGGCGGACCCGAGAGGAAAAGTTTGTACGCAAAAAAAGCGGCAGCCGCGAGAACCGCTAAAATAAATATAAAAATATAAACGCCTTTTCCTCTCTTCTTGCGTCGCGGCTCGTTTACAGGCAAGGGCGGAATGTTCGGTTTATAAACGCTTTCTTTCTGTCCGGCAGCCGCGTTATCGCCGGTTTCGGCAGCGTGCTGGTTATTCCTCTCAAGACTTTTTCCGCAATTAGGGCAAAACCTGGCGTCTGGATTGAGTCTTTGCCCGCAGTTTCCGCAGTAATTCATATGAATAAGTTTGTTTAAAAGTTTTAATGAACGCTTGCGCTTGCAAGAATTTTCATCGATAATTTAATGACCCGTTTAAATTAATTGGATGGCCGGCACGTAGATGCCGTAGAGCCGGGAAATGCATCCGCGTTTCGGCGCTACTTAAAATATTCAATATTTTATTATAAATCTACCGAAGGAAAAAGGGAGATGAAACCAAACCGTGAGCAAAGAATTAATGTACGGATTGACAATATGCACACCTCATTTGTCTGTTTTTTTTATGATAAATATTTTATAAGATTTATAAATCACCTCAACATAAAAGGAGTAAAAATATGAAGTATGCTGCTATGCTTCTCTTATTCCTGCTTCCCCTGACGGTTCAAGCGCAGAACCAAAAGGGAGGCGAGGATGCAAAGGGTATTTTTAAATACGAAAATTTTCAGAAACCGGATGAATGCGGTTCCTCCTGCCACGTTGATTTTTACGCGCAGTGGAAGCAGATGATGATGTCGAAATGTTACACGCACGAATGGGACGAGATTGAATACTTCAAACTCGCCGTACCTCACGCCGAAAAGGACAGCAAGGTCGCGGGCGTGAAGGCGGGCTGCAACGGGTGTCACGCTCCGGCTTCGTTCATGTCAGGAGATGTCCCGCCGCCGAAGCCGAATTTCAATTCCCGCGCCAATGAATCCGTATCCTGCGATATATGTCATACTGTTACGGGTATCGCGGGCGACACGCCTTACAACTTCAATTTCATTTCAAACCCGGGAAACGTCAAGTATGGCAACCGCGATGACTCCGAATCACCGGCGCACGAGACGGCTAAGAATCCTCTTCTTTCAAAGGCGGAATTCTGCGGAGCGTGTCATAACGAAAAATCTCCCTACGGCGCCTGGGTAAAAGCCACGCATCTGGAGTGGAGGGATGGTCCTTACTCCAAAGAAGGAGTTCAATGCCAGAACTGCCACATGCCGAGAACTCCCGGCATCACATCGGCGATGGGAACACCGCGGCAGGACGCGGCTCAGCACCTTTTTCACGGCGCTCACGATCCCGGTAAAGTGAAAGGAACGGTAGAGTTGAGAATACATCCGGAAACACAGGAAGTTGCACCCGGTGAGCAGGCAAAATTCACCGTAATACTTTTCAATCAGAAGACGGGGCATAAATTTCCGACCGGTTCGGCTGAAGAAAGAATGCTGTGGCTTCACGTCACCGCTACAGACTCGAAAGGCAAGACATATCACCTAAAGGTTGACAGGAAAGGATTTGAGGGCGAAGATTATACAATCGCGTCAAACGTGCTTGCTTATCAGGATATGGGCGTGCCGCTGGATATACCGGGGTTTGCGGGAATTCAGCGCGACGGAATACCTGAAGGCGACAGGATTTTCCGAATGCCGTATCTTGACCCGCAGGGGCGAATGACAATACAGCAGTGGAACACGGCGTCTTTCGGACCCGATTACCGTTTGGGTCCTCGCGAAGCAAAATCAGAAACGTTCACCTGGATTCTTCCCGACGATGTTGAACTCGGTACGCTTACAGTAAAGGCGGTGCTTAATTACCAGAAACTTCCGACACCCGTGGCGGAATACCTCGGAGTGCCGAAGGAAGAAGCGGAAATAATTGAAGTTAACTTTCATCAAACTTACCTGACGGTTGTCGACGATTAAAAAAGAGGATAAAAAAATGAAGAAAATAATAATTACACTATTCATTACGGCTTTCATCGCGGGGTTCTATGCGGATTCAAGCGCCATTCCTGCTTTCGCGAGAAAATACAACATGTCGTGCAACGTGTGCCACTCGCCGTTTCCAAAACTAAAACCTTACGGCGAGGATTTCGCGGCTAACGGATTTCAGTTGCCCGACAAGGAACCTGCAAGGTTCTTTAAAAACACGGGCGATGAACTGCTTACGCTGATGCGCGAAATTCCTGTCGCGCTTCGTTTCGAACTTTACGGACAGTATGAAAACGCGAGGGACGTGAATCCCGATTTTCGTTCACCGTACATTCTTAAACTGCTTTCGGGCGGGAACATATACAAGGACATTTCATATTACTTTTATTTCTTCTTCAGCGAACGCGGAAGCGTTGCGGGAATCGAAGACGCCTTTGTAATGTTCAACAATGTTTTTTCTAAGAAAATTGATATGGACTTGTACGCGGGACAGTTCCAGATTTCCGATCCGCTCTTCAAGCGCGAACTGAGAACCGAACTTGAAGATTATAAGATTTACGCGACAACACCCGGACGCTCGATGGCTAATTTGAAGTATGACAGAGGATTGATGCTCACGTACGGCGCTCCGACGAAGACGGACTTCGCGCTGGAAGTTATTAACGGAAGCGGTATTGACACGAAGGACGTATTCGACGTTGACAAGTACAAGAACGCGATGTTCAGGGTCTCGCAGGAAGTGACGCCGTTCCTTAGAATCGGAGGATTCGGATATTACGGGAAAGAGCAACTGGATTCAGTGTCGAACGAACTCTATATGGCGGGAGCCGACCTGACGCTCGGAAACGACAAGGTGGAACTCAACGCGCAGTATGTCTACAGAAGCGATATGAATCCCGGCATGACGGGAATAAAACCTGCAGAAAGAGTAAAAACAAACGGGGGATTTGTAGAACTTCTCTTTTCTCCGAACGGCGACAAGAGCCGGGTTACAGGTTCGCTGCTTTACAATTACGTCGATTCGGATTTCAAGGAGTTAAACTATCAGAGTTACACGGGAACGCTGAATTATCTTCTTGCCCGCAACGTCAGACTCGTGGGAGAATACACTTACATAAAGGATACAAAAACCTCGAAAGTTTCTCTGGGAATAATATCGGCATTTTAAACAATAATGGCGGCGGAAAATTTTTCCGCCGCCCGTTTTATCGTGAATAGAATTTAACCGAAGAACGGGTTGTTAAGCCTTTCGTCCATTGTCCTCTTGAACGATTCCCGTTTCTCGGGAACGTTGTCCATCAGAAAAGTGTAGTACTTCGTGAAATACTCCTTGCCCGCGCTCTTGTCAAATTCCATACGTAGTTTAGGTTCAAGCGCGCATTCTTCGGCGAGCGGTTCCAGAACGTAATACTCCAGCGCCCTTACCCTGTCATCGGGCTGGTACGTGTTTACGGAGCCGCAACTGTCGCATTTGATGTTCACCGCCATGAAGGAATAAACGTTTATCGGAAGTTCGGCGGCGCATTGAGTGCAGCGGTGCAGTTTCTTCTCGTCAATGTGCCGGTTAACGTTGTCGAGAATTTTTCTTGCCGCGCGAGCGAAAAGCCCGACTTCGAATTTTGTAAATTCGGCATTCAGCCATTCGCGAAAGGCGGAAAGTTTTGCGCCCTGCTCTTTTAAAAGTTTGAGGTTGCCCGACTTGTATATCTCTGTCTGCATCTTTCCCCAGCCCTCTTCTGCTTTCTCGAAAATCTGCAGGACGGCCTGGTTGTGAAGCCCGTTCTTAACGTTGTGTATTATGACGTTGTCGAACTGCAAGCCTTCGATTACCCCGTTCAGCGGCTCTTCCGCCTGAGCGAGTATTTCGGAATAACGGTCTTTAAGTTTGCCGAGATACGTGTCCCAGCGGTTTATTAATTCTTCGCCTGCCATTGCTTTTATTTTTTAATTTCGAAAAGCGGACTTCCGCAAAAGAGACAGTTGTCGTACTGCATCTCTTCAAGTCTTGGCGCCCCGCAGTTTTTACAGGTAATTGTCTTTTGCTTCTCTTTCTGAAGGCCTTCGGAGTATTTTGAAGTGCCCGTCGATGCGTTCTTGAAAATATCCCCGAGTCCGGCGAACGGCTTTATCTTCAGGTAGTATTCTTTGACCTTTGCGTCCATATCGAACGAAGCGAGTACGGCTTCCAGTTCGGACGAGCCCCCGTAAGAAGCCTTGTACCTGTCAGTGATTTTTTCAAATACCCTCCGCAGTTCAATCGGAAACGCGCCGCGCGTTATTTTCATTTCGGAATCCAGAAGAGATTTTTTTTCTTCAGCCGTCAGGGGCAGCGCCCCGTAAGAGGAAAGAACCCTGTCCCAGTCCGCGCTTCCCCCCTTTTCGGAATGCCAGGCCGCCCTGAAAGCATTGTCGATTTCGGAATTGAAATTTCCTGCAATAGTATTTTCACCCATTTTAATAAAATAAAGTTATGACCGGTCTTCGTGTCCGGCCGCTGTACAATGAAAACAAATATTAACGAACGGTTTTCTGAACTTAGAATTTAATGTCCGCGTTTGCGCTGCCGCCTCCCGACATGCTTTCGTATTTCGCCTTATATTCATTCATCAGGGTCTGCATCTTCATTGCGTATGAAAAATCCGTCATCATTTTTCCGTTCCAGTAACCGCTGATGTTTGAGTAATCGGCGACCGTGAGTCCGAAATCTTTTAGCACGTCCTGCGCGTCCCGTCCCTGCTTTCCGAGCACGTCCTGCGCGACCATCGCTTCAATCCATTTTTCGAAAGGATATGATTCGGCGTTGACCTGAGAACCGCTTCCGAGATTGCCCGAAGCGGACTGGTTGAATGCCGCCGCGTAGATTTTTGAAATTGTAAAGGTGGTATCGTTTCTCATTCTTGTAAGCCATTCGTTGTTGGCGCGGTCCCATTTCGGCATGTCGATGCCTATTGGTTTAATGGCTTCTTCTACCGGTGTGCCCGATGTGACTTTTGCGTTTACGTCAGCCCACTGCTCGAGCGTGACGCCTTCGAAAGGTTCTAATAAAGGGTTGCCCATATACTTAAATTTAAAGTTATGAAAATAAATCTTGCATACAATGTCTCCCGCCCGAAGATTGGTTGACAGTTTCAGCGGGAACCGCCTCCTTTGCGGAACAATTCAATATAATTAAAGAACTTTTTAATTTCAAAATATAATGCACTGAAAGATGTCTTTCGGGTTTCGCGCGAAAATTTTATTTTATTAAAAAAAAGAGCACACAATGGGACAAAAAGGACGCGAAATCGTAAAAATGAACGTTGATGAACTCATCACGATTCTCAATAAGGCGCTTGCGGACGAATGGCTTGCGTATTATCAGTACTGGATTGGCGCGAAGGTCGTGAAAGGACCGATGAAAGACGCCGTTATCGCCGAACTCGACCTGCACGCGAC
>CAZOQR010000128.1:0-8130 GCA_964581915.1 uncultured Ignavibacteriaceae bacterium | reverse complement strand
GTAGAATAATTTCGCGCCGAGAAGTCCGCCGATAATCGCGAGAAACGTAATCGTGATGCCGGCATTTTCATCCTTCCTTTGCCTCTTGAGTTCTTTCGAGAACAGCGTGCTGCCTATCAGAAACGCTATTCCGAGCATCAGACCGTAACTGTGTATTGATATTGGACCTATTTCAAATAATTTCGGATACATTAAACCTCAACCTTTATAAATTTTTTAGATGGTTCTTTCGTTATCTTTAAACTCTTTTCAGTTATTTTAAGTTTAAACAAATTTTTGCATACATCGGGTTTCGAAAGCCTTAACTCGTATTCAGTCTTCGAATAGCCGTAAAGCCTGTACTGAAACCTCGCGTTGCCCGATTTCGCGATTGACAGGACCGGCGCGGAAAGACCCTCGACAAGGAAGCCGATTACTTTATTCGCCAGGTCGATCTGCGGAGTCACGTTAATCGTGTATATGAAACTCTTGAAGATTTTCGTGGTAATGAAATCAAACAGCACGTAATCCGCCTCCTTTATTTTGTCGTAACCCCGCGAGATGTGAAGTTCGAACTCGTACTTCATTTTTTCGGGCCGTACCTGTCTTGTTCTCATATCATGAAAAATTATAGTTTTTAATATCGCTTATACCTGTTTCCTGTTCTGACCCGTCGCTCATTCTCTTTATTTTAACTACACCCGTCTTTAATTCGTCGTCGCCGATAACGGTTACGAATCTTGCATTGAGTCTGTTCGCGTCTTTCATCTGCGCTTTTATGCTCCTGCCGAGCAGGTCGGTTTCACAGGTTATGCCGTTTCTGCGAAGTTCGTTAGCGAGAACAACTGACTTTTTCTTCGCTTCGTCGCCCGACGAGACGATGTAAACCGCAGGACATTCGGTTTCGGGAAATACGTAGTTGTTCGCCTGAAGTACAAGCGTCAGCCTTTCGAGCCCGCAGGCGAATCCTATCGCGGGTGTGGGCTTTCCGCCCAGTTGCTGCACGAGCATGTCGTACCTGCCGCCGCCGAGCACGGCATTCTGAGCTCCGAGGTCGTCCGACGCTATTTCGAACGTGGTAGAAGTATAATAATCAAGACCTCTGACCAGGGTATGGTCAATCTCGTAAACGATTCCGAGTGATTCCAGTCCCGAAAGAACGTTGCTGAAATGTTCTTTATTCCCGGGTCCGAGATATTCTAATATAACGGGAGCGTTTTTTACTATCTCGATATCACGGGGGTCCTTTGAATCAAGTATGCGCAGCGGATTCGTGAAGAGTCTTCTGTGGCTCTCGGAAGATAAATGCGCCGTAAAACCGCTCAAGTATTTTTTAAGGTCGTCGAGGTACGCTTTTCTCTCCGCGAGATTGCCTATGTTGTTAATTTTTATCTTCAGGTTTTTTAAGCCGAATTCCAAAAGGAATGTGGTGCCGAGCGAAATCAAATCAACGTCCGCCGAATAGTCCCCGCTGCCTATTACTTCCGCGCCGAACTGGGAGAATTCCCTGTATCTTCCTGCCTGCGGTCTCTCGTGACGGAACATGTTCGATATGTAATACAATTTCTGGACGGCGGAGACGTTGTAAAGGCTGTTTTCGATGTATGCTCTGATAACGGGAGCCGTCATTTCCGGTTTGAGAGTGAACTCGCCGTCATCGAAAGAATACATTTCCTTCGATACTATGTCCGTTTCCTCGCCTATGCCTCTCTTGAAGAGTTCTGTTTTTTCAAATGCAGGCGTTCTGATTTCCCTGTAATTGAAAACCGACGCTATGCGCCTCAGTTTCTCCTCAACGTGAAGACGCCTGAATGCGTCATCCGGCAGGAAATCAAGTGTCCCTTTTGGTTTCGTTATCATAATCAAATATATCTTTTAAGTTACTCAATTATCAAAAAATTAAAAAGGGCATTGATTAACCGCGTTGAAAAGTGTACACGCCCGTTTCCCCATTAGTTGTGATTCTCCTTTGTCACGAATTTCTGAATTTAGATTATTGATTAATAATTTTATATTGATGAATCTAAACTCAAATTTAAATTATATCATATGAATAACACTCCGGTCTTTGACAGTTTTAAGTCCCGCCATATCGGTCCGAGAAATAATGACTTGGATGAAATGCTCAAGGTTGTAAAAGCGGAATCACTTGATAAATTAATCGACGAAACGGTTCCTGAAAATATACGAGCGGATAAAACCCTGAATACGGGCAGCGGAATGAGCGAGTATGAATTTTTAAACAAACTGAGAGATATAACCTCAAAGAATAAACTTTATAAGAATTATATCGGGCTGGGATATTTCCCTGCAGTGCTTCCTGCAGTGATTCAGAGAAATATTTTTGAGAATCCCGGCTGGTACACTCAATACACGCCTTATCAGGCGGAGATATCGCAGGGCAGGCTCGAGGCGCTTTTAAACTACCAGACAGTCATCGCGGATATGACCGGACTTCACGTATCCAACGCCTCGCTTCTCGATGAGGGTACCGCGGCGGCGGAAGCGATGCTTATGACAAAATCGCTCAGGAAAGGCCCGAAAGCGAACGCTGATGTGTTTTTCGTCTCCGAAGAATGCTATCCGCAGACCATCGAAGTTGTAAAAACAAGAGCGGTGCCTGTCGGCGTGAAAGTCGTCATAGGCAATCACAGGACTTTCGAACTAACTGACGACGTTTTCGCTGTGCTCGTTCAGAATCCCGCCTCCGAAGGACAGGTTTACGATTACACGGAGTTTTTCGCAAAGGCGAAATCAAAAGGAATAAACACTATAGTCGCTGCGGATTTAATGAGTCTTGCCTTGCTTAAAACACCCGCGGACATGGGCGCCGATATCGCCGTGGGTTCTACGCAGCGTTTCGGCATTCCTCTTGGCTTCGGCGGTCCGCATGCCGCGTACTTCGCGACTAAAGAAGAGTATAAAAGACAGATTCCAGGAAGAATCATCGGAATTTCAATCGACGTGCACAATAAACGCGCGCTCAGAATGGCTCTGCAGACAAGGGAACAGCATATAAAGAGGGAAAAGGCGACAAGCAATATCTGCACGTCTCAGGTGCTCCTCGCTATTATGGCGGGTATGTATGCCGTATATCACGGTCCCGAAGGCATTAAAAATATTGCCGCGAGAATTCACAAATACGCCGCTTCGCTTAACGAACTGATTTCAGCGGCAAACTTCGAACAGTTGAATACGAATTTCTTCGATACGCTGAAAATCAAAGCGGACGAAAATACTATCAAAGACGTTTGGAAAAAAGCAGACGCCCTGAAGATTAACCTCAGGTACGGCAGGGACTTCATCGGAATTTCAATCGACGAAACGACTTCATCGGCTGACGTAGCGGTTCTTGCTTCCTTGTTTACAGGCAGGGAAGACATTAACGCCGTTGAAAAACTTTCCAGCGACGAACAGTTATACGGAAAGTATATTCCCGAAAGTCTGAAAAGAACGACGCCTTATCTTACGAACAAGATTTTCAACAGATATCACGCCGAAATGGAAATGATGCGTTACATAAAATCTCTTGAGAATAAAGACCTTTCTCTTACAGGCTCGATGATTCCGCTCGGCTCCTGCACGATGAAACTGAACGCCGCGACTGAAATGTTCGGAGTTACTTATCCCGAAATAGCGAACATACATCCGTTTGCTCCCGCTGACCAGTCGAAAGGATATGCAGAAATGATTAACGATTTAGGAAAAGATTTGTGCGAAATAACCGGCTTCGATGCAATTTCGTTCCAGCCGAATTCGGGCGCGCAGGGCGAATACACGGGACTTATGGTAATAAGGGAATATCACATTAAGAGGGGAGACACGCAACGGAACGTGATTCTTATTCCGCATTCCGCGCACGGAACTAATCCGGCAAGCGCTGTTATGGCGGGAATGAAAGTCGTTGTAGTCGAATGCGATGACCACGGAAATATTGATATGGAAGACCTGAAGAGAAAAGCGGAAGAAAATAAAAACAACCTCGCCGGCATAATGGTTACTTATCCTTCGACTCACGGAGTATTCGAAGAATCCATTGTCGAACTCTGCGATGTAATACACGCGAACGGCGGTCAGGTTTATATGGACGGAGCCAACATGAATGCTCAGGTAGGACTCACGAGCCCCGGAAAGATAGGAGCGGACGTGTGCCATCTTAACCTTCACAAGACCTTCTCTATTCCTCACGGCGGCGGCGGTCCGGGTGTCGGTCCGATAGCGGTAGCGAAACACCTTACCGGGTATCTGCCGGCGCATCCTTTCGTAAAGACAGGCGGCGAACAAGGAATTTCTTCTGTCTCATCCGCGCCTTACGGCAGCGCGGGCGTCCTCGTTATTCCTTACGCTTACATAAAAATGATGGGCGGCGAAGGACTTACGGAAGCAACGAAGATGGCGATTCTGAACGCGAACTACGTCAAGGATAAACTTCAGGGATATTATAAGGTGCTTTACACCGGAAAGAACGGCAGGGTAGGGCACGAACTGATTTTTGATACGAGAGAGTTCAAACACAGCGCGAAGGTTGATGTAATAGATATTGCCAAGAGATTGATGGATTACGGATTCCACGCTCCGACGGTTTCTTTCCCTGTCGGCGGAACGCTTATGTTTGAACCGACGGAAAGCGAATCTAAAGAGGAACTCGACAGGTTCTGCGAAGCGATGATTAAGATTCGTGAAGAAATTGACGAGGTGGAGAAGGGAATCGCTGAGGAAACGGATAATGTCCTGCATAACGCTCCGCATACCTGCGAATCCGTATGCTCGGACAAATGGGAACATTCCTATTCAAGAGAGAAAGCCGCGTTCCCTGTTGACGCTTTGAGGACAGGAAAATTCTGGCCCACTGTCGGCAGGATAAACGACGCGTACGGAGACAGGAATCTGGTCTGCTCCTGTCCGCCGGTTGAAGATTACCTTTGACATTTAAGTGTGAGCATTTAGTTCTGTTTTTTTGACAAATAAAATCCCCTCGGAAGAGGGGATTTTTCTTGAAACGATATGCGCTGAATCGATTTTAAAAATTCCTGATTGAAAAAAACAACATTAATATCCCTTGCCGTTTTTACGGCAGTCAATCTCTATTGGGTGATATGCCTGCCGCTGCTGCCCTTTGCGGATTTGCCTTTTCACCTTGCTGAATCTTTTATCGTTAAGAATTTCGGCGTCGGCGGTTTTTTGTTTGAAAAGTTTTATGTGATTCCGTCTTACCTTAAGTCGAATACTTTCCATACGTTCTTCTGTTCCTCGGGGATATTTCCTGACGTAGAAACCGCGAACAGGATTTATTACGCGGTGTATGTTGTCCTTCTGCCATTATCGATGCTTGTGCTGATTCGCCTGTTCGAAGGCAATAAACTCTTCTCGATTTTGTCGTTTCTGTTCATTGTCCATTACAGCGTTCACTGGGGATTCACGGGATACACGATGTCGGTTCCTGTTCTTTTTTTTATTTTTTCCGTTTATTTCCTCTACTTTGTCAAAAGGCGAAACCTGTACGCTTTCGCAATACCCCCTTTGCTCCTGCTCCTTTTTTCGCTCCATTTTCAATCCGCGATTTTCGCGGCTCTCGTTTTTACAGTACTGCAAATCGTATATTCATTCAGGAGGATTCGTTCGTGGATCGTTTTCTTCGTCACTCTGATTCCTTTAACGGCTGTTATGTATCTGGCGTATAATGTTGATTCGCAGGGCGGTTCGTCTCTGACGGCGTTTCTGACCAACTATTACCTCGGCGATTATGCGGGTTCTCTGTTGCGAAGATTTGGAATTTTCTTTATTCTTGACAGTTTCTTTCTTTTTAAAGGCGAAACGGGAATCGCATACGCGGCTTTTGTGTCTCTTTCGATAGTTACGTTATTCGTAATCGGAATAAAAAAATATTTCAGCGGTCTGAATGAAAACCTCAAATATGTTTTTGTGCTGCTTGCGGTGTCTGCTGCCTGTTACCTGATTCTTCCGGACAACATTAACGGTCAGAACATAATTTTCGAACGATTTTCGGTAATAGTTCTCCTGCTGATGGTCGCCGCGTCAGGCGCGCTGTTTCCGGCTTCGAAGGACACCGCCCGCCCGAACAGATATGTAACGGCGGTTGTGTTGTTTATTGTATCTGTGCATTGCGCGATATTATTTGATTACATGAACGATTTCCGCGATGAGTCCCGTGACTTTAATGAAGGAATATTTCCGGCGGGAAGGGAACTCGTACTTGCGGGCGTGATTAAAGACAACGATTTCCGGGGACGTAAAATCTGGACACATTTCCCGATGTACTTCACGGTGTGGAAAGGAGGAGTAACAACGGGGCTTGTCGATTATAAATTCGGTCTTATCAAAAGAAACACTCCCAAAAGCGTTCTGCCCCAGTACAGAGAATGGCTCGACGGAAATGATTTTGATTTCGGAAGTTACTATTCCGCCGCGGATTACATAATTTTGAGAAGCGATATGAAGGATTCGCTGAACAACTTCAATTTAATTACAACTTCAGGAAAATGGAAACTGTACAGGAACTTCGTCAGGACTTATCCCTGACAAAATGCTTCATTTCCTGCGGTATTTCAAAAGAGAACTCGACAAACCCACTGTATTTTCTGTCCGTTGTGAACGGCGACTGAAGAATTAGTTTTTTCTGCCCCGCTTTCTCAATCGTGTAAACGTTCTTCGTTCCGTTTTTAAGCATTCCCGACAACTGCGTGCGCGAAGGTTCCGGATGGCAGTCCAGAACGTTCGTACCAATTAACTTTTCGCCGCCGTCATCCTTGAAAGTGCTGAGCGCCTTATCGTTCATCGAAAGAATGATGCCGTTCTTGTCGCAAACCGTTATTGCAATGTCAATTTCCTTTACCCAGTCGTTCATATATCGTTTTTAAAATTGTAATTTAAATTCCCGTAATTTCGTTGTATTTTATATAAAATAATATGTTTAAATTTATAGAATTTAAAAAATCGCAGAATGAAGAAAGTACTATCACTCGTTTTCATACTTGTTGCCGTTACCCTGATATTTACGGCAGTAAAACCTTACAATAATAAAATTTCCGAACGGCTGCAGCACGTTATTAAGACATCGCAGGAAGATAAATTGGTAATCTATGTGTATTTTGATGACAAAGGACCTGATGTACAGAAATATCTTTCAAATCCTTCATCGCTCGTTTCGGAAAGGTCAATCGAAAGAAGAAAGAAAGTCCTTCCCGCAGGCTCGCTCGTTGACTTCACTGATGTGCCTTTATACCAGCCGTACGTGAACGAAGCCGCCGGGCATACGCTGAAAGTGAGAAATCAACTTAAATGGCTTAACAGCATTTCCGCCGAAGTGACGAAATCGCAGGTCGATGAACTCGCCGCGCTTAGTTGTGTTAAGAGTCTTGATATTGTCGAAAGGTTCAGAATGACGAAAGAAGAACTCCCTGACAACGCTCCGGAAACATTTTCACAGCCGCAGGAGTACGATAATCCCAATGTTGATTCAATGAATTACGGTTCGGCTTCCTGGCAGGTAACACAGATAAAAGTGAATTACGCGCATAATCAGGGAATATACGGACAGGGAATACTCGTTGCAAATTTTGACGCGGGGTATCAGAACCTGAATCACGAAGTTTTCTCTACCTTACCGACCAGAATAATAAAGAAAAAGGATTTCCAGACGGGAGACACCGTGAATCTCGCTTCGCACTCTCACGGTCAGGCGACTTTCTCGCTGTGCGCCGCGTACAAGCCCGGCCAGATGATAAGCCCTGCCTTTAAATCGAGTTACATCCTTTGCAGGACAGAAGTCGATCCGACGGAGACTCCTGCCGAAATGGACCACTGGATTGCGGCGGCTCAATGGGTCGACAGTCTCGGAGCGGACGTCATTTCAAGTTCACTCGGTTATCTCACATTCGATTCGCCCTATACGAGTTATTCCTGGACTGATATGAACGGACGCACGATGCCGATATCACTCGCCGCTGTTATTGCAGCCAGGCACGGGATACTCGTAAGCAATTCCGCGGGAAACGACGGATATAACTCCTCGCACAATACTCTTGGCGGTCCGGCTGACGCTGACAGCATTCTGACTGTCGGCGCGCTCGACAGCGCGGGAAACAGGGCGTCGTACAGTTCAGTAGGTCCGACGACGGACGTTCCCGCCCG
>CAZOQR010000127.1:0-8210 GCA_964581915.1 uncultured Ignavibacteriaceae bacterium | reverse complement strand
ATGGATACGCAGATTAGCAACAGCGGAGCGACGACAAAGGCGCTGGTCGAAGCCGAAGGAGTGAAAAGATTCCTTAACTTTATGATTGACGCGGCAATTGTCATATCGCTAATAATCATTTTCAACAAGTTCTACTTCATACTCTCGATACTTCACGTGCACGACGCGAGGAACCTGTTTGACCTCGCATTGATATTCACTTATTTCTACGGACTGGAATCGTCTCTCGGACAAACCGTCGGTAAAATGCTGACAAAAACAAAGGTCGTTTCGGAAAACGGCGAAAAACCAACGACGCAGCAAATGCTCGTCAGAACAATATCAAGATTCATTCCGCTCGAACCCGTTCTTTACATAGGCGGAAACTGGCTGCACGATTCGCTCTCGCGCACGAGAGTCGTCAACGAATAATGTTTCTACTTTCATAAATATAAAAAATGTTTTACTTGTGTGAACAGGCTTTAAAAATTAAAGCCTGTTTTTTTATGGCATTATTTTGGAATTTTGTCTGTTATGTATTGCGAGGTTCAAAAAGTAAAATGACATTGCTTTCCGTTTTCCTCTTTCAATCCAATGGAAGCGGATGTCTTTTATAAATAATGTTTTATTTTCTTGAAAATTTTTATACATTGTCAAAATTAAAATAAACTCACTTTTATGGAGAATACAAATTTCTTTGCGGATGTGTGTAATTTTTTTGATAAAGCCGCAAAACACCTGAACTACCCCGCGGGTTTGCTTCAGCAGATAAAAATGTGCAATTCAATTTATCATTTTCAGTTTCCCCTCAGACTCGATGACGACAACTACATCACGATTGACGCTTACCGCGTGGAACACTCGCACCACATGCTCCCCGTGAAGGGCGGCATTCGTTACAGCGAAATGGTGAACGAGGACGAAGTGAAAGCCCTCGCCGCGCTGATGACTTACAAATGCGCCGTTGTCAACGTTCCTTTCGGAGGCGCTAAGGGCGGCATCAAGGTCGAGCCGTCGAAATTCAGGGCGTCTGAACTCGAGAGAATAACCAGAAGATACACATCTGAACTTATA
This sequence comes from uncultured Ignavibacteriaceae bacterium, assembly GCA_964581915.1. GTDB lineage: Bacteria > Bacteroidota > Ignavibacteria > Tepidaquicellales > Tepidaquicellaceae > CAIKZJ01. The sequence continues at coordinate 7,157 of CAZOQR010000127.1, read as the reverse complement.
AAGAAAAATTTCATAGGACCCGGAATCGACGTCCCCGCGCCCGACTACGGCACGGGACCGAGAGAAATGGCGTGGATAGCAGATACTTACGCGACTTTCAATTCGTCAAACACGAGCCAGACGGATTCGATGGCTTGCGTGACGGGAAAACCGCTTAGCCAGCACGGGATTCTCGGAAGAAAAGAAGCCACAGGAAGAGGCGTGTATTTCGCCGCGCGCGAGGCATGCCGCGTGGAAGAAGATATGAAAAAACTCGGACTCACACAGGGGCTTGAAGGCAAGAAGGTCATTGTTCAGGGACTCGGCAACGTGGGCTACTGGGCCGCATACCTGATGCAAAACGAAGGCGGCGCCGTCATAGTTGGACTTGCTGAAAGAGAAGGCGGAATTTATGACCCGAACGGACTAAACGTCGAAGACGTGTTCAAGCACAGAAAAGAAACAGGCTCGATACTCAATTTCAAGAAAGCGAAAAATTTTAAAACACCCGGCGAGGTGCTCGAACTCGAGTGCGACATACTCGTTCCCGCAGCGCTCGAAAATCAGATTACGATAAATAACGCCGCGAACATCAAGGCGAAGATTATAGTCGAAGGCGCGAACGGACCTGTAACCGCGGAAGCGGAAGAGATACTTCTGAAGAAGGGCATTCTCGTGCTCGCGGATATGTACGCGAACGCAGGCGGCGTTACCGTGTCGTACTTCGAATGGCTGAAGAACCTCCAGCACGTTTCATTCGGCAGAATGGACAGAAGGTACGACGAGGCGACTCACACGAACATGGTCAACGTGGTTGAAAACCTGACAGGGAAAAAACTCACGCAGACACAAAGGAACGTCGTCATAACTGGACCGAACGAACTCGACCTCGTTAACTCGGGTCTCGAGGATACGATGATAATGGCTTATCACCAGATACGCGAAATTAAAGTAAAGAATCCGAAGATTGACAGTTTCAGGACGGCGGCTTTCGTTCAGGCGATAGACAAGATTGCAGTCTCGTACATGGACCTCGGTATATTTCCGTAACATAAAGATATTAATCGTTCCGGCAATGACCGGAAACCGGAGAAAAGGGATGCTTTGCATCCCTTTTTTCTATTAACGAAGTTGGGAAGCGGTTTGAAGTATAAATCCCCGGAATAAATCCGCCAATCTCCTCATTCCGCTCGCGGGAAGATGCGTAACGGCATTCAATTTAAAATTTAGCATTTAAAATTTAAAATTAATTATGCATTATGCATAACGCAAAACGCATAATTATGAATCCTTTCATAGTAAGCGGTTTCGCGGGAGCGGGTTATTTCTGCGACAGGAAAGCCGAACTCGCGAAACTTAAAGAAGCGTTCCGTAACGGACGCAACGTCACGCTGTATTCGCTCAGGCGAATGGGCAAATCCTCGCTTGTAAAGCATCTGTTTTCCTCTCTCGGAAAAGAGGCGGACTGCGTATACGTTGACCTGTTCCCCGCCGCTTCCGTGCAGGACCTCGCTCTGCTTCTCGCGAACGCGGTAACGCGTCATTTCGGGTTTACCGTAAAAACCTTCCCGAAGAAAATCGCGGCGCTGCTCCGCGCGGTAAACGCGTCGCTTTCCGTTGACCCGTACACGGGCAAGCCCGAAATCAAGTTCGGAATCGGCAGCGCGGCCGGAAAGCAGGAAAGTCTCGAAGGGATATTGTCTTATCTCGAAAAGAGCGGCAGGAAAGTTCTCATCGCGTTCGACGAGTTTCAGTCGATACTCAGGTTTCCCGAAAAAAATACGGAATCGGTTCTGCGCTCTCTGTTTCAGAACTGCAGGAACATTAATTTCATATTCTGCGGAAGCAGCAAGGGAATGATGGAGGCGATTTTCAATGACGCTGCGAGTCCTTTCTACAGAAGCACCCAGCATCTTTATCTCGGAGAAATAAGCAGGGAGGAATACAAATCATTCATAACGGGAAAGTTCAAGGCGGGCGGAATGAAAATCGAAGAAAAACAGGCGGACTTCGTGCTTGATTCCTGCCGCTGCCACACGTACTACGTCCAGTATTTCTGCAACCGTCTTTATTCAAAACAGTTCAGGGGAAGCGATAATATGCTTCGCGTCACGCTGGACGAGATACTTCTCGAAAACCAGCCCGTGTATAATAATTACAGAAACCTTCTTACGGACACGCAATGGCGTCTGCTCAAGGCGGTCGCGAAAGAGGGGAGCGTTGAAAAACCGCTCGCGTCGGAGTTCGTCGGCAAATACGGTCTGAAGTCTCCGAGCAGCATACAGCGGGCGCTCGCGTCGCTCCTTGAAAAGGAAATACTGCTGAACGACGGCGGAAAGTATATGGTGTATGACGTGTTCTTTTCTCTGTGGCTGAAAAAGTACTGAGTTATTTCTTTATGAGTTTGTTGTATTCGATAATAAGTTTTTCGTAGTCTTCGGTGTATCCCTGTTTTTCCATTCTGAGAAGGTCTTCTTTAAGAGCGTTTTCCGTTCTCGGTCCGCTTATAACGAATTCCGACGGTGATTTTCTCGTGACGTCATCTCCGGGTTTCGACTCGCGCTTCTGCTCGTAATCCTTTTCTCTCTGCGACAACTGCGCGTCGAGCATTCTTGAGAGAATCCTGTTCTGACGCTCGAGAAGTTTTGTGTCCACGTTGTATTCGCTCATCTGTCTTACGGATTCAAGCATTTCCTTCTCGACTTCTTTAAGGTCGCCGAGCATTTTCTCGCCCGACCTGTTTTTCTCTTTTTCGAATTCGGCATTGAGTTCCTCGAGGGATTTCTGAATCTGATACTGTTCGAGTCTCAGTTTGTCAAGCGCTTCCCGCTGCTCCTGCGACAGTTCTTCCTGTCCGCCCTTGCCGTCGCGTCCGGTCTTTCCGTTCTGCCCCATGTTGCTCATCTTGCCGTTAACTCCCTGCTGCATCATTATCAACTGCCCGAGCCGCTGCATCAGTTGCCCCATTCTTCCTTCGCCTTTTTTGCCCTTGCCCTGCTGTTTTCCCATCTGGTCAAGCATATCGCCGAGCATCTTCGCGGCATTGTTAAGCGATTCAATCGCTTTTCCCTGATTGCTCATCGCGGGATTTTTCTCGCCGTTTTTAAGATTGCCTTCCGACTTGTTCATGCTGTTGTGCGCGCCGCCCAGTTCCTTGCCGAGTTCGGGCGACAACTGCATTCCCTCTTTTGTCATGTTCATCAAATCTTCTATGTTCGATGTCAGGTCTTTCTTGATTGAATTCTGCTCTTTGGATAATTCGCTGAAATCTTCTCTGTCTTCTTTGTCAAGTTTTCCGGTTTCGTCCTTCAAATCCTGTTCCTGCTCCGAAAGCCTCTCGAGGTTCTTTTTAATGCTCTTCATCCTGTCCATCATCTTGTTGTTCAAATCCATGTTGTTCATCGCGCCTTCGAGGTTATCCTGCATTTCCCGGTTGAACTCGTTCATATCCCCGGATATGTCCTTCTGCGTACTTTCCGACTGCTCTTTCTGTCCCTTGAACAATTCGCTTGAAGACTTCTGCATCTTGTTTTCTGTCTGACGCTCGTTCATTTTCTTCAAAAGATTTTCGAGGCTTTTGGTATCCATTTCATTCTTCGTGTCCTTCATCTTGTCTATGAGGTCCTTCATATCCTGCTTGAACTTGTTAAAGTCTTCCTTTATATCCTTCTGCCTGTCCGCGAGAGTGTTCATCTTGCTGTCGTTGTTCTTCTGCGTCTGTTCTGTTTCTTTCCTTAGTTCGTCCTGCATCTTTGTCATGTCGTCGAGTTTCTGAGTCAGGTCTCCCATCTTCTGAAGGTTCTCAATCTTCTTCATAAGTTCCATCACCTGCTCGAGTTGCTTTCTGAACGCCTCTTCATCGAACTTCATATCGTTCAAATCGCGCTTGAACTGCTCGGTGTTCTTCTTCATCGCCTCCTGCAGTTTGCGGAGCATTTCCCTGAACTCGGGCGTGTTTATCTTGTTGAACAACTCCTGAAGTTTCATGAACTGTTCGAGAGTCTTTTCACTCAGCACGGGATTTTGAGTAAGTTCCCTGAGCGTCTGGTCAATCTTGTTCTGAACGGCATCGAGGTTTTTCTGAACGTTCTCAACCTTTGTCTGCAACTCCTTCTTTCTCTGCTCGTTAACCGCGTTCTCTTCGGGATTGCTTTTGATGTCGTTTATTTCCTGCTGAAGTTTCTCAACGTTTTCAAGCAGGGTCTTTAAATCCGATTTTATGTCTTTCGTAGTGCTTTCGGTTTTTTTAAGGTATGAAGCGGTCGTGTTATACACGATGAATCTTGTTTCCGTGCGCGCTGTCTTTCCGGAGTTATCGGTTACTTCGAGGTAATACTCGTATCTCGCGCCCTGCTGCAAGCCCTGAATCAGCCAGGGATACGTTATTTCGAGAGACGTGGCGTCGGGATTATTTATCGGAATTACCGTTCCCGAATACCCGTTCGACGCTGACGATATTACGCCGCTTTTCCTGTGGTACAGCATTAATTTTGAAAATCCGAAGTCGTCTGAAATTACAGTCTTCAGGTCAACTTCTCCGCTTCCGAAAATATTGTATTCGCTCTCGCCGGGAAAAACAATCTTTATTTCAGGCGGCGAGTCCGGCATCAGTTTGACGGAATATGTTTTCCTGCCCGTGTTTTCACGTCCTTCGCTGTTCTTCAGCATGAACCTGTAGTATCCTTCCCTGCCTGCAATGACGCTTCCTTCCGCGGCGCTGCCGCTGATTTTAAAAGCGGAATAAACGCCGTTGTAATCGATACCCGCTTCCGACATTTCCTCTGCCGTCGTGACGCTGAACTTCAACACGCTTCCTTCTATGCAGACGACATCGCCCGCGTTTTCTTCCAGTGTCTTCGGTTGGAGTTTCGTGTAAGAGGGATATTCGATTGTAATCCTGAACGATTTAATGAACGCGTCATCTTTTCCGTTTTCGGTTCCCGCGGTGTTCGTCATTCCGCCGTAGTTCTTTCCGAAATTTATCAGCCTGCCCAGTGAATCCGAAAGGGGAGTGAGAAGAAACAGGACGGACGCAATTGTAATGACGGTTAAGAGAGCATAAATTCTTTTTCTTGTCCTGTAGTAACTTATGAATTCCTCAAGGTTAATCCGCTCGGTGTCTTCGGCGGTCTTCCGGAGATTCGCGCTTACGAGTTCTCTTGAAGTGTAAGAGTCTTCGTTCCTTTTTCTGTAAAGAGAAATCGCGTTTGACAGCCTGTCGCGAACAGCGGGAAAGTGACTTCCGACTCTCGACGAATAATAAACGGGATTGAACCGCTTTCTCGACGTCCTGTAAAAATATCCCGCAGCGGCGTATCCAAATGAGAAAATCAGGGAAACCGAATAAGACGCGAAGATTATCGTCCTGACAGCCTGAGAAAAATGAAATGCCGATTCGAGCAAAGACAGAATAACCGGAAGAGAGACGAAAATCGAAAATACGTATAAGATGCCGTTAAGAAAATTCAGCAAACTTTCTTTCTTGTAAATTCCGTAAACACGTTTTTCAACGCGGTCGAGAATCAAATCCGTATTTACAGGAACGGTGCTCATCCCAATTTTATTACTATGTTTTGCTTTCCGTTGTTTCAAATTATAATACCATTTTATTCAAAACAATTCAATCAAATATGAACGAATAATTCTTCTCTCTCGTAATGGATATTTTTCCGCGTCGCCGGGGAGGTAAAGCGCATCTCTAATCTCCTGTTTTATCAATCCCGTAAATTAATTGTATGGAATTATTCGCGCATTACTTCTATTTTGCTGCAGATGGGTAGTTTCATTTCTGATTTTTAAAACTTCCCGAACGTATTTTTTGTTCTAATAGCAGAAGAATAAATTAATCTATGGATAATAATACAAAAACACCCAAAGGCTTGAGTCTTTTCCTGATGACAGCCCGCGCCTACGCTTTTCCCGCGTCGGTCATACCCGTATTTTACGGCTCGCTTTTATCGGTGCTGTTTCATCCGGGACTAAAATTCGATTTCATTATTTTTGCTTTGACTTTAATAGGGGCGTTGTCCGTGCACATCGGCTCGAATGTCGTGAACGACATTTATGATTTCAAGAAGGGTCTTGACAAGGAAGACCCCGAAATCGGCATACCGCACGGAGGCTCGCTCGTGCTTTCGAAAGGTTACGTATCGATGAGCACTATGAAAGCGCTTGCTTTCGGCTCGCTCATTCTCGCCTGCGTTATCGGAGTAGTCCTCTGGGTGATGTGCGGTGTATGGGTTCTGTATCTTATGATTTTCGGACTTCTCGCGGCGATTTATTACACCGCCAATCCGTTCGCTTTGAAATACAAGGCTCTCGGCGACGTGATGGTGTTTCTTTCGTTCGGCGTGGGAATGACGCTCGGCGCGTACTACGTTCAGGTAAGAGAATTCTCCTGGCTGCCCGTCGTGCTTTCAACGCCGATAGGGCTGCTTATAATCGCGATACTTCACGCTAACAACATACGGGATATGAAATTCGACAGGGTGTTCGGAGTGAAAACGATTCCGATACTTATAGGCGAGCAATTATCAAAGTACATGTATTACGTTCTTATCTTCGGGGCGTACGCGTCAATAATGATTTTTGTCGCGCTGAAACTTCTGCCGTGGCTCGCTCTGCTAAATATCATTACTCTTCCGTCAGCGCTGAAACTCGTGAAGATTATCAAGCATATTCCCGAAGACGGAATGCCGAGATGGGAACTCGGGACGAAACATCTGATGATGACCGCGCAGTTCAATATGCAGTTCGGTCTTGTGCTGAACATAGGTCTTCTCCTTGCATTGCTGATATTCGGCAGATAAATTTTTTAGTTAAAAATTTCGATAGCCGTCAGGACTTAGGTTCTGACGGTTTTTTGTTATTCCGTCCGATTAGCGGTTTGGTTCCTTGGTTTTGGTCCCGAAGGTTTTGGTCCCGAAGGTTTTGGTCCCTTGGTTTTGGTCCCGAAGGTTTTAGTTCCGAATGGTTTAGTCCTGTAGGGACGACATTATTTTAGAACAAGAGATTATTTTTTGTTTGAGACCCGTAGGGTCGGCAGTATATACTGTCGTCCCTACGGGACTCTGAATATTTGATTTCTTTTTTTCTAAAACACTGTCGTCCCTACGGGACTCTTTTCGATGCCGCACCTACGGATCTATTCGATGCCGCACCTACGGATCTATTCGATG
>CAZOQR010000126.1:6411-8253 GCA_964581915.1 uncultured Ignavibacteriaceae bacterium | reverse complement strand
TGAACAACATAATTCTTTACAACAAGGCGAAGTACGGAGCGGGCATCGTTCTGAATTATACCGGCTGTTTCATAAAGAACAACGTCATCTGCTATAACACCGAAAGCAGCCAGTACAATTCGGGCGCGGGCATCTGGGCAAACTCAAACCGCGCGAACACGTTCAAGTTCATCGAGAACAATACAATCATACACAATTCAGGGACTGCGGGCACAGGCGGCGTACTGGCGGCGTGGAATGCTGTTCTCTATTTGAAAAATAACATAATCTGGGGTAACTCTCCTACGCAGGTATTGGCGGCGGGCGGAGGCGCTCTGAATATTTCTTACTGCGACGTTGAAAACGGTTACGCGGGAACGGGCAACATTTCTTCATATCCGTTATTCACCGACTCGAATTATGTGCTCGCCGATAATTCTCCCTGCATTGACGCGGGAGATTCTGCGTCGGTATTCAACGACCCTCCTGACGCGGGTAATCCCGGTTACGCGAAATTCCCGTCCAGAGGAACTCTTAGAAACGACATAGGCGCATACGGCGGTCCGCTTTCAAGACTGCTCTCATCGTCACAGGTAATAAGAATTAAACAATCGGAATCCGAAAATCCCGCGGGATACGAACTATCAGGCAACTATCCGAATCCTTTCAATCCAACGACGAAGGTGAAATTCAAGGTGCCGAAAAGTTCGCTCGTCAGATTAAACGTTTACGATACATCGGGAAGATTAATCAGGTCTCTCCTTAATGACCGCGTCACTCCCGGAGTTTATGAGATTATGTGGGACGCGGCGGATTGCTCATCGGGAAATTATTTCGTACGAATGGAAACGGATAATTATATCAAATCAATCATTGTAACCCTCATAAAATAATTCCGATAAGGAAGGAATGCAAATAATAAAAGACGTTTTCCGAAAGGAAAACGTCTTTTTATTATGATTGATACGATTATTATTTTATCATCATTCCCGATTTGCTACGTTATCGGGACTTCGAATAAATAGCGCTATTATTTAATCAGCATCATTCTTTTTACATCTGTAAAATCGCCTGCCTGAATCCTGTAGAAATACATAGACGAAGACAGGTTCTTGTAATCGCGTGAATCGAATTCGACCTGATAATTGCCGGGCTGTTTCTTAGAGTTTATGAGCGTCGCTACTTCGCGTCCGAGCAGGTCATAAACCTTAATTGAAACGAACGACTCCTTCGCTATCGAATAACTAATAACAGTCGAAGGATTGAAAGGATTAGGATAGTTCTGAGAAAGCGAATACGTAAGCGTCTGTTCGGGATTAGTAACACCCGTTACCGAGCCGAACGGGAAGTTCGTCGAGAAAGGACGCGTAGTGTAATACGCTATCACCTGATTCGTGTCCGTTATTCCGAGATTCACGTTCATAGAGCCTGTAGCGGACGAAGTAGTTCTCGCCGCGAGAATCAGAGTCCTCGATGAATCGATGAACTTAAACTTTATGCTGTCGAACGTGAGCGGACCCGTTGTAAAAGGTATAGATTTCAGTTTCACGTCTCCTGCCGATACGAGATTGTTTTTATCCTTGTCGAAGTACAAATCAAATGAAGTTATGTTGCTTGCCGACGCGTTCGTCGTCATTCCGAACTTCAGCATTTTAAGAGAGCCGACCTGAGGATTGACGGATGTAATGATTTTCAATCCTGCAAGTTCTCTCGCCGTGTCGCTCGGAGCGAGCGTAGTGTTCATAACCATATTGCTTCCGCCGTTGATTCCGGAAAGCGTGAACTTCGGCGATGTCGTCGCTGCGAGCGCGTCAATCCTGCCCGAGCCGTATCTGTAATCTTTTCCCGGGTCGCCTTTTTCGA
>CAZOQR010000126.1:0-6311 GCA_964581915.1 uncultured Ignavibacteriaceae bacterium | reverse complement strand
GCGTCAATCCTGCCCGAGCCGTATCTGTAATCTTTTCCCGGGTCGCCTTTTTCGACCGCGGTCAATTCCATAACCTTGGAAATATCCCTTGGAAGCATTTCGGGATTAATCGAAAGCATCAGCGCTACAAGTCCGCCGGTATGAGGCGTGGCGGAAGACGTTCCTCCGAACGTTCCGTATCCCGTGCCCGAACTCACGTACGTGGAAGTTGAACCCTCGCCCGGAGCGGAGATGTCGGGCTTCTTAAGTCCGACCGAATCCGGTTCGATTGGATCAACCCTGCTGTAAGGATAATCCTTATGGCTCGGGTCAATCGTGTAGGTGTATGTTCCCCACAATGCCCAGTTGCCCCACGTTGTGGGTCCGTATGGCGAAGTGGAGGCGATTATGTCCGTAGAACAGGTGACGTTGCCTACACCTATCGCTCCGCTTAGATTCCCGCGAATCACCTGGTCGGGATGAAGCCAGGGCGGAGGGCAGTTTCCCGCCGTCGCTATGTTCATAGGAATACCAAGAGAGTTTCCGTTGTTGCTTGTAGAATTCGTGTGAATCATTCCTCCCGCAAGAGACATATCCGTTACAAGTCTCATAGCGGAGTAGTCTGGTTTCGGACTCATATTCCATTTCCAACTGAGCGAACTTGTAACAACGTCAACACCCATCAGAAAGGCATATTGAAACGCCGCCATCTGTTCCGACTGTCCGGAACCGTTTCTCAGCAGAAGGCATTTGGAATCCGGCGCAACACCTGTCTGCGTTCCCATCGTTCCGTCGCCGACAACGTGTCCGAGCGTCGCGGAACCGTGCGAAGCGGTTGTTATGTTATAATTGCCCGTCGTGAAATCCCATCCGATTAAATCGTCGACCTTTCCGTTGCCGTCGTCGTCGATTCCGTTAACGTCACCCGGGTCGAAAGTTGAAGTGGTGCCGCTTCCCCAGATAACCGTCATTCCGTTATGGTTAGCGTCTTCGCCGAGATTCTGATACACGCCCTTAACGAGGTCTGGATGTCTCCAGTGGAATCCGTCGTCGGCATTCGCCACTAAAGCGCCCTTTCCCCTGTTTCCGAGAAGCCAGCAGTCGTCGGCATTCATCAACTGACAGCCTATTTCAACCGCAAGAGGCTCGACCATCGCGTTAACGAAAGGCGGCGAAGGCTGCCTGTAATCGTATAATTCCTCAATCGGATACGACGGGTCGTACGTCAGCATAGTTATCTCGGGAAAGTCAGACGCGAGGTGGTTTATTGTCTCTGTGTTCGTACTGATAGCAATCCTGTTTATCATCCAGAGCACTTCGTATCTTTCCGCTGTTCCTGACGAAAGTTTAGAAGCGATGAACGACCTTACATTCCGCTGTGAATTGTCCGAATAGCGAATAAGCCTGTCGATAACGATGCTCCTTCTTTCCTTCTTCGGAGTGTCGTAAGAAATGTCGTTAAAATCGCTAAGCGTAAGATGTGAATTGAAGACTATCATTATCGGAATTTTTTCATTAGGAGCGGAGGAATTCATCTTTGTCAGGAGGTCGGGATGAATAATTGTTTCCGCGCCCACGGATATTCCAATCAAAAGAAATATCAGCAATAAAATTTTTTTCATAATGCGGTTCCTTTATATAGTTTAAAGTATTTAAGAATTCTTTTTCAAGTAAAAACCTGATAAAAATATAAAAAGTTTTTATACCATATCAAATGCATTTATTGAATTCGACGACCCATTTATTCATACTTATTTTGTTATTTCCTCATCGTATCTGTCTTAAAATTGCCCTTTGAAACCGAACGGAGGCGTCTCGTTATTCCTGTATTTTCAGTATTTTACAAGCCTTCTCTGTCATATATCGAATCAAACGGACCATTAAATTGTATATTTGTACGATTTAGCAAAAAACAATTTTTTCAGATGAGCGAAGAAGAAAATAAATTCACGAACGATAAAATCAACGACTGTTACAGAAAATATCTGCACGATAAATCGAGGTACCTATTGCTGTACGGCGGGGCGGGTTCGGGCAAGAGCCATTTCGCGGCGCAGAAATTCCTGAGAAGAATGCTCGACGAACAGAATCACAGGCTGCTTCTCATAAGAAAAGTCGCGAGAACGATACGCAACTCGCAGTTCAGCCTGATAAAGAGCCTGATATACGATTACGACCTTGAAAAAAAATTCAGGTTCAGGGAATCGGACCTGACGATAACGAACACGGAAAACAAGAACGTCATAATCAGCGTCGGCGTTGACGACAGGGAAAAACTTAAATCAATACACGGCATTACTTCCATCTGGATTGAGGAAGCGACGGAACTCGACAGGAAAGACTTCACGCAGATTGACCTGAGGCTGCGGAACAAGACGGAAAACTACAAGCAGATAATAATGACGTACAATCCCGTTGACGCGAACCACTGGTTAAATACCTCACATCCGAAGGACGCTGTTATAGTCAAGACGACTTACAGGGACAATCGTCATCTCGACGATTCTTACATCGAAGTTCTGAACAACCTCAAGGATGAAGACAGCGAGTATTACGACATATACGCGCTCGGCAACTGGGGAGTGTTGAGAAACATAATATACAGACCGTTCGAAATTCTCACGTCTCACACGACGCATTACGACGAAATAATATACGGACTCGACTTCGGTTACAACAATCCTACGGCATTGATAAAGGTAAAGATAAAGGACGCCTGCTTTTATCTTGAAGAAATCATTTATGAATCCCGCCTGACGAATACTGACCTGATTGAAAGGATGAACAAACTCGTCAAAAACAAAACGGACGCGATATACTGCGACCCCGCGGAGCCCGACAGGATAAGGGAACTCGAAGAAGCGGGATTCAACGTGCATTCAGCGAACAAAAGCGTAAGGGACGGAATAGATTTTCTTAAATCGCGGAAGATTTTCAGCAGACCTGAAAACGCGAACTTAAACAAGGAAGTTTTGTCTTACTCTTACAAGGCGGACAGGAACGGAAACATTCTGGACGAGCCCGTGAAATTCAACGACCACGCGCTCGACGCGGTGCGCTACGCTATTTATACTCATTGCAGGAGCCGAAAGACGGACCTGAGGATACGAAGAATCTGAATTTTATTCGTTGTCAATAAGTTCGCCGTTCGCCCTGTCGAGAAGTTCCGGAGGCAGCGACTTGTTAGTTTTCGCGCCGAGTTCTTTAAGTCTCTCGAACTGCCCTATCAGGTTTCCCCTGCCGGTATGCATTTTCTTCATAGACTCTTCGTAACTCGATTTCGCGTCATCGAGTTTCTTCCCGACGTTTATCAAATCGTTAATTGCGCCGGCGAATTTCTCGTATATCATACCCCCCGCTTTAGCAATTTCCATAACGTTCCTCGTTCTGTATTCCTGCTTCCAGATGTTTGAAATCGTCCGCAGTGTTGCAAGCAAAGTGGAAGGGCTGACGATTACGATGTTCTTTTCGAACGCTTCGTTCCAGATATTCACGTCCGACTGCGCCGTAATGGAAAGAGCGGGCTCAATCGGCATGAACATCACGATGAAGTCGAGGCTGTTAAGCCCGTAAAGGTCCTGATATTCTTTCGTGCTGAGATTTTTGATGTGTGACCTCACGGAGCCGATGTGATTTTTCAATGCAGCCGCCCTGTCATCATCGCTGTCCGACGAGCAGAATACTTCGTAATCCTTCAGTGAGACTTTCGAATCAATCACGATGTGTCTTTCGTCGGGAAGTTTGATTATAACGTCGGGCTGATATCTTCTGCCGTCGTCACTTACGCGGCTTTCCTGAATCGTATATTCCCGTCCTTTCAGCAGTCCTGATTTTTCAAGTATGCTTTCGAGAATGAACTCGCCCCAGTTGCCCTGCGTCTTGCTTTCGCCTTTAAGGGCTTTCGTGAGGTTGTTCGCTTCTTCGGAAATCTTATTGTTCATTTCCTGAAGGCTCTTTATCTGCTGGAGAAGCGTCGCGCGGTCGCGCAGGTCTTCGTTGTAAACCTTATCCACCTTATCCTCGAACGTCTTTATCTTTTCATTCAGGGGCTTTAGAATCTGGTCAATGTTCGATTTGTTCTGTTCGGCGAATTTCAAACTTTTCTCCTCGAGTATCCTGTTCGCGAGATTCTCAAATTCTTTTCTGAACCGCTCCTCGAGTTTCTCCATTTCCGCTTTTTGTTCTGAAAGCCGTCTTTCCAGATTCTCTCCGTTCACTCTTGACGCGGAAAGTTCCGAGTTCAGCCTGTACGCTTTCTCCGCTTCCGTCTGCGCCTGCTGTTTCAGTTCGGAAATAATTTTCTCCGCGAGTTCAGACTGCCTGCTCGCCGCGGCGAGTTCGGATTGTGTCTTTTGCAATTCGCTCTGAAGATTCGCGACGTCTGATTCGGAATACTTCGAAGCGGATTTGTATTTATACTTTGCGGTCAGGAATGCGAATACGAACCCTATAAGTAAACCGAGAAATATGAACAATATAATCGCGCCAGTTTCCATTGATGATGATTTGTTTCAATTAAAATAATAAAACGAATGTGAAATGTTTATCCAAATATTTTATTCGAAGCGGCGTGCTCTGCCGCCTGCGCAACGCTTGAAATGTCAAGGTCGTAAACGATTATCTCCCCCTGTCCGAAATAGGATTTCACTTCATCAAGAATGTCCTTCCGTACCGAGAAAACCATTACGGGTATGCTGTTTGTCTGCATTAGTCTTTCAAGAGACGGATACAGCCCTTTTTTATTCATTTCGAGCAGACCGATTTCGTCGAGAATGAAAATCTCCGGATTTTCCGTTATTTCTTTAATAAGTTCCGCGTTAATTTTTTCGAACGCGGTTTCGTCGAAAAAGAATTTTCCGAGTTTCATCGTGCCGCCGCCCGTTGTCCTGCACAGCGGAAGCCGCTCTCCGCTTTTTAGTATCAGGACGTCGTAACCCGCGCGCTCGCCGTTTTCGTAAACGACTTCTGAAATGACTCCCGCGGCGTTTCTGTTCTCCCGCTTAAATTCATCGTTAAACTCCTTCAGCAAAGTGCTCTTGCCAGCACCGCTCTTACCGGTAACGAAAACGATCTTGCTTTTCGCGATGTTGAGTCTGAATTTTTCGTACCAGTAATCCATCATCGACGTAAGTTCCTCTATGAAAACCGCGGGACGAAGCAGAGAGAAGATTCCTTTTGACGAACTTATGATTTCGGGCACGGCGCTGAAAGCGGAATTCAGAGCGATAGAAAGATTGCGGCTGAGTTTTTTTCTCAGGTAATTCACCGACTCGGGCTTTCTCAATTCGATGCTGATAATAGCGAAACCCACTGTCAGCAATACGACGCGCTCAATCATTTCGACCGCCGTCTCTATTCCCTTCATTATTCCGAATCCCGATACATACGCGAACACGATACCCGACAGCGACGTGAATATAATCATCTGAATCCAGAATCCCCTGTTGCGGAATATCCGCGCCGTGTTTCTGTATCTGTAAACCGAGTAAGCGATAAAAGCGATTACAAAAAATCCCGCGAGAGTAACGTCATATTTAATTACGAGCAATATTCCCGCGGTAAGCAGCGCGTTAACGATTATCGAAGCGAGAATTCCCTTCGGATTGGATTTTCCCGCTGCCGCGAAAAGACCGTCGTCCGTCTGCTTCATCGTAACGTGGAAATCTTTTCCCGTGTTTTTCCTTCCTGAAAGGTAGCCCGATAAAGCGGCAATAATTCCGAACACCGCGTTCACGGAAAACAGAATTATTAAAATGTGCGCGGGCTTCATACCGCCTGCTCCGAAACGCTTCATCACGTATTCCGCCGACTTATCGAATACGACGAGAAGGTTCCAGCCGTAAATTATGATGTAGTTTATTATTTTCTGAACGAGCGGAAGACAGAGAGTTACCATCCCGCCGATAATAAATCCAATGGGATTCATTCCGAGAATTCTCACGGCGAGTTCCAGCGCGAGCGCTTCGGACATTATGCCTATCATCGGTCCGAAAACCGCTGAGCCGGGGCTGAAGAATTTCATTAGCGCGCAGATTAATCCCGCGCGCCATATTATTCCTTTTATTCTCCATTTCGTGCTCGCCGCAACGAGGAAGAAAACGGCGAAGAACGTCATAATCTCTCCCGTGAAAGGGATGCGGAGATTGTGAAGAAAGTTGCCCGCTATGATTTCCGTCGAAGCCCAGATGCTTCCCATAACGGAAGCGCGAATCCATATATCGGTTTTTTTATCGGTCAAGTTTTTAAAATAGGAATATTTCGTCTCTTAATGAATGGAGAAAGAAATGTAAAGTGTAAAATTCAAAATGCAAAGGTACAATTAAAAATTAAAA
>CAZOQR010000125.1:0-8296 GCA_964581915.1 uncultured Ignavibacteriaceae bacterium | reverse complement strand
TTTCGAAGTAAGGAACATGCCGGACGCCGTTTACGAGCAATTGATAAAACTTCAGTCGGTCAGCCTTTGCTCGAACGTTGACGGACAGATAGTAACGTATCTGATGGTGGCGCCTCCGAAACCCGAAGACGAGAGTTTCGAACTTTACGCAAAAGAGCGCGACGGAATTCTGAACGACCTCAAGTACAAGTCAAGGGTTCTCGGCGAAGGACTCAACGCGATTGACGGTATGGAGTGCGAGGTTCCGCACGGAGCGATGTACGCATTTGTCAAGTTCGAACTTCCGCATAAAAAGGGAGTTGACATAAACAAGATGACTGCTGACGAACTGTACGCGTACGACGCGAAGAGGGATTTTGATTACTGCATGGCGCTTCTCGAAGAAACGGGAATTTGCGTCGTTCCGGGCTCGGGATTCGGGCAGATGCCGAACACGATGCACTTCAGGACGACCATACTGCCGCCGAGAGAGGACATTTTATCGCTCGTAGAGCAGATGAAATCCTTCCACAGGGAGTACTCAAAAAAAGTAGTTGTGGAATAATTTTGGTATGGAAATAAGACAAAAAAATCCTTAAGTTACAAGTGTTGTTTTTCATTTTTATTGTTCTCCTCCTTATTGACAGATGCTTTTCCTCCTTGAAGCATCTGTCTTTTTTTATGCCCCCAAATTACAACTTAAACTTTTCGAGAATATAATGTTCAGCCCCTATGGAAGATAAAACACTTTTATTGAATAAAAGTTCCTTAAAATTCAATAATAAATTAAAGTCAATATTGCTGAAATCGGGAAGGCGAACGCGCGCGTCGCGCCTGATTCTTCCGAGCGTGAGGTGCGGATTGAATTTTTTATCCTGCCTGAATCCGAAGGCGCCGAGTATATCAGCCGCTTTTTCATTAAGTTCGTATATTTTATTGCCGCGGCTTTTGAGAGCGGCGACAATCACGCGGGGATTTTTCGTGTCGGGGAACGCGGACACACCCGAATATTCGAGAAATATTTCGCCCGCCGCGCCGGTGATTTTTTCGCGCAGTCCGGCGCGTATGCTATCCGCGGTTTTTTCTTCGGTATCGCCGAGAAAAAATAAAGTTATGTGTGAATTATGTATGTTCTCCCATTTGATACCGCGCGACGCTTCGGGTCCAAGAATACTTTTAACTTCGTTCTGAAGCATCTTAAGCCGTCGCTTCGCTTCGGCGTCAAGATTCAGGGACAGGAATGCTCTAATCATAAGGATTTGAAACGTTTTTAAATTGAATAACTTATAGTAATTTAGTAATATGAATACAATATACAAATGATTAAATGCTGAAAATATATTGACGGAGAAAGACAGAAAACTTAGCGAAGAATTTCTTGAGTTTGTTAATATTGTCAGGAAATTGAGGAAGGAGTGTCCGTGGGACAGGGAGCAGACGCATTCGAGTCTCAGGCGATGCCTGCTTGAAGAATCGTACGAAGTGCTCGAGGCGATAGACAACAACGACATGACGGAGTTGAGGAAAGAACTCGGCGACCTGATGCTTCAGGTTGTGATTCACGGAGTAATGGGAGAAGAGGCGGGGATATTCGATTTAACTGACGTGCTGGAGCACGAGACAAAGAAACTTATACAGAGGCATCCGCACATATTCGGCGATGTGAAAGTAAGCGGCAGCGAGGAAGTAAAGACAAACTGGGAAAGACTGAAAAAGAAGGAAGGCAGGGAATCCGCGCTGGACGGGGTTCCGGCGGAACTGCCCGCGTTATTCCGCGCTTACAGGATACAGGAGAAAGCGGCGAAGGTCGGGTTCGACTGGAAGGACCACAAGCCCGTGTATGAAAAGATACTTGAAGAGGTCGGCGAGTTACGCGAGAACATGGAAAAGAACGAGACTCAGGAAAAACTCGAAGACGAGTTCGGCGACGTGCTTTTTTCAATCGTGAATTACGCGAGGTTCATGAAAATTAATCCCGAGGACGCGCTGAGAAGGACGATTGAGAAATTTTCATACAGGTTCAGAGAAATAGAGAAGTACGCGAAGTCGAAGAACATTGAGCCCGAGAGCATGACGCTCGAGGAAATGGATGCCGTATGGAACAGCGTAAAAAACAAAGGAAATAAAATTGAAGGTAAAGCATAATCATTCGGTCGGAATCATAGTGTACAGCAGGTTTCCGCGCTCTCTGAAATTTCTGCTGATAAAGCAGCATCAGGGTCACTGGGGATTTCCGAAGGGGCACATTGAAAAGGGCGAGAAACCTATAGACACAGCGGTGCGGGAACTGCGCGAGGAGACGGGCATAAGAAAAATTGATTTTCTGAGGAGAAAAGTTCTTCTCCGCGACGATTATTCTTTCGGGAAAGAAACCGTAACCATACACAAGATTGTTGATTATTACATAGCGGAAACAGAAACCGTAAAAGTGAAGATAGACGGCAGGGAGATACTTAACTACAGGTGGTGCACGTACGACAAGGCGGCTGAGCGGCTCACGTTCAAGGAATCCAGAAGAATTTTAAAAAAAGCCATTAAACTAATAGAAGATTATTCATAGATGAAATTACTGAAGAAAGAAATACTGTTATTGTTGTGTTTCGTAATTCCTTCGTTCGCCGCTGCCGGCGAAAAGGACAGAATTGCGGAACTGAAAGAGAGCATGGATAATCTAATAAAGACGATGAACTGCGACGTATCGGTACAGGTCGTTAGCGGAACAAAATACGACCTGCTGTACGAATACAGGCCTGCGGCAAAGATGATACCCGCGTCGATAACGAAGGTAATAACGAGCGCAATCGCTCTCGAGTATCTCGGCGCCGGTTACGAATTCAAGACGATACTGTACACGGACGACAGGGATTTGTCGGACGGAGTAATAAACGGGAACCTGTATTTAAAGGGATTCGGCGACCCTGATTTCAGGAGCGCGGACCTCGTGAAACTAATCAAGGCGTTTCTCTCGAAGAACGTGAGGGAGATAACGGGCAACATAGTATATGACGATTCGTATCTTGACAGCAAGCATTTCGGTCTTGCCGATTACTATTCGGGCGATACGAGGCTTCAGTACTGGCCTTACGTGAACGCGCTGAGTTTCGACAAGAACGCGAGCAGGCTTGACGCGGCGGTTGAGGCGGCGAACTTTCTGGAGTCGGAACTTGAATTGAAGAACGTAAAACTTGACGGGATAATAGTTTCCGGCGTAACGCCCGACTCCCCGAAAGAAATCGCGCGCGTTACACATTCGATGGACGAGGTTTTAGCGAACATGAACAAGCCGAGCGACAATCATTCGGCGATAACGATTTTCAAGGTTGTCGGCGCCGTGTATAAAGGCGCGCCCGGCACGCTTGAAAAGGGCACGGACGCCGTTACGGACCTCATGAGTTCGCTGGGAATTCCGAGAGGCGAGTACGAGATACTTGAGGGTTCGGGTCTTACGAGGTACAACTACGTTACGTCAAACGTGATGATACAGTTGTTAAAATATCTTTTTGACCAGGAAAAGATATTCAACGTGTTCTATTATTCCCTTCCCGTATCGGGCGTGGACGGCACGCTTAAAAAGAGAATGACAGGGACAGAGGCGGAAAAGAACGTACACGCGAAGACGGGCTCGATAAACGGCGTAAGCACGCTGACGGGTTACGCGATAACGCGTGACAGCGAGCCGCTGATATTCTATATAGCGATGAACGGGTTCAAGGGAGCGAACTGGGAGCAGTACAGAAACGCGCAGGACGTGATGTGCACATACCTGTGCGGATTTTCAAGAAATTAAAAATTGCAGAATGTCAACGAAAGAGAAGGAATTGTCCACGACCGGCGTGGACACGCCCGAGTTAAGGAAACTCATACTTTTCAACTCGAGCCATCTCTGGGACGAAGTTATAATCCAGTTGCAGAAGGCGACGGGATTCGACGTGCTGCAATGCGAACAAATAGCGATAATCGCCCACACGAAGGGCAAGGCAACAGTAAAATCAGGGGGGTATGATGAATTATCAAGAATTAATTCAGTGTTGAGGGAAATAAATTTAATTACAGAAATTAAATAAAATAATTTGTCCTTAATGCATTCGTTAAAACCGGCTGTGTCATTGACCGTATCGCTTCTGTTTTTATTCATTGCCGATACATTCGCTCAAAACAGATACAATTTCGATTTCGAAAAAGATTGGGACTGGGTTGACCTACTTATTGACGACCAGTCGAGGCTGTTTCAGGTTCAGGAACAGATAAAATATCTTCGCGACGAGTTCAGGATAGAGGAAGGGCGAATACTCTTCCGCGAACTGGCGAAACTCGATTCTCTCAATCAGTTGAGGGACCTGCCCGAAGTAATAAACGAAGACATCGCGAAGAACCGGAGCAGGTTTTTTCAGATATACATTCCCGCGGTGAAGGATATAGATTTCTCGGAGACGTTCGGCGGCATAGTGAGGGCTGCGGTGCTGCTCGCGAACATACGGGATAATTTCGGCGAGGAGAAAAAGCCGTTCGGCGACAGGAAGTTCATCGTCAAGTCAACGGAACTGAAGAAGACGAACGTGCAGATTACTTTCAATTACAACGCCGCGGACGCGATACTCGACGCGCTTACGAGAGGGGCGGACGAGAATGAACTTGTTTCGATTCCCGAGATGAAATTCCTGATGGAGAATTTCGACAACAAGTGCGTGACGCGGGACGACCTGATAAACTGTTTCAGGCAGGTAAGGCGGAACGACCCGCTTACGAAACTTTACATACTGAGCAACCCTCTGGCGTTCATGTGTTTCGGATACGTTGAGCAGTTTTCCGACGAGTACAGGAAGAGCCTCGCTCTTGTAAAGAGAGAGGAGCAGAACATACTCGAGAACAGCGCTTATCTCCTGTCGCTCTTTTTTCCCGAGAACATAGATTTCAAGAACAGCGTGTACATGTTCTACGGAAGCAGGAACTGCGGATGGAGGTACAGGGACAATTCAATTTTAATGGACCTGAGCAGGTTCGGGGACGATTACGAACTTCTGACGAAGTATCTGACGCGGGAACTGTTTTTCGACGAGAAGGACGACATACAGTTAAACGTGATGAAGTATCTGTACACGGGAGCGGACACGCTAATATACAACCTACTTGACGAGGTTTACAGCAACGGGGTATCGAACTACATCGCGCCGATACTGCTTTCGAACAGGCCGTCGGCGCTTCTCGAGAAGGATTTTATACTGTTCAGAAAAACGATGAAGGCGATTGATGAAAAGGCGATGCAGGAAGTAATAGACAGCATGTTCGCGGTGGGGGTGTCCGAAATGTATTTTCATTCGATGGGCGCGCAGATGTCATACTGCATAGATGTTTACAGCGGAAGGGACGCGCTTAAGCACACGCTGCTTTTCGGGCCTCTGTATTTCTTTCAGAAGTACATCGATACATACTTGCTGGACGACAGTCCGATACGAAGGGTTTTCAGGCTGCCTTCGAACGTCGAGGCGAAGATAATGAACATGAACAGGAGCATTTCGTACGACATGCTCGCGGACGTGGTGAACATCAAAGTAAACAACGCGGATACGACCAATATAAATCCGGAGGTCAGAAAAGTGTTTAGCAAGTACAAGGGCAGAAGGGACAACTGGTTCCTGAATCTCATAACGGGAAAACTTTATCTCGACAGGGGTTTTTACGCTGAGTCGCTCGAGTATTTTCTGTACTCCATGCAGGGAATAATAGACAGGTCGAAATTCGTGCGTGATATCGGGGACACGTATTTTGACAACAAGGCGTACAAGGAAAGCGTAAAGATGTACGAGAAATACGTCACGTACTCGGGAGGAACGGTTGAATCGCATTTGAAACTAGGCGCCGCATATTTCGAATCGGGGGAAATTGAAAAGGCGAATACGGAATTTGAGACCGTGATAAGGATGGACCCCGAAAACTCAAAAGCAAAGGAATATCTTTTAAAGTGAATTTCAAATTAGAAGCGCAATACAAGCCTACGGGCGACCAGCCCGAAGCCATAAGGCAGTTGACGGAAGGAATACAAAGAGGCGAGAAGCAGCAGGTGTTCCTCGGCGTCACGGGCTCGGGCAAGACATTTTCGATTTCGAACGTCATACAAAA
The DNA here is from genome assembly GCA_964581915.1 of uncultured Ignavibacteriaceae bacterium. Classification (GTDB taxonomy): domain Bacteria; phylum Bacteroidota; class Ignavibacteria; order Tepidaquicellales; family Tepidaquicellaceae; genus CAIKZJ01. Next base: position 2,200 of record CAZOQR010000125.1, on the reverse strand, counting down.
TATCGGGCGGCCTGTACTCGTGATGTCGCACAACAAGACGCTGGCGGCGCAGTTGTTCGGCGAGTTCAGGAGATTTTTTCCCGAGAACCGCGTTGAGTTTTTCATATCGTATTACGATTATTACCAGCCGGAGGCGTACATACCTTCGACCGACACATACATAGCGAAAGACCTTTCGATTAACGAAGAGATAGACAGGCTTAGGCTGAGGGCGACGTCATCGCTTCTTGAAGGAAGAAAGGACATAATAATTGTTTCCTCCGTGAGTTGCATATACGGAATAGGCGCGCCCGAAGAATACGCCGAGCAGGTGCTCGTGCTGAAGAAGGGGCAGAAGATAAAGAGGAAAGATTTACTGAACAGGTTTGTTGATATTCATTACGTAAGGAACGACGCCGAATTCAAGCGGGGCAATTTCCGCGTGCGGGGCGATACGGTTGAAATCATTCCCGCGTACGAAGACGAAAAAGGAATCCGCATCGAGATGTTCGACAATGAAATCGAGAGGTTATGTTACATAGAGCGTCTGACAGGGCGCGTAATCGGCGTTGACGAAAGCGTATCGATATATCCCGCGAAGTATTTCGTAACGACGCCCGAAAAAGTTGAGACGGCGATAGAGCACATAAGAGAGGAAATGCTCGGGCAGGTTCAGTATTTCCAGAAAGAGGAAAAACTAATAGAGGCTCAGCGCATAGAGCAGAGGACGAATTTCGACATCGAGATGATAAAGGAGGTCGGATACTGCAACGGAATAGAAAACTATTCGCGGCACATGGACGGCCGCGCACCGGGAAGCCGTCCCGCGTGCCTTTTCGATTATTTTCCGAAGGACTTTCTTCTGATTGTTGACGAGTCGCACGTAACGGTTCCGCAGATACGCGGAATGTACAACGGCGACAGGATGCGGAAGAAGACGCTTGTCGAGCACGGATTCAGGCTGCCTTCGGCGCTGGATAACCGTCCGATGACGTTCGAGGAATGGGAGGGCGCTGTTAATCAGGTGATTTACGTGAGCGCGACTCCCGGTGATTACGAACTCACGAAATGCGGCGGCGCGGTAGTAGAGCAGGTAATCCGCCCGACAGGGCTGCTTGACCCGGAGATACAGGTGCGTCCCGTGAAGAATCAGATTGACGATTTAATAAACGAGATAAGAATACGGAGCAAGAAGAACGAGCGGGTGCTCGTAACAACGCTCACGAAGCGGATGAGCGAGGACCTGACGGACTATCTTATAGGAATCGGCATAAAGGTGAAGTACATGCATTCGGAAGTCGTATCGCTTGACCGCGTTGACATACTCCGGGGGCTGCGGCTGGGTGATTTCGACGTTCTTGTCGGCGTCAACCTGCTTCGCGAGGGTCTCGATCTGCCAGAAGTCTCACTTGTCGCGATACTTGACGCGGACAAGGAAGGTTTTTTGCGTTCGGAAAAATCGCTTCTTCAGACCGCGGGGAGAACGGCGAGAAACGTAAACGGGCTTGTGATAATGTACGCGGACAAGGTGACGGATTCAATGAAGAGAGTAATAGACGAAACAAGCAGGCGAAGAAAAATCCAATCGGATTACAACAGGGAAAACAACATTGAGCCGAAGACCATATTCAAGACTTACGAAGAAATAATGTCAACGACTATAGTCGCCGACTCAAAAGCGAAATATGAATCGAAGAGAGACAGACACGAGCCGGAGAAGTCGGGTTTGTCCGTGATGACGGAGCCGTTATTCAAGAAAATAAACAGGGAACAGAGAAAAGAACTTATTGAACAGTTGCGGGAGGAGATGGTGAACGCCGCGAAGGACCTTGAATTCGAGCGGGCAGCCGAACTTCGAGATGAAATAAAAAGATTAACAAACGACTAATACAGGTTTATGAAAAAATTTTACATTTTGGCGCTTCTGCTTTCTTTCTGCTCGCAGGGGTTTTCGATTGAGATAAAAGGCAGGCTAATAGACGAGAGATATTTTCCCGTACCGAACATTTCTGTTGTTTCTTCTAAGGGGGGCGGCGACAAGACGGACAAGAACGGAAATTTCACGCTGAACGTCGAGAGTTTTCCCGTTGACATAATTTTCTACGATTATTCCGGAAACACAGGGAATGTTTACAGGAACGTGAACACGCAGAATCCAGAAATAATATTTTTCGGACTTAAGGCATCACGAAACATAAACACGGAAATAATGAAGGTCGAG
>CAZOQR010000124.1:4805-8381 GCA_964581915.1 uncultured Ignavibacteriaceae bacterium | reverse complement strand
GTTTTATTGGGCTTTTCATTAAATACAATGTATTATGAATATTCGAAATACTTTTCAATTATAAATCACATCCTGATAAGTTAAACGTTATAAACGGAAGTTGTTACACTTTTCTCTTCGGGATGTATTCACATAGTCATAAGTTGTTTTTCGATGAAGCGATGGGATAACACAAAAATATTCATTTTATACAAAAACAATTGCTGTCAAAACGCATCTATATAAATACCTGAACAACATATACCGCTCAACAGGAAAAGTAAAATATCTTGCTCGCAATTTTAAATATTATTAACTTAATATACAATTAAATCAGGTGCGCTATGAAATCTACAGTCATTTTATTCTTATCTTTTATCCTATTTGTAAATTCAGAATCCTTTTCCCAATCCGGTTGGACAGTCCAAAATTCCGGGACAACTTACGCCCTTTGTGAAATGTCTTTTGTAGACATAAATACCGGTTTTGCGGCAGGCGGGAACCAAAATCACCTTTTGATCATTAAAACGACGAACGGAGGAGGTTTGTGGACAACGAACTACGAGTCAATGGACCCCGCATTACTTTCAATAAAGTTTTATAATTCAAACACGGGATATGCAGTAGGTGGATATTATCCAAACTCAGTAATAATGAAAACAACAAATCAGGGGCTTTCCTGGGTTGAGCAATATAATCCGACTACCGGCGCAATTTATTCTATTTCTATCATTAATGCCGATACTGTGTACTGTGCGGCGGGTTACGGAAGTATTCTTAAAACAACAAATGGGGGAATAAACTGGAATTCAATACAGACATCAATCTCTGACCACTTTGAAAGTATTCAATTCCTGAATTCATCAACTGGTTACGCCGTAGCAAGAGGTGGACAAATTATGAAAACTACAAATTCGGGTAATCAGTGGTTCGTGTCTTATAACTGTGGCAGCTGGTTAATCTCGGTAAATTTTGTAAATGTTAACACCGGTTATACGGTGGGTCGAGTCGGCAAGATATTATTTACAAACAATGGAGGCAGTAGCTGGACTCTACAGCCCTCGGGTACTGATAATTATTTAAATGAGGTCTTATTCACCAATCAAAATACAGGTTATATTATAGGAGACACAGGTAAGGTATTAATTACAAATAATTCCGGCAGTAATTGGTATTCGCAGGCTACAGGAATCAGCAATAATTTGACTTCTGTTTTTTTTCTGAATGAAAATACCGGTTATATTTGCGGATATAACGGGGCAATTATAAAGACTACCAGTGGTGGAAATTCTTTTGTTGTTCCTTCGCTAGTATATCCTCCAAATAATTCTTCTAACATACCACTTACTCCGGCTTTGACCTGGTTATCAAACCCACCCGCATTGCATTACCATGTTCAGGTTTCAAAATTAAGTAATTTTTCAGCTATAGAAGACTCGGCAACCGTGATAACCACACAAAGAACAATTCCAAATGGAAAACTGACTACGGGCACAACATATTTTTGGCGAGTAAACGCGACTAACGAATTTGGAACGGGGTCATGGTCTTCCGTCTGGAGTTTCGGCACTGTTCCGGTTGGTATAAATCAAATCAACACAGAAATTCCTGAAAAATATTTCTTGCATACCAACTTTCCAAATCCCTTTAATCCCGTTACAAGAATTAATTTTGACATCCCGCGTTATAGTTTAGTAACAATTAAAGTATACTCTGTTGTGGGGAAAGAAGTCGAAACGATAATCAGTGAATCGTTGAAGCCAGGGGTTTATAGCGTAAACTATGACGCGGGAAATCTTGCAGCCGGTATATATTTTTACAGGCTAACTTCGGATAAATTCTCGCAAACGAGAAAAATGGCGCTTATAAAATAATTTCAATTTTACTCTTAAAGAAAAAGGAAGCCTTGCGGGGCTTCCTTTTTTCACACTTATTTTATCGTGCTGCTTTACGGATTATCTCATTTATTTTTCTTGCGCATTCTGTTCTTTTTCCAGTCGAGCCAGCCTTTCGCTCTTTCAAAAATTTCCGATTTCTTGAGTGATTCCGTCAACTTCGGAATCTTCAAAACCTGTCCGGGATAAACAAGGTGAGGGTTTCTTATGGTTTTCGGAATGCCTCTCGGGGCGCTTAATACGCCGTTCTCGTTGGCTTCCCAGATAACGGGCCACATGTGCTTGTTGTTGTATACTTCCTTCTTCATCGCGATCACGAAAAGATATTCGCCCGGTTGAATCGTGTATTCGGGCACGGAACTCTGCCATCCGTCAAGACACTCTTTGAGTTTTTTATATCTTGAGAAGAACTCGGGGTGGCATCTCCATTCGGATTTAGTAAGAGCGTCAAACTTCGCCATCGCGTCAACCTGCGTTCCTTCTTTTTTCCTGCATTGAATTTCGAGGTAATCGAGATCTTTCTTGAATGTGTTGTAAGCGTCTTTTCCGCCGAACTCGTTCCAGAATGCATCTTCCGTTTTTTTGAGTTCTTCGCTCTTCAGGTTGCTCTGCAGCGTGTATCCGTCTATTTCTTTCTGTAAATCCGCAACCTTTGTCGTGAGGTCGTTTTTCTTCGCGGTAAGTTCAAGAATCTGGGCTTCCCACTGCTCTTCGTCCATTTCTTCCTGCTCGCTGACTTCTTCCTCCTGCGCAAATATATAATTCACGGAAAAGAAAAGCGCGAAGACAAGAATAAAAACCGGAAATTTGTAAAACTTCATTCTTTAAATCTCCTATATTTGAGGTTATTATAAAATTCTGAATACAAAAGGGTGATACTATGTAATATAAAAATAATTTACATAAGTTTATCTGATTATTTTATTGCATACATTGAACCGCGTGTAACGGAAAATACATAAAAAAAACCCGCTTTCAACAAGCGGGTTTCGTTGTTCCCCTTCGTGGATTCGAACCACGACCGTAACTTTCAGAGAGTTATGTGCTAACCGTTACACTAAAGGGGAATATCGTATTCCGTTCAAAATATCAAGATTTTGACACTATTTCAAGCCAATACAGACACTTGCCGTTCCCGAAGGATTCGGATACCGTCTTAATCTATCCGCGATTACTATTTTATAAGTATCATTTTTCGTATTTCCGTGAATTTTCCCGCTGTAAGTCTGTAGAAATATACTCCGCTTGAGTATTGAGACGCGTTCCATTCAATCGTGTGATTTCCGGCATTCTGCTTCCGGTTTACCAGAGTTGCAATCTCTTTTCCCGTTACATCATAAACTTTCAGGCTAACCTGGACGTCTTCCGCGAGTTGATAATGGATTGACGTTACCGGATTGAACGGATTCGGGTAATTTTGCTCAAGAGAATACACATAAGGATCCGTATTGCCGGCGATTCCCGTTACAACATTGTATGTTAACATTGAATCGGGGGGTGTCGTTCCCGGAGGGTTCAGCCCTCTTCCTCCCGACGGTTTTGTCGCAACAAAATTGCCGAGCGAGTCCTGAGCCGCTATGTAATACTTGACGACCGAGCCCGCGCTCTGACCCGGAATTACAAATTTAAATGTATCAAGATTGCTGTTAAGGTACGCCGTGTGGAAAAGAGGTCCGTTATTCACCTTGTAATACAGTCTTGG
>CAZOQR010000124.1:0-4705 GCA_964581915.1 uncultured Ignavibacteriaceae bacterium | reverse complement strand
TAAGGTACGCCGTGTGGAAAAGAGGTCCGTTATTCACCTTGTAATACAGTCTTGGTCCGTAGGAGTCTTTTGCGATTTTTTTCGGCGACCGGATTACCGCGGAAGTGTTTACGGGCGTCATCGGCTGCGAAACGGTTACCGGTGTATGAATTATCTCCGCGAAATAACCCAATCCGTATGTAATTAACGCGGCAATCGCGGACCGCGTGTAAGCGAGATAATAAGGCATCGAAATAATCTGGAACTTGTCATTAACGGTGTGGTAATACTGGTTGTACTCGCTTCTTTGTTGAATTCCGCATACCGCTTTGTAACCGCGCGCCCAGAACGAAGCGTGGTCGCTGCTCGTTACGTTCATCACAAAAAAAGGAATGAGGACAGGCTGGTATATGTAAAATATATTTTTTACTTCGTACGCCATCGGCATTGACTGCGTATTGGAGCGTATGTTTATCTGATAATCGTTGTTTCCGTCCCAGGAAATCATATCCAGATTTATTACGCCAAGAATGGAGTCGCCCCTGAAGTATGAGGAATCCGCGAAATTCTTGCTTCCTATCAGACCCTGCTCCTCTTCGTCAAACAAAACAAATATAAGCGTGTAATCAAAACTGTAATTAGCAAGAAGCCGCGCGGCTTCCATTACCGCGCACGAGCCTGAAGCGTTGTCGTCCGCTCCGGGCGCCAGCGGACCCGATGGCATGTCGTCGTAGTGCGCGCAGATTATATATTGCTTGTTCGGGTATTTTGTTCCTGTTTTTACCGCGTAAACGTTGCTGCCGTTCGCGGAATAATTCATGTACTTTGGCTGGAGTCCGAAACTCTGAAAACGTTCGTAAATGAACTGCGCCGCCTTGGGATTATGTGTGCTGGAACTGTAGCGGGACAAAAGCGTGTAAGGAACGCCTCCTATTACGGTCGCGGTATCTCCGGAAAATTCCCTTATAAGTTTCGACAAAACCGGACTCGTGCAAAGACTTATGACGGAATCAATGCCGGGGCTGTAACCGGACTGTGAGCGCAGGCTTCCTGATGATACAAACAACAACAATAACGCGATTAAAAACCGTGATTTTCTCTTCATCGCTTCAATTTTGTTTTACCAAGGAATATAACAGAGTTTAATATAAATCGATTACTTATAAAATCTAAAAATACAGGAACCCATTAAAATGAACAGTGTATTTTTATATAACAACAAAAGCGAAGTATCCGACTCCGGATTCGCGCCGGACAATCAGAGTTCGAAAAATCTTTTAAAATTATTGTCGTTTTGCCAGAACACACGGCAGTTTTCCGCTTCGACAAATCCGTACAGTTCCTTCCTGAGTTTTCTGGCGTTTCCCTTTCCGAGTTTCTCCGCGTTGTAGTAAAATCCGTCGCCGTGGTCGTTTCTTCTCGCGTCTTTATATATCGCCATCGCGCTGAGAAGCGGGCGTCCCGCGGAACACTCAAATCCCGAAACCTCGTCAAGCACCGCGTTTAACTTTTTTTGCCCGTGAAGCGTTCTCAGATTGATTTTCAGTCCGCAATCCTTTACGAGTTCGCTGTAATAAACAAATTTACCGGTTTTCATTGCCGCGTTTATCAAATATTTCCTGACCCGCTGATTCATATCATAAAATAAGTCCGATAGCATTAATCAGCAAAGCAATTCAAACCTCTCATTTGTATTTCCACAAATGTCTCTCCCGAAAACGCATTCTGCCTTTTCTTTATTTCGCGGCAGTTTTTCCAGCCGGTATTCAACGAACGTTAACTCTAACTGAATTTATATGTTTTTATAATATTGATTTAATAGTATCTTGGTTCAAGGGTACTCAAATCACCTTTTAAAAAAACATATACCTCGCTATGAAGAATTATAAGACCTTCTTTGTATTTATTTTCCTGGTGCTGTCTCAAATAATATATTCAAAAGAACTGCCTGTCCAATACTTATCGCCTTTGCCCGACTCGAAGTTCAACAATCCTGAAACGGGAATAATAATCCGTTCGGATAATTTGCTGTATAAAAACATTAAAGACAATGAACGCTGTATATATGTTGTCGGCTCGCTGAGCGGAGTGCATAACATAAGCATTATTCAGACATCGGACAGACACACGATAATTTTCAAACCGGAAAAACCGTTTGTTCTGACCGAAACCGTTCATATAAAACTTTCAGAAGCGGTAACGGGATCATACGGTCCTTTCGAATACAAATTCCATATTAAGGAAAAAAGGTCTTCCGCTTCGGACAACAGCACTTACATGCGGGAAGCCGGGCGGAATTATTATCTGAATAAAGATTCTTACACGCCCCTGCCATACGATTATTCGCTGCCCGAGGATTTTCCCGTTGCAACCGTAACGTATTCAAACAATCCGACACCAGGGAAAATTTTTCTGACGGACTTTTCATTTTTTCCGAAATACGGAACGTATATAATGATTTTTAATAATGACGGAACACCTTTTTTTTACAGAAAAATGAACGGAACCTGCACTGATTTTAAACAAATATCAAACGGAAACCTTGTGTATTATAACGGCGCAAACTTAAGGTACTATGAACTTGATACAAGTTATGCCATAGTCGACAGTTTTTATACGGGCAACGGATATTCTACGGACCAGCACGAACTGAAATATCTTGATAACGGACACGCATATCTTATGGCTTATGATACCGCTTTTATTGATATGAATCAGTATTTGCCCGGTACCGACTCAAATGCTCTGGTAATTGGGCTTATTATACAGGAAATAGATTCTCAAAAGAACGTCATATTCCAATGGAGAAGTTGGGATCACATACCGATAACCGACTGTTCAAACCAGAATTTATACGCCGATACAATTGATTATGTTCACGGTAACGCCATTGAACCAGATACGGACGGAAACATACTTCTTTCATCAAGACACCTTGACGAAATAACAAAGATTAACCGCAGCACGGGTAATATAATGTGGAGGCTCGGCGGGCCTAAGAACGAATTTACTTTTCTCAATGATTCCTTGAAATTCAACTTCCAGCATGACGTTCGAAGACAACAGAACGGACATATTACGTTGTTCGACAACGGCAATGCTCATACGCCTCCTTATTCACGAGCCGTAGAATACGAAATCAACGAACAGGCTAAAACGGTAAGGCTCGTATGGCAACACAGAAATGCGCCGGATGTTTTCAGCGCGTTCATGGGCAACGTTCAAAGACTTCAAAACGGTAATTCCGTTATAGGGTGGGGAGGCGCGATGGCAGACTCCGTTCCCTCGGTGACCGAAGTCTCGGGCAGCGGGACTAAAGTATTCGAGATGAAGTTGCCGAAATGGGTCTTCAGTTACAGGGCCTACAGATTCGAATGGGACTATCCCGAAATAAAACCGGTTGCCCCTCCGACTTCGTTTGCGTTGATGCAAAATTACCCGAATCCTTTTAATTCCGTAACTAATGTCGAATTCGACGTTCCCGAAACACAGTTTGTTAAATTAAGCATATATGATATTCTCGGTAGGGAAATCGCGGTACTCGTAAACGGTCAGTTGCAGCCCCAAAAGTACAAATTTCTTTGGAATGCCTCGGGGGTTTCTTCCGGTGTTTATTTCTACAGGCTTTCAGGCGGAAATTACAGCGAGGTAAAGAAAATGATTTTAATAAAATAGTCTTTTCCCGTTTTCTGCTTTACGGAAAACACGGAAATAATTTTTTGCCGTTACGGGAAATATTTATTTCCCCGTGTATATTTTTCTATAGTGATTCTTTTTGTATTTCATCGTTCGCTCACTTCGGTTTGTTTTCATTAAATTTTGAATTTTATATTAAACATTAACGGTTTATCTTAATTCGGAATTTATCAACATAATTCATACGGAATAATATTTGATAATCGGATTACAATATTACGCGCTGCTAATTGCCTCCGCCGTTATTTACTGGCTGATACCGAAACAATCTGCGCGTAATTATTTTCTTTCGGCGGCAAGCCTGCTGTTCATATATTATTTCGACAAAACATCCGTGCTCATAACCGTTATCTTAAGCGTTTACACATACCTGTTCGCGTATTTAATCGATAAAAACGGCGGGAAGCGCTTATACCACAGGGTATCTATAATCGGACTGGTCCTGCTTCTGATAGCGTTCAAGTACCTCGGTTTTCTCAGCGGAATAATTTCGCAGTTCAACAGGTTTACCGATTTTCTTCCTGTATTCAAGATTGAATTTCTGCTCCTTCCTCTCGGTCTGTCATACATAATTTTCAAACATATTAGTTACCTGACTGACGTTCACTGGAAAATCAACGGGAGGGGACGCTTCCGGGACTTCCTTCTGTACAGTTCGCTCTTTACAATTTTTGTCGCGGGACCCATCGAGCGCTTTTCAAGATTCAAAATCGAAGCGGAGCGGGAAAACAAATTTTCGCTATTCTTTCTCGACGAGGGTTTTACAAGAATTGTATACGGTCTTTTCAAGAAATTTGTTATCGCGGACTGGCTCGGATTTTTTATCGCTCCCGTGTGGACCGAACAGGAAAATTTTTCACCAGCCGTTAAAGTTCTTGCTCTGCTCGGATATTCCGTGCAGATTTACATGGACTTTTCCGCTTACAGCGACATCGCTATCGGAAGTTCGAAGATGTTTGGTTTTAAAATAATGGAGAATTTTAATTATCCGTATTTCAAGCAGAATATCAGTCAGTTCTGGAGAAGTTGG
>CAZOQR010000123.1:0-8464 GCA_964581915.1 uncultured Ignavibacteriaceae bacterium | reverse complement strand
CGAGAAATACATTTCCGAAGAAAATTTCAGGGGTTACGACCCTTACGACGGTTTGATGTCGCCGCTATTCAGACTACCCGTTTTGAAATCAAACGGTACCGTCAGATTTATTTCGCAGCAGTTAATAAAGAAGAGCCCGTTTAACGTCAGACCGATGCTGGGAATAAAAAAAGGTTATAATCCGGTAACGCTCGGTCTTTGCATTCAGGGATACTCGTATCTTCTGAAGTCCGGGAGATTGGACGGGACAGGTCTTTCGGCGGATTATGCCGAATCAAGGATTAAGTTTCTCGCGGAAGAATTATTGAGATTATCCTCGGAAGGATTCAGCGGACACTGCTGGGGATACGATTTCGACTGGGAAGCGCGATACGCGTCGAATCCCGCGTACACTCCGACGATTGTCGCGACGGGAATCATAACAAACGCGCTTTTCGAATACTACAGGTACTCGAATGATAAAAATATTTTTGCAGTAATAGAAAGTTCAGCGGAATTCGTAACAAAGGATTTGAAGAAAAGTTACGACGGCGTGACATTCTGTTATTCGTACTCGCCGTTCGACAGCCAGCGGGTTTACAACGCTTCGATGAAAGCGGTAAGGCTGCTTTCGCAGGTATACTCCGTGAACGGGAGCAAGGAACTCGCCGCAGAAGCAAAAAAGGCGGCGGCATTCGTCGCGGAGAATCAGAATAAAGACGGTTCATGGGCGTATTCAAGAAGCGACGGAAGAGACTGGTCGGATAATTTTCACACCGGATACATACTGGATTGTTTTGATGAATACATCAGGAACACGGGAGACAATGAATTTTCAGGCTGTCTTCGTAAGGGATATGAATTTTACGCGGACAGATTTTTCACAAAAGCGAGCGACGAGACCCTGATGCCGAAATATTACAGCAATAAACTTTATCCGGTGGATTCCACGTCTCTATCCCAATCGGTTCTTACTCTTGCCAGATTCGGAGATGCGCAAAAAGCATTAAAGACCGCGCGCTGGGCAATTGAGAACTTTTTCAGCAAGGAGGGTTATTTTTACTACCGCGCGGGCAGGTTCGGAAAGCGCAGGATTTCGTTCATGAGGTGGTCGAACGCGTGGATGTTCGCCGCGCTTTCATATTTATTCTTAATGCTTCAGGAGAAGGCAGGGATAGAATGATTTGGTTTGATTTCGACAATTCACCGCACGTTCCGATTTTCAAACCGATACTGAACGGTTTAAAAGAACGGGGCATTGAGTACATCGTTACCGCGAGGGATTACGCGCAGACAAAAAGCCTGCTCGAGTTATGGGAGATAGAGCATACGATGATTGGAGTTCACGGGGGGAAAAGCAAGTTTAGGAAAATCACCAATCTCATAAGCAGGGCAAATCAATTAAAAAAATTCACAGAAGGCAAGAATGTAAGCGCTGCTTTCAGCCACGGTTCAAGGACGCAGGTAATTGCCGCCCGGAGGCTGGGAATACCGTCTTACGTTATGCTTGATTACGAATACACCGAAAAATATATATTCAACAGGTTCGGGACGAAATTGTTAGTACCCGATTTGATACCCGATGAACGCCTCGCGGGAGCGGGATTCAATCTTAATAAAGTAATCAGATATCCCGGGTTTAAAGAGAATATTTATCTCGCGGATTTTGTTCCTGAAAGGAATTTCAGAGAAAGCATAGGCGTTCCCGCGGACAAAATTTTTGTTGTAATAAGACCGCCCGCTCTGCTCGGGAATTATCATAACAGCGAAAGCGAAGGATTATTCACGGAGGCAATCAGATATTTCTCGTCAGACGACAACACTCATACTTTAATAATCAGCAGGACTAAAGAGGACACCCGCCTCGTACACGATTTTTCAAACGCAGGGAATGTATCATTGCTTGAGAAACCCGTAGACGGTTTGCAACTATTGAATTCAGCAGACATAACGCTCAGCGGCGGAGGAACGATGAACAGGGAATCGGCGCTACTCGGTACGCCGACATTCAGCATATTCAAGGGCAGAAAGCCCTATCTGGATGAATACCTTCAATCTCTTGGAAAACTCAAATTCATCGAAAGCAAGGATGATTTAAGCAATATTTGCATTGAAAAGAAAAAAAATATAGAGTATTTTTCTTTTTCTGACGGAAAGAAATACATTATCGATTTTATATCCAGAATACACGACAAACAAAACCGGAGGATAAGTGAAAGTCCCATTCGTTGATCTTAAGACTCAGTACAAATCAATTAAAGATGAAGTCAGGGCGGCTATAGACGACGTCCTTGAAAACACTGCTTATGTCCTGGGCAGGCACGTAGTAAATTTCGAGACTGAATTCGCGAAGATGCACGGTGTAAAGCACTGTTACGGGTTGTCGTCAGGCACGGACGGCAATCATTCTGTTCTGTGGGCGCTCGGCATAGGTCCGGGTGACGAAGTCATAATCCCCGCGAACACTTTTATCGCAACCGCCTGGGGCGCGACGCTTTGCGGCGCGACGCCCGTATTCGCGGACTGCCATCCCGAGAGTTATAACATAGACCCCGATAAAGTAGAAGCCGCGATTACTCCGCGCGTGAAGGCAATCTCAGCGGTGCATCTTTACGGTCAGCCTGCTGATATTGACAGGTTGAAAGAAATAGCGGACAGACACAATATTATCCTTGTCGAGGACTGCGCTCAGGCGCATTTATCGGAATACAAAGGGAAAAAAGTCGGAGGATTATCGACTGCTTCGTCGTTCAGTTTTTATCCCGGCAAGAACCTCGGCGCATACGGCGAGGCGGGAGCGGTCTGCACGAACGATGATGAACTCGCGCTCAAATTTAAAATGATTCGTGACCACGGCAGTCACGAAAAATACATACATTATTCTTTCGGACATAATTACAGGATGGAAGCAATTCAGGGCGCCGTACTTGAGGTCAAGTTAAATCACATAGGCAAGTGGACAGAGCAGAGGCGCAAAGCGGCGAAGTTATATTCGAAATATCTTTCTGATTTCACCCAAGTCGTTCTGCCCGTTGAGATGGATTACGCCAAGCACGTATACCATTTGTATGTCATCAGGCTTGGCAGCACGGACACGCGTAATAAACTGCAGGCATATCTGAACGATAACGGCGTAGCGACAGGTCTTCATTATCCCGTGCCGCTGCACGTTCAGCCGTGTTTCGCCGCGCTCGGTTACAGCAAGGGCGATATGCCCGTAACTGAAAATCTTGCCGAATGCGGCTTATCGCTTCCGATGTTTCCCGACATTACCGAAGAGCAGATTGAATACATTTCAAGCATTATCAGAAAATTTTTTAAGTGAACAAATAATTGAAATATCCCGGTTATAAATATTTTTACGCGTTAATAGATTTTGTGATACTTATTTCGTCCTATCTCATAGCGCACGATTTGTATTACAGATACTATGCCGGGAGATACATATCCTGGATGATGCTTGGCGCGGGAGACTACATAACATTTGTCGTTTCAGGAATAGTATTCATTATAATATTTCATTATCTGCACCTGTATAAAATGAACGTGTTCCTGACGAGAGCGCTTCAGTTCACGGTTCTTGTAAAGGCGATGCTGTACGGGGTTGTCGGGCTTATTGCGGTTACATTTTTTACCAAGTTCTCTTTGATTTCGGATTCAAGGCTGTACATCTCGATATATTTCATTATAGCGCTGGGTCTTTTAATTTTCGTCAGAATAATATTGCTGCAGATAATCTATTCGAAGATACTCGCGAATAAAATTTTCAAGATAAAGATACTGATTATCGGAGCGGGAAAATCCGGCAGGTCATTCGCGCAGAAATTATCGTTTGAAAATATATTCGGCGTAGAAATTATTGGTTTTCTCGACGACACCGTCGAGAAAGGAACGGTAGTTTTCAACGGGCTGGAAGTGCTCGGTAAGACCGAGGATATCGGGGAACTGCAAAAGGTAATGGACTTCAAGCAGGTTGCAATATGCATCGACAGGATTGAATACGAGGAACTTCTGAGGATGATTGACAAGTGCCAGAAACTCGGATTATCGGTGAAAGTGACGTCGGACCTTTTCGGAATAATTCCTCAGAAGATTTTCTCCGAGGAATACGAAGACATTCCCGTTATTAATGTATCTCCGAAGTTCAATTATCCGATATATTATTTTATAAAGAGATTATCTGATTACATCGGCGCCGCCTTCGGGATATTGCTTCTTTCGCCTTTTTTCGTCATTGCCGCGATTATTATTAAAATCACATCAAAGGGACCCGTGATTTACAAGCAGGTGCGGATTGGCAAGGACGGCAAGCCTTTTGATTTCTACAAATTCAGGTCAATGTACGTATTGGACGGCGAAGACATATCGAGAGTAGATGAGATGCTTGATTTCATGAAAAATCAATCATCTGCGGAAAAAATAGTTAATCATAAGCGGGTCACTCCCTTCGGGAAGTTTCTAAGAAAATTCTCACTCGACGAAACGCCCCAGTTGTTCAACGTGATAAAAGGCGACATGAGTCTTGTGGGACCGCGTCCCTGCCTTCCGTACGAATACGACAACTACGACGAATGGCAGAAGAGAAGGCTATCGGTAATACCGGGATGTACGGGTCTCTGGCAGGTAACCGGACGCAGTCAGGTAAATTTCAATGATTCAATCGTGATGGACCTCTACTACATAAACAACATTTCTCCCTGGCTTGACCTTCAACTCATATTAAAAACACTGCCCGTGATGATTTTCGCGAGAGGCGGGAAATAATTCACTGCCGGCCGCATCCCTTCGGATATTTTCGATACCTTCTGTTTAAATTCAAATCAAATTACATTTTTTTTCATTTTCAATTTAGGCATATTCACTAAAAAAGAGAAAAAATGCAGGCAGCAGTTATTGGAATTGGTTATTGGGGTCCGAACCTTATAAGAAACTTTCTCGCTTCCGAGAAAATCGACAGGGTTCACGTATATGACATAAACAAGTCAAGACTCGATTTCATACGCAAAAGATTTCCACTGGTAACGATAGCCGGGAGCGTGGATGAAATGCTTAATTCGGATAAGATAGATATGGTTGCGGTAGCGACGCCCGTCGATACTCATTTCGACACCGCTAAAAAGGCACTTGAGAAAGGCAAGCACATCTGGGTTGAAAAACCTTTCACGTCAAGCGTTGAGCAGGCAGTAATTCTCAACCAGATAGCCGCGGAAAGAAATCTCAACATATTCGTTGACCATACTTTCATTTATACCGGAGCGGTGAAGAAAATGAAGGAAATAATAGACAACAACGAACTCGGCGACCTGCTTTATTTTGATTCGGTCAGGATAAACCTCGGCTTGTTTCAGTCGGACGTTAACGTTATATGGGACCTTGCGCCGCACGACCTATCAATAATGTTCTACCTGATGAACAAGAAACCCGTCGCGATAACCGCGAACGGAGTCGCGAACTATTACGGGCACGAAAATCTCGCCCACATATCGGTATATTTCGAGAATAATAGTTTTGCGCATTTCCACGTCAACTGGACGTCTCCTGTAAAGATAAGGCGAATGATTGCCGGCGGCAACAGAAAAATGCTCGTGTTCGACGACATGGAGAACTTTGAGAAAATCAAGGTGTACGACAGCGGCATAGAAATGAAGGAAAAAGAAGGCATATACAAAGCTCTCGTTCAATACAGAATAGGCGACATGTATTCTCCGAAACTCGTTCAGACGGAGGCTCTGGCTCTCGGGGTCGAGGAATTCATAAACTCGATTATTGAAAAGCGCAAACCGCTTACTAACGGCGACGACGGTCTTAATGTCGTACGAATACTCGAAGCATCAGACGCATCGATAAAGCAAAAAGGCAAACTAATAGCATTGTAAACCGATACCGCAAGGATGTCAAATAAAAACATAAACAACGTCAAACTCGGCAAGGATGTAAAAATTTTCGATTTCGTGAACCTGTACGGCTGTTCCATCGACGACAACACGAAAATCGGCACGTTCGTCGAGATTCAGAAGAACGCTTCAGTCGGAAAGAACTGCAAGGTTTCATCGCATACATTCATCTGCGAAGGCGTACACATCGGAGATAACGTATTCGTAGGACATAACGTAACATTCATAAATGACAGGTATCCCCGCTCGACAAACGAAGACGGCTCGATGCAGGGCGAAACGGACTGGAGTGTTGAGGAAACTCACGTAAAGAAGGGCGCATCAATCGGGTCATCATCAACGATACTTTGCGGCGTGACAATCGGAGAGAATTCAATAATCGGCGCGGGCTCGGTGGTGACGAAAGACGTACCTGACAATGTAATCGCAGCGGGCGTTCCGGCGCGCGTTTTGAGAAAAATTAAATAAATCCGTCCTTGTTTCCGTAAACTTTTTTCACGAGAATCATTTCCGCGATTACCAGAAGAATTACGATTATAACAGAATAAATCCATAAACTCCTTCCTTTTCTGTTTCCCTCAACAAGATTGCGTAAATTCCCGATTTCATCCTTTTCAATTATTTCATAATTTTTCACGCCGCTCTGATTCAACTTCCCGACCAGTTCTCCTCTGTCCACTCTTGCCGTATTGCTTTCCAGAGTATCGTGATTAATCACTTCCTGAAATCGTCCCGATGCCAGAGCAGTGTATGACAGGTAAACAGCAGAGCGCAATATCAGAGGCGAAAAAATTTCATTAACCGGGAAATCAGACATCTTTTCGTCCGCTGAGACTGAAGATACGGCGAGAATTCCAAAGTTAGACCTGTCAAGATAGACCAAAGGCGGAAGGTTCGCAGCGGATATTAAGGGGTATGAGTTTCCGCCTCCCGCGATGCCGTACTGCGAATAAAATTTAACGGGAAGCAGGGTGTTTTCATTGACCTGCATTGTCTTGAATATGCCCTCGAAAAAGGGCTCGTACGTTTTCACTTCCGATATCTTTTCAGTTCTTCCGATATATTTTTTATCCGATAAACTTACCGAACCGAGTTTTGTAAGAAAACCGCCGTTGTAATTTTCGTCCGGAAACACGAACATACCCCTGCCGGAGTTCAAGTACACGCGTAATTTATCGGTTTCGAAATTATCGGCCGGTTCATATCCAGCCAGGAAAACCACATCATAAGAATCAATTTGTGAAACGCTGCCGGCGTATGAATAATCGAACAATATACCGCCCTGCCCGGCGCCTCTGTTCGCGGCTTCGAAGACCGAAGTAATATACTTCGAATCCGAATCCGGGCTTTTTAAGATTCCAATTTTAATTTTTTCGGGAACGAACACGTTAAAAAAGAATTTGTCGTCTTCGCGCAGCGCGTTATCATATTGATTCAATCCTTCGATTACGATGTATCCTTCATTGTTTCCGGGTTTATCGGCGGTGAACTCAAAATCAACGAGTTTCCTTTCGCCGGGGTTTAGGTTAATAAAAAATTCCGATTTAATCTCGTCACCGGTCTTAAGCGCTACCCGCGCGTCCTGCACGTAATTTGAGCCTTCATTCTTTATCGCTGCCTTTAGTTTTATCTTTCTTCCGGGTCCGGGTATGCCTGTTTCCTGATAAACGTTATTGACCGAAACATTTCCGTAAACTTTGTCGGACACGTTCAGCAGATAAAAATAAGTATCAGGGAATTCATCCGAGAAGTTTCTTACCTGCCTGTTGAAATTCGCGCTCTGAAAATCCGAAATCAGAAAAATCTCGTCGATTCTTTCACCGTCTTTTTTTTCAACCGCCGCGGCAAGGATTGAATTCAAGTCAGGCTTGAATTTTATCCTATCGTCTCCGCCAGTACTGACGCCGGTATAAACGTTCGTTACCTTGTCTGAGGTCGAGAACAAAGAATTTACATAATCCGATGCATACGCGGCTGTTTTCGACAGAGTAATCGTGTCCTGATAGACATTCATGCTGTAAGAACTGTCGGTAAAAACAATCGCGGTTTTTCTTAAATCCGCTCCACTGCCTCTGATGTTTTTGATGTACGGGTCCGCAAATGCGAGCACAAGGAACACGATTATCAATGCCCTTACGAGCATCAGAAGAAACTGCCTGACGCGGATTTTCCTGAAGCGTGATTTCTTTATTTCCTTGAGCAGCATCAGCGAACTGAACTCAATTTTTTCAACCTTCTGCAGATTCAAAAGATGAATTATCACGGGTATTGCTGCCGCAGCCAGAGCGACGAGTATGTAAGGATTAATGTAAGACAAATCTCTAATTATTATGCAAATATTAACGATTTTACACTGTTTTACAACGTTAATTTTAATAACTTTCAAAATACACATAAAGATGATGTTTAGAAATACAATATTGATATTGAACGGAGATATGCCTCCGGTAAGAATTTTCAGGAAATTGAAGAGAAAAGATGATTATATTATATGCGCGGACGGAGGCGCCAATAACGCGAGAAAAGCGGGGATAATACCTGATATCGTTATCGGCGATTTTGATTCCATCACGAACAGCGCGCTGAATTTT
>CAZOQR010000122.1:0-8537 GCA_964581915.1 uncultured Ignavibacteriaceae bacterium | reverse complement strand
CTGTATTTCTAAGTCCGTATCCTTTTTTCAGCAGGCTCATCTGAAAGCCTCTGATGGCGACCCTTCCGAGAGAAACGAAGAAAATCGTCAGTATCCAGTAAAGAAGTATCAGGAATCTCGAGACGACTTTTGCGTCTTTATAATAATCGTCGAGGAAAATCGCGAAAAACAGTATGAAGCATCCGAAGCTTACGGCGCGGAATATTGTAACGAATTCCTCGAATCTCGAACGAACATACCAGTGCCGGTAGAGTCCGAAAAAATAAAATACAACGACCCAGTAAAGGAAAACAAAAATCATCGGCATGAGGAAGGACGGCGGATTAGTGAACTGAATCCAGCCGCTTTCAATGCGGATAATATAATAAATCGACCACGCAAGGTTGACGAAAATAATATCCGAAAGCACTAAAAGAAATAATTCCTTCTTTGACGACAAAATAGAAAATTTATTTTAAAAAATTTTGTAGCCTGCAGATGACGCGTCGTTGTAGAACATTTTAACAGTGTCGAGCGAAAGTTCTTTCAGGTCCTTGCCGAGCATCCCGAGTTTTTTCAGCAAGTCGTTAGTTACCGTGATTATGTCGCATCCGCATTCTTCGGCCTGAATGATGTTAAGCACTTCCCTTGAACTTGCCCACAGGAGTTGCAGTTTCGTGCCTTTCAACAAATCCTTCGCTTTCCTCATATACGGGACGGGGTCAACGCCCGTATCCGCAATCCTACCCGCGAATACCGATATTATAGATTCGTTGTCCGCAGGAAATATTTTCGAAAGGAGTTCGACCTGTTCTGTGGTAAGGATGGCGGTAATGTTCAGTTTAACGTTTTCGGAAGCCAGTTTTTTAATAAGTCCGTCCGATGACATTCCTTTCGTGTTCGTCACGGGAATCTTGACGTAAACATTATCCCCCCATGAAGATATTTTCAGCGCTTCCTCGTGCATGCTTTCGAAATCATCGGAAAACACTTCGAATGAAATCGGCAATCCTTTCACGCGGTTTAAAGCCTCCTTCGCGAATGCTTCATAATCTGTCACGCCGCTTTTCCGCATCAGAGTCGGGTTAGTAGTGAAGCCTTTAATTATTCCCATTCCCGCGGCTTTTTCCATTTCCGACACATCCGCTCCGTCGGCAAAAATCTTAATTTTCAGATTGTCAATTTTCATGCCTTTGGTTTTTATTTTTTTGTTGACTCCCACTTCATTTCATTCTGTTTCAGGTCCGGGTGGGTCACTATAAGATGGAGAACCACGGACTGAAACGATTCGGAATGGGGTGTTATCGAATTTTCGTTCACGACCGGAATTATCACGCAGCCGGTTGAGTTCTTCGCCGTATATCCTCCGTCCTTGCCTACAATTCCGATTATTCCGGACTTCCTCTCTAAAGCATAATCAATCGCGTTAATCAGATTAACGCTTATGTTTTTCTCGGCATTTCCGCCGCCTACAGACAGAATCAGAATACCGTCTTTATCGTTAAGCCTGCTTGTCATCAGCCATTTCACGAACACGGTTTCCCAGCCGTCGTCATTCACTCTCGCGGTAAGTTCGGAGACATTATCCGTCGGAGCGTAGCATTCCATTCCACAGATTTTTCTGAAATCATTCACGGTGTGCGAAGCGTTTGCAGCGCTTCCGCCTACGCCGAGTATAAAAAGCCTTCCTCCGTTCTTTTTAATCCGAACGAGTTCTTCGATAATCTTTCCGACAGCATCCCTGTCGATTTTACTCACGACCTCGACGACTTCGTTGAAATATCTTTCTACGTACTTATCAGACATTGCTTTTATTTTTTAAGGATATAATATATTTTTCCGTTTCCTCGATTCCAGAAAAAGAGCCGATTTCATAAAATCTTTCAAACACTTCGAATCCGAGCAAATCTCCGGATTTTATAAGGTTCTGAAAGACCTCGGTGATATCAAATCTAAAACCTTTGCTGTATCCGTTTAAAACTTTTTTCCTGAGCATGCTTACGCCGTAATCAATATAACTGAATTTACCATCTTTAGTCTTTTCGTACCCGATAACTTTGCCGTCTTTGAAATCTATGTTGCTTTTGTCCCATTTATTCTCATTGCGCAGAACCGTCATCAGACCTGATTCTCGCCGATTTTTAAAATATTCAATAATATCAATGAAATCAATATTCAAAAATGAATCACCGTACATAAGCATGAAAGGATCGGACAGGAAATCAAGAGCATTTACGACCGCTCCTCCTGTACCCGCCGGTTTTTCGCCGTCAAAGGAATATTTCACATTCAAACCGAACCCGCTTCCGTCACCGACATAATCCGTTATTTCCTGATGCAGGTATCCGAGACACAGAACGACATTTTTGATACCCTTCGAACTCAACAGTTCGAGTTGATGACCGATAAAAGGTTTCCCTGCCACTTCAATCATTGACTTTGCAATCGTCAGAGTCTTCGGATGAAGCCTCGTTGCCAGGCCGCCGGCGAGTATGGCAAGTGTAACATCCATCAACTGTAGAATACTTTTTTAGCGCCTTCAAATTCGAATGTAAACCACATAGGTTTCAGGCCGATTTTTTTCATTGCTTCGACGAGTTTGGATTTATTCTTACAGCAGTATAGCATCAGGAATCCGCCTCCGCCCGCTCCGACAACCTTTCCGCCGGTCGCTCCGTTTTTCAAAGCCAGTTCGTAAGCCTCGTCTATGAAAGGGTCGGATATTTTGTCAGAAAGACCCTTTTTCGTAAGCCAGTGATTATGCAGAATCTCGCCGAACTCGTCGATTTTTCCGTCCTCGAGTATTTTCTTTGTATAAAAACCGATATCTTTTATTTTGTGGAGTCTTTCGATTGTATCTTTGTCTTTATTCTTGCTTTTTTCGTTCTGCTCCGAGAGTACGCTGCTGGCCGATCTTGATTTATTAAGACAGAAAAGAAACAGGTTATTCTGGAGTTCCATTAAAAGTTCTTCTCTGATGTTAAGCGGCTCAACATTCACGGATCCGTCTTTGTTGAAGTAATACGCGTTGAATCCGCCGAAAGAAGACGCATACTGATCCTGCTTACCGATAGGTTCCTTTAAAATATCTATCTCTATCTCGCACGCAGCTTCCGCAAGTCTTTCAATAGAAATGTACTGCCTCTTATATCCAAAGAGAGCATTTAAAAGAGCAACCGTAAATGACGAAGAGGTACCGAGTCCGCTGTTTGAAGGTATGTCTGCTATAGAAGCGATTTCAATCTGTCTGGATATACCCGTGTAATGCAGCGCTTCCCTGAAAATCCTGTGTTCAATTTTCGACACATCATCAACGATTTCAGTTTTCGAATACGACAGTCTGATATCCTCTTCGAATCTCTTATTAAGCAGAATGTGTATATATTTATTAATGCTCGTGGCGAGCAGAAAACCGCCGTGTTCCCTGTAATACGAAGGCAGGTCAGTTCCGCCGCCGCCCATTGATATTCTTGCAGGCGCTCTGGATACAATCATTATATTTTCCCTTTGATATTTTCTATCATAGAAGAAACAGATTTTTCAATCGCTTCCTCCGAACTGAATTGTCTTTTCCAGCCGAGTTTCTTTATTTTTTCCGAATTCAACCGCACGACCGGAACATCTCCTTTCCATCCCCTGTCCGAGTCGCCGAAATTAAACCTTACATTATCAAGTTTCATCAGTTTAACCACGATATCAGCGATTTCTTTAACCGTAATGTAATCATCTGTCCCGACGTTGAAATACGAAAAACCTTTCAAGTATCTGGTCTCAACGAGTCTGATAGCATTTAAAACATCATAGACATAAATGTAGGATTTGCTCTGAGTTCCGTTGCCCAGTATGTCCAGAGCAGACGGATTCGCAATAAGTTTATTAATGAAGTCAAACCCGACGCCGTGAGTCTGATTAGGACCGACGACATTAGCGAACCTGAAGGCGGCGGCGTTAATTTCAAACATGAAGCAGTAGGAACTAATTAAAGCTTCGCCCGCCAGTTTGCTGGCTCCGTAAGTAGAGATAGGCACCATAGGACGGTAATCCTCCGATGCCTCATTAAATCCCGTATCGCCGTAAACGCCGCTCCCGGACGCGTATATTAATTTCTTTATCCCGTTTCTCCGGATTGCTTCTACAATGTTATTAGTAAGATAGGTGCCTTCCCAGAAGTCTATGTCGGGCTGGGTGACAGCCTTGGAGATATCCGGATTCGAAGCGAAGTGATAGACACAGTCACAACCTTTCATCGAATTAACAAGTAATTCAACATCTTTTATGTCGCCTTCGATAATTTTCAGGTTAGGAGAATCAAGGATATCCTCGAGATGCCACATCCTGCCGGAAGAAAAGTTGTCGTAAATTATGACTTTAGAATTTTCTTCTTCGTTAATCAATTTTCTTGCGAGGTGGCTGCCGATAAATCCCGCGCCTCCGGCTATAAAATAATTCGGCATATATTAAAAATATTTTCTTTTGATATACTTAAGGAAAGTGGTTGTCCCTTTTCTGAAAAACGACGGAGTAAACGAATGAATATACTGAAGGCAGTTCACGGCGTATCCTTTCGAAAAATTCGGATAGTGGTTCTTATGCGTCCTCAGAATTTCGAATATCATTTTCGCCGCGCCGCGCTGGTTTCTCAAAGAAATGTTCTGTCCGGCCATAAGGTAAAGAGCAAAGTATTCAGGGAAGTTGTACATCTTCCCTTCTCTTCCCATTCTAAGCCAGAAGTCCCAGTCCTCGGCGAACGCCCAACTTTGATATCCGCCGATTTTCTCTGCGACATCCTTTTTGAATATTACGGTAGGATGCGTCATTGGATTAGATAAAAGCGCTTTTTTACGTATTTCCTCATCAGTTTCATTTTCGAGATATCTGAAAATTTCTTCTTCCTTTTCATTTATCGCAATCACGCCGCCGCCGACGAGGACATATTCACTTTTCTCTTCGAGAAATTTAATCTGTTTTTCAAGTTTATAAGGGTCACACCACCTGTCATCGTCATCGAGTCTGGCAATATATTTCCCCTTACCGGTTTTAATTCCGTAATTAAGAAATTTCGAAATCCCGGGTTCTTTAGTTACAGGCAGTCTGTGGTATTGAATCCGATTATCCTGCCTGCAAAGTTCTTCCATCTTTTCTCTCGTACCGTCATTAGAAATATCGTCAATAACCAGCAGTTCCCAATTATCATAAGACTGTTCCCGAACGCTGTTTATAGATTTCAGCAGCCAGTTCAGTCTATTATAAGTCGGCAAAACAATGCTTACGAGGGGTTTACTCTGTAAAAAATTAGTCATTTAATTAGTCAATCCCTAAGTTTTGTCGCAATTACCAAACTATTAATTTACCCAAATTATTGCTCTTTTTCAATTAAATTAAGCAAATCGAAAACACAAATTTGCTGGAAAAATTGAATATGGGAATAAATTCTTAATTCAGGAAATAACTCAAGTTATAACACCCGTCGAGAATATTTAGAATGCAAATGATTGGTATAAATATCTCAGTGTAATACGACGAAATCTTTAAAGAAATCTACGGGCAATAATGTTATAAGTTGTATCCCGTTCGGTAATGTCAGTTGGATTCAGTTTGGACAGATATTTATCCCAGGAGCCTCCTTCCCAGAGGTGGTGGCAATACGCGTGTGAATAATCTTTGCATTTTTCGAATATTTTTTTGAGACTCGTCGAATAATAGACGGGGTAATGAAAACTGGTATACGGTTCTATGTGAAGCAGAGAAGGATATTTTTTCGCAAGACGCGACGGAAGGCTGACCGAATGTTCTGCCCAGTATTTATCCTTTCCCTTCGACCTGAAAGTCCTGTACTCGGAATGCCAGATTTTCAGGAACTCGGAATTTTTTTCCGCAAGCATTACGGCGTTACAAAGTCCCATATTTCTCCATTTCCCCTGTCTGCCTATAACGAATTTATTATCGAGCAGCGGAGAAAAACTTTTCTTGGTAATCGTATCGAGGTCAAGATAAATGCCGCCGTTATCGATAAGGACATTCAATCTCACGATATCGGCTTTATGAGCCACGTGATATAATTTATTGCCAAAAATATCTTCGGGAGGCTCGACGTACACTTTTTCAATCATTCCGAGGCTTTTTTCCCACCACTCTCCATCGGGTTCATATTTGTAATAGAAAAAGATCTTGTCCGGTTTGTTTGTCACATAAGCGGATTTAATCGCCATATAATGCACAAAGGAAAACGGTTTACCACCGAAATCTTCGGCAAACCCGTAGCAGAAATGAAATATATTTGGTATCATATATTTTTTGATAAATATATTTTTTCCAGATTAATAATTGTCTTATCGAAACTCCAGTGGTCCCTGTAATCATTAAACGCATTTTTTCTAAGTCTGTACGACAACGGTAAATCGTCAATCAATTTCAAAACGGCATTCGCCAAAGCCACGGCATCCCCGCGCGGCACAAGCATACCGTTATAACCGTCTCTTAAAATTTCATTAATTCCGCCAGCATCTGATGAAATCACGGGCACACCCGCGCTCATTGCTTCAAGTATAACGAAGGGAATGCCTTCGTACCGGGAAGTCAGTACAAACATATCAAGACTCTCATAAACGGATTTTCTGTCACGCGCGTAACCGTGCAAGAAAACATTGTTTTCCAGTCCTGAACTAATTATCAATTCTTTGTAGTTTTTTTTCTCCTCGCCCTCACCCCAGATATCGAAACGTAATTTCAGTCCCGGTCTTTTACCGACAATAAAGGCAGCCATTTCTATGAAGTACTCCTGCGCTTTCTGATACGTCAGTCGTCCTATCGTTCCGACCACAATTTCGTCGCCACGGATTTTTCCATTTTCTTTTTCGAAGGTATTATCTATTCCGTTATACAGAGTAATGACTTTCGACGGTTTGTACTCCATTTTCTCAACAAGAAACCGTCTGTCGGCCTCGCAGCCTGTGAAAGTGAAATCAGTAAAATATTTCTTCGCTTTCTCATAAGCCAGTCTCATCCCTTTCAGCCGTTCACGCTTCTCATGAGTAAAATCAAGACCGTGCTTGTGTTCGATAGACAAAGGCATTAAAAGCAATTTTGAAATAACGCACGGAACGATGCCTGCATTCGCGTGAACTATATCATATCTGTGTGTAATAAAGTGAAGTAGCAATCTTGCGATACCAATAAGACTGTAAGGTTTCCGTTTAGCGCTGTCAAAAATTATATATTTAACCCCGAGACTGTCAAGTTCATCACACATTTCGCCTTTAAACGGCAACGCCACCGTTATGTCGTACATATTCCGATTAATGTATTTAATAACCAACAGTACGAAATTTTCGATACCGCTAACCCTGCTGTTATTGAGGCTCAGAAATAATTTTATTTTCTTATTTTGTGTATTCATATTTTGAACTATTCAGGAAACCTTTGCAGACATAAAGTTTAGCGACTTTCATCATTTGCCTAAATTTATTCATTTTGACGCCGCTATACTTACTCCAGAAAGGCAACACGACGATTCTAAATAATACTCCGACAAAGGAAATCGAACGGAGCGTCAGACGCTTAATAAACCTGTAATTTCGGAAGAAGATAAGTTTGCTCCTGTTTATATGGAATGTATAAATATCGTCATTGCCATCGTTTTTTATAGATGCTCTCGTATCGTGAATTACTCTGACCCCTGGGATGCAGGTGATACTTTTCCCTAGATTCCGCCTGACATTAAAACAAAGTTCAACATCTTCGTAATACAAGAAATACTTTTCATTGAATCCTCCGATTGACGTGAAATCATTTTTTCGAATAAGAATCAGAGCGCCGTGAAACCAGTCAACCTCAAAATTCTCGTATCGAGCGATTAAAGGGTTTCTTGTCAATTTTTTAATCTTTCTGTCATATCCATATCCAAACATATGGAAGAACTCCCAGGAAAAACCAGGATAATCGTTGTAGCAGTAGATAACATTTCCTTTATCATCCTCGAGCAAACCCGAAACGATTCCGCAGTTCGGGTTCGCTTTCATATAATCCGTGAGATACGTAATCGAGTCGTCCTTGAGAACGACATCAGGGTTAACGAAAAGCAGAAATCCGCCCTTCGCCTGTTTGACGGCTTGATTGTTACCGTAAGCAAAGCCCCCGTTGGAATCATTATAAATGAATTTCACGAATCCATATTTCTTCTCCAGTACTTTCAGGTAAGGGTCATTCGAAGCGTTATCGGCAACGATAATCTCGGTCAAATCAAGATTAACGAAAGAATGTAAGGACTGAAGCAGTCTATCAACATGTTCGCTAGTTTTGTAGTTTAATATTATAACAGATGTTTCTATCGGCACGGCATTAAATGCATTATTTTATATTTGTTATGCTAATTGATTCCTTTACTACCGATTTATGGAGATCCAGAAATCTCTTCATGCTAAACACATTAAAGTAAGATTCATTGCAATTACCTGAAAGTTTTTCGTAAAGTTCCGCATCGGAGGAAAGCATTTCAAGTCTTTCCTTAAGTACTTCGGGCACGGGAGGATGTATAACAAATCCATTGTAACCATCAATCA
>CAZOQR010000121.1:0-8609 GCA_964581915.1 uncultured Ignavibacteriaceae bacterium | reverse complement strand
TTTTCATTATTCGGTGTATTTATTGTTACTTTGTTGCCAGATACTGGAATGTTCCGTCGCCGTTAATCTGAAGAGTTATTAACTTGCAGGCGTCGATATTGCTGAACACCACGAAATTTCCCGCCGTGTCTGTTATTTTCATATCGAACAAGCAGGTCTGACCGTAGTCGGCAGGAATTGTAACAGTAACAGTCGAACCGTTCTCGAACAAGTTGTTCGGAAGAATATCGTTTCCCCAGTGTTCGGTTTCGGACGGAGTTACAAAAATATCGACGAGCGTGAAGCCCGTGTTGTTTATGACATCATAAGTTAAAGCCTGAGCCGATGAATTCTTTGTTGAGAACAAAGAAATAACCGCTATTACGGCGAACAGAAATAAGTACTTTTTCATTTTTCCCCTTTATTTGATTAATATACAATAGTTTAGTATTTATGTAACCAAATACCAACGAAAGAAATTCCAATATATGCTCATAAAAAAAAGAAGAATTTTAGTTTTAATGCAGGAAATATCTCCTGCGATAACGGTATTTTTCGACTTTCAGGTATTCACGGTTTTTATGATATTGCAATGTTAAAGAGAGATGACGAAAAAGGCAAACACATACAAGCCTGACTGGGTGCCGGATAATGCGGGAAAAGAATTCGCGACAAGCGTGGTGAAAGGCGTAAACCCAAAGGATATCAAAAAATCCGACAAGTCGGTGAAATCAAGGAAGCATCTTGATATAGACGATTACGTGAAGGGTGTTCTCTCTAATGACAGAGTTATACTTGCAAGAACGATAACGCTGATTGAGAGCAGTTCACCCGCGCATAACGAAACCGCGCAGAAAGTACTCAAGAAAATACTTCCCGATACCGGAAAATCGATGCGCATAGGAATCACAGGAGTGCCCGGAGCGGGGAAAAGCACGTTCATCGAGTCGCTCGGACTCTACCTTATATCGAAAGGGCATAAAGTCGCGGTGCTCGCGATAGATCCGTCAAGCACGGTAACAAAAGGAAGCATCCTCGGAGACAAGACACGAATGGAAAATCTCGCGAGGCAGGAAAACTGCTTCATCAGACCCTCGCCTTCGGGAGGGACACTCGGCGGCGTCGCAAGAAAGACGCGTGAGACAATGCTGGTATGCGAGGCCGCGGGTTACGACGTAATACTGATTGAAACCGTAGGCGTCGGGCAGAGCGAAACGACGGTTCGCTCGATGGTCGATTTCTTCCTTCTGCTTATGATAGCGGGCGCGGGAGACGAACTTCAGGGAATAAAAAAAGGGGTTATTGAACTTGCTGACGCGCTGCTTATAAATAAGGCGGACGGCGACAACAAGCAAAAGGCCCTCCTCGCCAAGACGGATTTTTCAATGGCGCTTCATTACATACAGCACGCGACGAGAGGATGGAAGACAGAGGCTTATACCTGCTCGGCGCTGAACGGAGAAGGCGTTAAGGAGATTTGGAATGAGATACTGAAATTCAGGGATATAACAAAAGATAACGGAATATTTTCCGAACGCAGAAAATCGCAAACAATCGAATGGATGAATAAGATGATAGAAGAAAAACTTTTATCGGGATTTTACGACAATAACACTGTAAAGAAAGAACTTGATGTAATATCAGCGAAAGTTCTGAAAGGAGACATACTCCCTCCCGCCGCGGCGGAAATGCTGCTTGAAGTTTACAAACTCGAAAGGAAGAAATAAAAAAGGGACGCGAAAGCGTCCCTTCAAATCATTTTGCAAGTTTTTAATATTCCATTTCCTGCTGTTCCTGGTTCTCTTCTCTGGGTTTCTGGCGTTTCTGTTTTTTCTCGTCCGTCCCTATCTTGTAATTAAAAGTAAGGAAGAACATTCTCGAATCGCGCTTGTGGTACATATCCGCGGCATAAGTGTTCGTCGAACTGTGTATGACGAATTTCTGCGTATTGAATATATCGCTTATCCTGAACCCAATGCTCATTCTCTTGTTCAGAAAATCCTTTTTAACCGCGATGTCGCAGGACTGCATCGGGTCAGTATAACCCTGCGCTGACACGTTCTTTCCCTGATAGAAATAAGACAACTGAACGTCGAACAGGTTCGGAATAGCCATGTTCGAGACCATCTTCGCCGTCCAACTGTAGCCGCTATTGTCAAGTTCGCCGTTAATATTGCCGGACAGTTCCGTCCTGAAATAACTCGCGCTTGCATTCACGGACCACCATTTCGAAAGCGAGCCTGTTCCGATAAGTTCAACACCGTACGACTTCGCCTCGGAAAGATTTTTGAAGGTATACGTCGATATGCCGCTCGAATCCATCGTCGCGAACCGGGTTATGACGTCCGTTGTAATCCTGTAAAATGTCGAGCCTGTCAGTGCAAACGTTGAAAGGTATTTTACCAGACCGAGTTCCACACCGTTTATGTATTCAGGCTTCAGATAAGGATTTCCCATTCGTATATTCTGAGGGTCGGAACGGTCGGCGAAAGGATTAAGGAAACCAAGCCTCGGCCGGTTAATTCTCCGCGTGAAACTCAACTGCGCTTCGATAGTACTCGTAATCCCCTGCTTAAGAAACAAACTCGGGAAGAAACTGAAATAATTATTTTCATAGTTTGCCGAGTTTTCGACCTGTTCGGATTTAGTGTAAGACTGCTCGAGGCGCAGGCCCAACTGGTACCCGAATTTTTTGTAACTGTTTTCAAACGTGCCGTAAACGGCGTGAACCTGCTCGTTATAACGGAAGTTATTCCTGAGAAGTATATCTTCAACAAACTGATTAACGTTATAATCGTAATTCTCCGCCCTGTAATAATTATCGGTTCTCCTGATTACGCTCCTGAATCCTACTTCGAATTTGCTTTTAAGTTTATACGTATTTTCGGCGTCTTCCTTCAGAGGATGCGTGTAATCCGCCTGCAGCGTGTACGAATCGAATTTTTCATTCGTGTAGTCGTTCATTCTTACGGGATTAATCGAGAGCGGGTTTCCGTAAATATCCGTGTAGTAAGTGTTAAGGAACTGGGTATTTCTCTCGAATGAATTCGAGAACTGGAATGAGGCGTTAAGTTCCTGAAATTTCTTTCCGAATTTCTGTCTGAAATTCACGTTAGCGTCAACACCGTATTCCTTCTCGTCGTCAGAGTTTGCGGAATTATAAAAATTATTCGGGATTCCCGAAAGCGTAAAGTTCTTCGAATCGGATTTCTCGCTCCTGTTCCTGTCCCTGTTGCTGTAACTAAGCGATAAACCGAGAAACGCGTCCTTGCTGATGTCATAATCCATACCGATGGTTCCGATATGCCCCAGCATGTTATTCCTCGAATTCGAATAAGATAAAAGATGATAGGATGAATCGTTCAGAAAATTATACCTGTCGTTATCCCTGTTAAAATTCATGTGGAACAATCTCAGGCTGTAATTTCCGTAAAGACTTACTTTGCCCATTTTATAAGCCAGGCCCGTAGCGAGAGAATACCTGTCGCCGGTTCCAGCATTCAGGTTCAAGTTATAATTATAACCCTTGTTTTCTGAAGCGGACTTTTTAAGAACGATGTTTATGATTCCAGCCATTCCTTCGGGGTCGTATTTAGCCGAAGGATTATTAATAATTTCTATTCTTTCAACCGTGTTAGCCGGCAACTGGTCGAGCACAGCGTTTGGATCCGATGAAAGCAGTCCCGACGGTTTACCGTTTAAAAGTATTCTGACGTTTCCGCTGCCGCGAAGACTTATCTTGCCGTCGCTGTCGACCGTAACCGAAGGAATGTTCTTTAATACGTCAGTAACAGAACCGCTCTGACTGTTTATGTCCTTATCTACGTTGAATACTTTTTTATCGACTCCCATCTCCATCATGTTTCTTTCAGCCGTCACTTCGATTTCCGCCGTTACCATCTCGCTTCCGATTTTCAGTTTCACGTCGCCAAGGTTTATTTCGGGTTCGGCGGGTGTAAAAGCAAGATTATTCTTTATAGCGGTGTTATATCCTATGTATGAAATCTTCAACTGGTACATACCGGGTCTGAAACCTTCGAGAACAAACGTACCGTCATTCGAAGTCGCGATTCCCTTAACGAGTTTATTCGTGTCTTTCATAGAATATAACTGAACGTTGACCGATTCCAACGGCTTTTCCGATTCGGTGTCAAGCACCCTGCCCGATAATTTTGTCTTTATATTCGAAAAATCCCTTTTTTTCTGTTGATTCTCCCCGTCCTGTGAATAAGAAGAGCCGGCGAATAAAGCCAGAAGGATAAGAATAAATAAATATTTGATTTTCATTTAATTAAATAGTTTCAAAAATTGTAAATACCGCTTGTTCTAAATTAGACAATTTCGATGTGAAAAAAGTTTAATATAACTTGAATTTAAATTAATGTTTTTCAATAAAATATTTCCTTGCAACAGACCAAGCCGCCATCGTCATGCCGTCATAAATTTCATTGTCAAAGATTTTTTCATCAATCTCTTCGGGTGTAAGAAAAAGATATTCGAACTCTTCCTGCTCATCTCTGGATTCTTTATCTGAAGGCGCAAGATTAGATGCAAGATACACGTGGCATATTTCGTCCGTGATTCCGTTATACGGATTGAAGAAACCGATTTTTTCAAGTGTACCGTCGAACCCGGTTTCCTCAATTAATTCTTTCCTCGCGATGTCATCCGGATTCTGTCCGTCCTTTATTCCGCCGGCGGGAAATTCAACGCTGAACTTCCTGTTCAGATATCTGTATTGCCTAACGAGTATTATGTTACCGCTTTCGGTTTCAGGAATTATCATTGCTGAGCCGCCCGTATGGACATAATGATATTCATATTCCTTTCCGTTAGGGATAACGCACTCGTCGAATCTGTACTCCCACCAGGGATTTTTCGATTTCAAAACCGTTGATTTATGTTTCCACTCTTTCAAAACACGGCATTAATACATATAAAAAAATGAGAGACGATATCCCGTCTCCCATTTAAAAATAATCTATATTTTCCGTATTAAAAAGCCATATCGTGTTCCGATAACAGGAAACGCTTCATAATCCGCAACTTATCATTTCTTTCCCGGTCTGCTCGACGGGAATGATTTATCGTCGTGGCATTCACTGCAAACAGGCGGTTTCGAGAAATCCTGATTCGCATGGCAACTTTTGCAGTCCATATCCTTATGAGTATCAGAAAGCACCAGGCCTGTTACTCCGTGATTGAATCCCGTTTTAAAATTCTTATGGCAGTTCGTACAGTTTCTGTCAAGTTTTTTATACGGCATCTGGTTCCCGTGGCACTTCGCGCAGGCGAGTTTGCCGTGGTATGATTTCAGCGTCCAGCCTGATGATTTCCCGTGATTGAACGGGGACATTTCTCCGTCCCTGTGGCATTTCTGGCAATTGTTTTCGTTGTGGCAACCGATACACGGTCTATGATGCTCGCTCAATGATTTCTTGTACTTGCTTCCCGAGTCCGTCCGCCTCGTTTTATCGTGACACTTGACGCAATTATCCTGTCTGTGGCAGGCTTTGCAATCTATCCTGAACAATTTGTTATGCTCATCGTGAAAAAAAGTGACAATTCTTCCCTGCTCATAATTTGTCTCCCATTGCATTTTCGCGGGTTCTTTCAGAGGCGGATGCGACAGAAGTTTTTCGTTTTTCTGCGGTTTTGTTTCTCCCTTCCGCACGTGGCACTGGGTATTGCAGCCGTTCTCGCCGCTCCATTGCCTGTGACAGTTCATGCACTGGCGGTGGAACGCCGCCTTGAGGTCGGGAATTGAAACGTCCTCACGCATTCTTTCTTTGTTGTGGCAGTCCGCGCATTTCAGTATCGGCACGGATGTATTGTAATGATGGCAGCCCGTGCACCCCGTGGACATCGCGGACATCTGAGCGTGCACCTTGTGCGAAAACCTTACACCGCCGTAATTTTCGGACATACCGTCTATTAATATTTCACCCGGACCTTCACCGACGTAGTTGAACTCCGATAACACGGATTCTCTCAGGCACGCTCTAAGCATCGGGTCATTTTTCGTCGGGTATTCACCTTCGTGACAGGTAGTGCATTTAATACCCTGTTTGGAATGGTCTTCGGGCATTCTTATCTTCGTACGTGTATTCTTCTTATCCTGCCTGACGGGTTTTTCTTTTTCGACAGGCAATTGAATCTTAGTACCGAATAACGAACCTGAAGCAATCAGCAGGCTTATCAGCAGGAACGGTACGATTATTAAAATTATTTTTTTCATTATACACTCCGTTTACTAAATGTTCTTTATTATATCTCTCTTTTCCTGACTTATTACAGGAAATATCATAACGATAGCCCTATACGCGAGCACCAGAAGCGCTATGCATCCGAGCGTAACGGATATCTCGCCGATTGAGGGAAAATACCTCACGGGATTATAATACGGCTGATACGCGACGATGAAATTATTTATTCTGTTAAGAAGCACTCCCGCAATAACAAGCGATGAGGCGATGAACAGACCCAACGGGGAATTTGTAATTTTGCGTGAAAGGAACAGGAAGAACGCGGCAAACATCAAGCCCATTTCAGACATGAACATCAAGGACGTAGAGTCGAATACAAGAATGTATTTAAATGTTTCGCGTATGAAAATATCACCTATCTTGAACGCGAGGTAAATTCCGATTATCGGGGATATCATTCCGCCCAGCCTTGACAGAACGTGCATCTCGGGCTTCATCCTGAAACTGCGCGACGCTATCAGGGATTCGAATATCACCATAGGAAAGCCGACTGCTATTGCGGATAAAAGAAACAGCAGAGGCAGAATGGGCGTCTGCCACAGCGGATGCATTTTCTGCCCAGCAATAACCATAAGCGTGCCCAATGACGACTGGTGCAGAGTTGAAAGGACGACGCCGGCGATTATGAAAATAAACATCGTTATTGTCAACCTGCTGTCAAGATATCTTAACGCCCTGTCGATTGGCTTGTTCAGAAACGCGAAAGTATCCGGCAAATTAACCCTGCCGATAAATCTTTCGGTGACCAGAGGCAGAAATTCGATGTACAAAACCGTCAGGTAAATCATAACGCAAATGCCGACTTCGAACAGCGCGGAATTTCCGTTCCACATAATCAGCGGATGCCATATATAATAAAATCTCCCGATGTCGGAAAATACCGCGAACGCGACGAAGGTGTATCCGAGCATCGCAGTAAGCAGAGCCGGTCTCACGATAATCTTATACTCCTCCCGGTGCATTACGTGTCCGAGCGCCGCGGAAGTGAATCCGCCAGCCGCAAGCGCCACACCAGCCGCCACATCGACGCCTATCCACAATCCCCAGGGCGTCACATCATCCAGATTCGTGACCGAGCCGATGCCGAATATGAACCTCAGCGCAAGAAATACAAGACCGTTCAACGCGATTACAATCAGTACAAATACTCCCGGCGTCAGGAATTTATGTTTTACGGGCGCAGGTATCATTTGCCGCCCTCCTTTCCTTCTTGATTCGCATTTCCGTGATTATTTATTTCGTCCTTGCGGCGTTTCGTAACCCACATCATCACTCCGAGCAATGCGTATAAAGTAACGGGAGGAACGAAGTACGCGAATATTCCGTGCTGTATCGATTCCGATATGCCCGGAGCGGGATTCAATGCAAGCGGCGGCATTCTCAGTTTGCCGAATTCATTTCCCGAAATGTACATCCACGACGTGCCTCCTACTTCCGACTCGCCGTAAACGTGATTAACGTATGTATCGGATTTTCTTTTTATTTTCTGTCTCGCGATTCTCACGAGTTCTTCTCTCTTGCCGAATATGAGAGCCTCGTTCGGACAGATGTCTACACAAGCGGGCAACATTCCGTTGTCGCGCCTTTCGACGCAGAAATCGCATTTGCGTATCATCGGTTGAATCGCCTTATCATAATCATACGTGGGAACCTGAAACGGGCACGCCACCATGCAATACCTGCAGCCGATGCATTTTCCGCTGTCCCAGACGACCGCCCCGTCTTCTCTTTTCTCGAAAGCTCCGACGATGCACGCTGAAACGCAGGCGGGCCTCTCGCAGTGCATGCACTGGATTTTTACGTGAACGGGCAGAAGTTTGTTTTCTTCGTTTTCAAATTCA
Organism: uncultured Ignavibacteriaceae bacterium; assembly: GCA_964581915.1. Lineage (GTDB taxonomy): Bacteria > Bacteroidota > Ignavibacteria > Tepidaquicellales > Tepidaquicellaceae > CAIKZJ01. The sequence goes on along the minus strand of CAZOQR010000121.1, from coordinate 523 downwards.
TTCACCACGGTCAACGAGCCGGCGTCCATTCGCCTGTATTCACTGAAGACAGACCTGTCATTATAGTTATCCAGGTCCGCAGTCGGAAGTTGGTGCGCCGTTCTGCACGCCCATTCGCAATGTCTGCATCCCACACAGGCATTCGTGTCGACAAGAACCCCGACACGGTTCTCGGACAGTTTCTTGTCCGACGCCGCCGCTTTACCCGGGCCGAGTGCGGCAATGGAAATGCCTGCCGCGGCGGATTTAAAGAAATCCCTTCGTTTCATAAATAAGAATTATAATTGCAAATAAGAATTTAAACGGATTTTCCGCCGAGACTGAAATGGAACAATAATCATACTGATTAATGATTTTCCGGAAAATTTGAAAAAAGAGATTATAAGATTTGGATTGAAATACGCGGTACTCCAATTGTAAAGCAACACTTTGCACTTCCGAATCCATTAATGAGGTATTAGATTTAAAATCGGAAGAGCACACGTCTGAACTCCAGTCAGACGTGTGCTCTTCCGATCTTGCT
>CAZOQR010000120.1:0-8794 GCA_964581915.1 uncultured Ignavibacteriaceae bacterium | reverse complement strand
AGCACCCAGTGATTCTCGTCGGGCAGCAGCAGCAGTTCAGCCGGCACGCCCCTGAGGACGGCGGCGTTGAACGCCTGCATTGCCTGAGTGTAAGAAATTCTGTAGTCTTTTTCTCCGTGAATAACCAGAATCGGCGTATCCCAGTTCTGCACGTATTTATGCGGTGAAATCGAATAACTTCTCTGCGCGATTTTATTGTTCGGGTCCCAGAAAGGTCCTCCAAGGTCCCAGTCAACGAACCACATCTCTTCAGTTTCGAGATACTGGCTTTCGAGGTTGAACATTCCGTCGTGAGCGATAAACGCTTTGAATCTCTTATTATGATTTCCCGCGAGCCAGAAGACCGAGAACCCGCCGTAACTCGCGCCCACAGCGCCGAGTTTATCCGCGTCAACATACGGCTCTTTCGCGATGTCGTCAATCGCGCTCAGATAATCAAGCATGTTCTGCCCGCCGTAGTCGCCGCTTATCTGCTCAAGCCATTCCATGCCGAAAGACGGCACACCGCGCCTGTTGGGCGCGATTATAATGTAACCATTCGCCGCCATAATCTGAAAATTCCATCTGTAACTCCAGAACTGGCTGACAATGCTTTGCGGTCCGCCTTCGCAGAATAGTAGCGTCGGATATTTTTTATTCGGGTCAAAGTCCGGCGGATACACTACCCAGGCAAGCATGTCCTTATTGTCCGTAGTCCGTACCATTCTTTTTTTCACTTCCCCGATTTTCAAGCGGTCGAGAATTCCCTTGTTGACGAAACTAATCTCTTCAGCCTCCCCGTTTGAAGTATTAACGAAGTATAATTCCGTCGGTTTCGACATCGACTGTCTTGTCGCTATAACGCCGTTTCCCGCGACGCGGGCTTCGAGATAGTTATGAACGCCGTCGGTAACTCTTGTAATTTTTCCCGACAGGCCATATTTGTAAATCTCTTCCGTGCCGCGAACGCCGCTTATGAAATAAATCGACTTTGAATCTTTCGTCCATTCGAGATTATCCGCACTCTGTTCGAAATCCTTCGTGCAGTATGTTCTTTCTTTCGAATCAACATTATAAATAAAGAGCCGCGTCTTATCGGATTCATAGCCGTCGCGCTCCATGCTCGACCAGGCTATCATCTTTCCGTCGGGCGAAAACACGGGAGCGAACTCAAATCCCTTCATTCCGTCGGAAATATTTTCAGTCTTGTCCGAAGAGATATCGTACAGGTAAACTTCCGAATTCGTTGAAACCGCGTATTCTTTACCTCTCATCTTTTTTGTAGCGTAAACAATTTTCTTCGAGTCCGGACTCCAGTTAATCTGCTCGATTCCGCCGAATGGCTTCATAGGCGTGTCCCAGCCCTCGCCTTCGTTGATGTCTTTTCCGTCTTTAATAAGAGCGCTTCCGTAATCCGAAACGAATATGTGGCTGTAATTTCCGTCTTCCCATTCATCCCAGTGCCTGTACATGAGGTCGTTTATAATCCTCGCGTTGGATTTTGGCAAATCGGGATAAATGTCCTTCGCCGTCCTGTCAATCTTGACGTCGGCGAGATAAAAAACCTTCGACATATCGGGCGAATACTTGAAATCATTTATTCCGTCGGGAACATCGGACACCTGTTTCGCGCCGGAGCCGTCGGGATTCATTTCCCATATCTGAGCCGAGCCGCTTCTGACCGAAACGAAACCGATTTTCTTCCCGTCGGGTCTCCACTTCAAACCGAATTTGGAATCGGAAGATTCAGTCAGCCTCTTCTTATCGGAGCCGTCCGTTTTAATTACATAAAAATCGGTCTGCCCTTTGTTCAACTGCAGGTTGAAATATCTAACCGCGTACGCGACCATTGTTCCGTCAGGCGAAACCGAAAATTCTGTGATTCTTCCGAATGACCAGAGAACTTCTGGCGTCATTAAAGGCGATGAGACTACCGGGGGTTCATTGGAAATAATCGATGTGAATTTATCCTGTGAATGAGTCACACTCACTGCCAGGATTAAACAAAACAATACCGGAAATAATTTTTTCATTTTTTCGTTGGGATTTTTCTCAAATTATGCAAAATAAAATTTCATTAAAACTGAAATAATTTTGGAAACCGCGTATAATTTCGGTCAATATGAAAATGCATTTTAGTATTGATTTAATTGCTTTAATTCGTGATTATTGAAAAAAACAAAGGGGAGTAAGAAATAGAAAACTTGTACTATTTGTACAAATTTTAAAAATTATGATGAAACAAATCAAAATTTCACTCGCGGTATTTGCACTCCTTGCATTGTTCAACAATTACGGATTTACGCAGGGAAACGGCAGTAAATACGCGGGAGAATTTCTGGCGATAGGTGTCGGCGGCAGGGCTCTCGGAATGGGAAGCGCTTATGTAGCGCTTGTAAACGACATCACGGCCGGGTACTGGAATCCGGCTCTGCTTTCGAAGATTAATTACCCGCAACTCTCCTTGATGCACGACGCGAGATTCGGCAACCTGCTGAATTATAATTACGGCGCGATTGCTATCCCGCTCGGCAAGAACCAGTCAATAGGTTTAAGCGTTATCGTGAACGGAATTGACGACATACCTGACACACGTCAGGCGGCGATTTATTACGGAAACGAATTGAGAATCGACCCTGACAAGGTGACTTATTTCAACGCGAACGATTACGCTTTTCTGCTGACTTATTCGAAAAAGCAAAGCGATAAGTTCTCATACGGCGCGAACTTCAAGGTAATAAGAAGAACTCTCGGCGACGCGGGAGATGCCTGGGGTCTGGGATTCGACCTCGGTGTGTTTTACAATCCTTATAAGAATCTGTTGCTCGGTGCGAACGTGCAGGATATAACTACTACTTACGTCGCGTGGAGCACGGGGAAAAAGGAAAACATCTCTCCTACATTGAAGTTAGGTTCGGCTTATATACTCGACGTTCCGTCGCTAAAAGGCACGATTACACCTGCCGTTGATTTTGACGTCAGGTTTGAAAACAGAAGAACAGCATCAAATTTTAATCTCGGCCCGGTTTCTTTCGATTTTCACGGAGGTCTTGAATACACTTACGACCGGCTTGTCAGTATAAGAGGCGGTTATAACGAGATTGGTGACCTTACAATAGGCGCAGGGATTAAACTGCCAAAAATCGATATAGATTATTCCTTCACAGGCGGTTTCAAAGATGACCCGGAAAAACTCGGTAACACTCACCGGATTTCTCTCATTTTTACGCTTGAAGAAGAAAAGTTCAGGCGTAAATAATCCGGCATTTTTTAACGAGTCCGTGGAATATTGAAATTGCTGTCTCCATGTTGATATTAAATGCGAATGCAGGACTATAAGAATTTTTGATTATTCAAATTCTTATATTACTGTTTTCTATTATTGTATTTTTTTATTAATTTAATATAGAGCAATATGAAAAAATTGTTGTTACTGGTAATAGCAGTATGCGCTGCTGTTATATTTAGTTCGAATGTAAATGCTCAAACGAACGACATTCACGTTCAATTGGGCTCTTACGCTCCTATCGCTACGGAAAATGATTATCCGAATGCGATTTTCGACCTTTTAAGAAATCACAACGTTGATTCCTTGCTTGGTACCCCTGTATGTTACGGTGTTTGCTGGACAGGTGATTATTATGTCACGAGCCGCTTCAGCACTGCGAACAGGTTTAACAGAATGAATTCAAGTTGGGTCAAGGTTGACTCATTCGCGGCTTCAGGCGCGGGAACAGGTTTCTTCAGAGACCTTGCTTATGCAAACGGGAAGATTTGGGGTTCACCGTTATCAAACACGATTTACGGCATCAACCCGAATACGGGTGTGATGGAAAAAACAATCGTGACATCCGGCGCTTCGATAAGAGCGCTGACCTGGGATCCTGTAAGAAAAGGATTCTGGTGCGGTACGAACAATTTCACCGGACCTTTAGTATGCTACGACACTAACGGAGTCGCTATTGCTGGTGCAAGCATAACAATGCCGGCATCGGGCTGTTACGGAGTCGCTTATGACGACGATCCCGCGGGACCGTTCTTATGGGTCACGACCGACCAGACACCGACTTCCACGACAGGATCGGCGGTTATAAAATTTAACGCGACGACACTGGCGCAAATCGGGACCCCGATAAACTTCACGGTTCCGTTAACATCGGGCGCGCCTCTGTCTTCCGGCGGCTCAGAAGTTACAACCTCATTGATTCCGGGTAAAAGAACTTTAGTCGGATTGGTGCAGGGCTCGCCTGACAGAGTCTATGTTCTCGAATTAGGAGACGCAGGCGCTGTTGTTCCTACAGGCACGTGGACAGAACAAACATCGGGTCTCACAACCGCGTTATACTCCGTTTCAGCGGTAGACGATAACATCGCGTGGATAGCCGGAGCAGGCGGCAAGGTTTTAAGAACCACGAATAAAGGCGTAACCTGGACACAGACAACTTCGCCATCGTCAACCGACAACTATACAATGTACGCGTTCGACGCCAATACTGCAATCGTAACGGCATCGGGCACGACCACCGCTTATGTTTACAGAACGACAAACGGCGGCAGCAACTGGACAACCGTTCTTACACAGACCGGCGGCTTCTTTGACGATGTACAGTTCAAAGATGCGAACAACGGCATGCTCTACGGCGACCCGGTCGGCGGCAGATGGACAATCTTCAGAACCTCTAACGGCGGCGTGACGTGGGATTCCACAGGTATGAACGTAACAACAACAGCGGCAGGCTGGAACAACGGTATGTACTTGAGCGGAAACACTGTTTACCTCGGAACAAACAACGGAACGCTCGTATATTCGACAAACTTCGGAACCTCGTGGACTATACAGACCACATTACAGGCAAACACGTATGTTACATGGTTCAACTCCCCCACCACCGGTTTAACCGGCGGCGCGGAACTTAACCTGACAACAAACGGCGGAACTAACTGGTCAGCGTTAACAAGCGTCGGCACAGGAAATATAAGCGGTATCACCGGCGCATCGACGTCCTGGTGGATGTCAAGACAGACGACAGCCGTAAATTATTCTTCGAATAACGGCACAAGTTGGTCAGCCCAGTATACTGCTCCGGCAGGCAACTTCTACCACTTGACAAAATCAAGAAGCGGTGCCACGATTTGGGGTGTAAGAAGCAACGGAGGCATTTCAAGGTACGGACAGCCGATTATCGGCATCAATCCCATTTCGAATACTGCGCCGGATAACTATTTGCTGTCGCAGAACTATCCGAATCCCTTCAACCCTGTAACAAAGATTAATTTCGCGATTCCGAAATCCGGTCTCGTTACTATTAAGATTTATGACTTACTGGGTAAAGAAGTCCGGACACTCGTAAATGAAACGAAGAACGCAGGCAGTTATTCTGTTGATTTCAACGGTTCCGAACTTTCAAGCGGAATTTACTTCTACAAGATTAATGTGAACAACTTCACGGATATTAAGAAAATGACTTTGATTAAATAACTCAGCGTTACAAAATCATAAGCCGCCGCGACAAAACGGCGGCTTTTTTTTATTCCTCAAAGTTTGCCCGACTGTCAACAAAAATATTATTCTCGCATTCATACGAAAGCCCGGAACAGCGTCATTATTTTTTTATTCTGCTTATGCAATCGTACCTGCAGGATAACATCAAAAAAATCAAATTTATTAATTTTTTGATTGCATTGAGTCTAAAAATTAATTAATATCCAAATTGAACTTATAAACTTTTAATAATATAATCTCAATTATTGAGAAAGGGGATATAATGAAAAGAACTATACTTATTTCCGCATTACTTTTCCTCGCATTTGCAATAAACGGTTTCTCACAGACATGGACGGCGCAAACATCAGGTGTGACTACGTCATTGAACTGTGTCAGCGCTGTTGACGCGAATATCGGGTGGATAGGCGGCAATGGCGGCGTTATTCTTAAAACCGTGAACGGCGGCGTGAACTGGACGAACGTCGCGAACGGCACGGTCGGAACGGCAGACATCTATGCTATTTCCGCGCTCAGCGCTTCGGTATGTCTGGTATCCACATCACCGGCGAATACATTCGTTTACAGAACATCCGACGGCGGCACGACCTGGACACAGGTGTTCACGCAGGTCGGAGGTTTTATAGACGATATAAGATTCAAAGACGCCAACAACGGGATAATGTACGGCGACCCCGTATCCGCGAGATGGTCAATCTGGAGAACGACAAACGCGGGTGTTACCTGGGATTCAGCAGGATGCTATCTTCCTCAGGCAGCAAGTGAAGCGGGATGGAACAACGCGATGTTCGTAAACGGCAACACGGTTTATTTCGGAACGAACTCGACGAAAGTTTACAAATCGACGAACTTCGGCGCGACAGGCTCCTGGACTTCAGGCGCCACCACCGGTACGGCGAATTCATACAGCGTTGCTTTTAACGGCAACACAGGTTTCTCCGGACAGACGGTAGCGGTGAAATCCACGGACGGCGGCTCGACATATGCTTCCGCAACACTGCCGGGCTCCGGCACCTGCTATTCATTCAACACGATTCCCGGAACGAACAGGTTCTGGTACAACAGAGCGGCTATTATTTATTATTCTTCCGATAACGGCGCGAACTTCGCATCACAGTTCACAGGTTCGGGAACGTATCAGGCGATGAGCCTCGTACTCAGCGGCTCAGTTATAAGAGGCTGGTCGGTTACGAACACGGGATTAATCGCGATGTACAATGAACCGTATGCTCAGATACCCACAGGCACGTGGACCGAGCAAGTTTCCGGCATCACGACAGTTTTGTATTCGGTTTCAGCAGTGAACGACGATATAGCGTGGACTTGCGGTGCGTCGGGCAAGGTATTAAGAACCACGAACAAGGGTCAAAACTGGACAAATGCAAGCGGTGACCTTCCGACATCAATTCCTATGTACAACATATTCGCCTGGGATGCGAATCTTGCGATAGTAACAGGTTCGACAACCAGCGCATATATTTACAAAACCACAAACGGCGGAGTAAACTGGGCAACAGTATTAACAACCGCGGGTGGATTCGACGATAACCTCTGGATGACATCCGCGACGGATGCCTATTGCATAGGCGATATCGTCAGTGGTAACTGGCATTTAGTAAAGAGCACAGACGCAGGCAGCACCTGGTCAAACTGGGCAACGCTTCCAACGTCAAATACAAGCGGTACATACAATAATGCCGCGTGTTTCCTTGGTCAGCAGGTATGGTTCTCAGGTGTCGGTGAAAGTAAAATGTTCTATTCATCGAACATGGGAGCAAACTGGTCTGAACAGACGCTTACTTTAGCCAACATAACGGCAACATGGTTTAATTCACCGACATTAGGTCTTGCAGGCGGTTCATCCGCATCCGCGGGTATGTTGAAAACCACAAATAGCGGTGTTACATGGACAGCAGTGACTGCCCCGTATCCGTCATCATCAATTTCCGGAATCGTCGGCGTAGCAAATACTTGGTGGGCCGCGCAACAGGGAACCGGCATCAGCATTTCAACAAACGACGGAACAACATGGACGACGGCTTACACAGCGCCGACAGGTAGTTTCTATCACCTTACAAAATCGCGTTCAGGCGCGACTCTCTGGGGAATCAGAAGCAACGGCGGCATTTCAAGATACGGTGCACCGATAATCGGAATAAATCCTGTATCAGGAACAACACCGGCGGATTATGTTCTTTCGCAGAACTATCCGAACCCATTCAATCCGATAACAAAGATTAACTTCGCTTTGTCGAAATCAGGACTGGTTTCATTGAAAATTTATGACATTCTTGGACAGGAAGTCGCTACACTCGTAAACGAAACAAAGAACGCCGGAAATTATTCCGTCGATTTCGATGCTTCGAAACTTTCGAGCGGCATCTACTTCTACAAGATTTCCGTAAACGGATTCACAGACGTAAAGAGAATGACTTTAATCAAGTAATTTTGATTTATTTTATAAAAGCCGTCCCGAAAGGGACGGCTTTTTTTATGCCTTAAAATGATTCCGCGCATTTACTTTTATACTTGATTTTAATCTGAAACATCATTAGAATTGTACTTAAATAGGTTATATACTATTTACGGTTCAAAATGCATTTTGAATTAATTTTTATTATTTTTTTTAAAAAATATCTGAAAGGAGAATCAAGTGAAATTCAGTAAACCAATTATCTTTCTGTCTGTATTGATTGTCACTTTCGTATTGGGATTCATTATCGAAGACCCGCACGGAAGCAGGACACCCGTTACAGATAAACAGAGCAATTACATGAGCGAAGTATATACACCATACGACGCCACTGTTATCTACGCGGATTCTATGGACGGAGCGAATGACACAACCGCTCTAAAAGCAAGAGGTTACAAACCTTACTACAGAGGCACGGGACCGCAAGGAACTATAGCGACCTGGTATCAGGGACAATCTTCAGTTTTTGCGGCTTTTCAGGGACCGGCAACAGGTTATACCGCTGCTAACTACTCCGTAGTTACGGGCGCGAATAACATCGACAGTTGGTTAGTATTCCCGAGAATCGCTGGAGGCATTCAGGCAGGCGACTCTTTATTCTACTATCAAAGGTCACCGGACGCGTCAACATATCCGGATTCAATGCGAGTAATGTACTCGGTTTCCGACTCAATTCCCGAAGGCACCTGGGTTGAACTCGGAAGATATAAAGTAAGCACGGCGGGCTGGGAATTAAAGAAATTCCGCGCCCCCACGACGAGCGTAAACGGAAGATTCGCTATCCGCTATTGCGTTGCTAACGGCGGACCGAGCGGAGTAAACTCCGACTACACCGGAAC
>CAZOQR010000119.1:0-8803 GCA_964581915.1 uncultured Ignavibacteriaceae bacterium | reverse complement strand
CTTGATGAGTATTTCAGAAGTAAGAAATAAATTACCTTATTTCAGAACAATCGCGTCAGGCGCGAACATTCACCGAAAGCCACTGGCCTGTAACTTCAATTACACGCATTTTATCAGACAAAGAAAAGAGCCATTTTGATAATTACCAATTAATCATAACTTGCCGATCAGAAGTTCAACTTCAATTTAACAAATAGAGAATTAGAATCAATAACAATTAAGAATTATCAATTGTATTTCATTGCCTGCCGGATATTATATCCTATGTTTTGGTATTACATCAACTTCTTGAAAAGCGCAAGAATTCCCTGTTTCCAGGCAATCCTGTGAGTAACTCCTGTTCCTTTTGCAATATGATGCTTGTTTTCGAGATACCACTGATAAGAGCGAATCAAAGCATCCGCATTCGAATATTTCGGATTCCAACCAAGCGTCTTTTGCGCTTTTTCAATCGACACGAACGAATCGGTATCCGCTGTTCCGTATATCCATTTATAAAGCGGAGAAAGGTTAAGGATTTCGAAGAATCTCAATACCGGTTTAATCAGCCAGGCCGGAGTGCCCATAACCCTCGAGCCTGTTTTCGCGTATTCGCACATCGCGCCTACGTCTTCCTTTACGGTTTTGAATTCGGCGGCACCTACGTTGAAAGTATCGTTAATTTTTCCGGCGGGTAAAGTCGCGCACAAGTTTATCGCGTCGACAAGGTCGTCCACTTCAAACAACTGGTAGCGGTTTTTTCCGTTCCCGATAATAGGAATTTTTGCTCCCGACTCAACCCAGTCATAAAGTATCTGGAACACGCCGAGTCTTGCCGTGCCTATAAAACTTTTAGGTCTGAGTATGCATATATTGAGACCTTTTTTTCTGTATTCCTCGCAAACTTCTTCCGCCATTATCTTGCTTTTTCCGTAAGGACCAACCCCGATTCTTGCATTCGTTTCGTAAAGAGGATGCTCTTTTGGCACGCCGTAAACGGAAGTTGAAGAAATAAATATAAGCCTGCCGACATTATTCTTAAGACAGGCCTCACATACATTGCGCATTCCCTCAACGTTCGTCTCAAAAATATCTTTCTTCTTCCAAAGCGGAAGAGCCGCGGCGCAGTGTATGACCACTTCCGCGTCCTTCGTTATTTCATCCATCATCGACGGCACTCTAACGTCGCCGTAGATGCAGTTTATTTCAGGGTTATAATCTTCTTTCGGAAATTCCGCAATGTCGAAAAAAACCGACTCGCGGGGGTTTGTTATTTCGTGTATCTTCGTTCCAATGTGGTATCCGAGAAATCCGGCACCTCCAGTTACAACTACTTTCATGTGATTTTTATTATTTTAATAATTTCCAAAAACTTTTATCACGCTCTCCCTTACGGCGCTAAACCTGTTCTCCGCGAGTTCGAAAATCACTCGGGCGACTTCTTCGGGACTCACCCAATTCTTAATCTCCTCAGCGCTTGCCCATTCGCGGTTCGCCTGAGTATCAATAACAGACGGAATCACCGTATTCGCGCGGATCCCGAAGCGCTTGTATTCTTTTGAAATCGTGTTCATTAGAATGATAAGAGCCGATTTAGAAACCGAATACGCGAGCCTGCCCGGCGCGGGCTCAAGTCCCGCAATGGCACCGACGGATACTATTCTGCCGCAGCCGTTCGGCACCATTATCTTTAGAACGGATTTCGAGAAATGAAGCGCCGTCGTAAAATTCAGGTTAAACCATTTATCAAATTCTTGCCGCTCTACATCCGCTGTATTTACAGGCGGATGAATACCCCCTATCGTATTCACAAGCACGTCGATTCTGCCATTCTCGAGACCAGAAACTTTTTCTACAAATTCTTTCACGGAGTCTTCCTCGAGCGCATCGCATTCGAAGGCGTATATTTTTCTCAGTTTAAACTCGGAATTCTCATCGAGCGAACTATCGAATACCCGCATGAATTTATTAATTGAAGTGACAGGGATATACACCTTGTAACCTTCCGCGCAGAATTTTTCGACTACATATTTTCCAAGCGCGCCCGTTCCACCGGTAACTATCGCGGTTTTAACGTTCAGGGAAGACATATTTTCCCCAGTTTTACGTTTCTTGCCGCTCCCGTGACGGAAACAACGTTGGACGGATTTCCGCGCAGTGTCTCATTTGCAAGCACCGCAAAGAGAACCGCCTCCTTGTTCGAAGAGTTTATTCCGTTCTCATCGAGGACTTTAACCTCGGCGTTTTTTATCAATGATTCAAGCGCGGTCAGTATTATTTTGTTCTTTGAGCCTCCGCCGCTGACCAATAGTTCAAACCTTTCCTTCGGCTTTATAAACTTTTTTATATTTTCAGATACAGTATAGGCGGTATAAAAAGTAAACGTACGAATCACATCCTCAGGTTTTGCTTTTTTGAATTTATTTAATATTCCGTCAACGAACGCGGCGCCGTAAAATTCGCGACCGGTTGATTTCGGGGGTCTGCTTTTATAATAAGTATCGCGCCTTTTTATTTCGGAAAAAAGCGCATCGCTGATGATTCCCTTATTAGCAAGCCTGCAGTCCCTGTCGTAATTCCTTGAAAACAACTTCCGTGCGATATAATCAATCATCATGTTCCCAGGGCCCGTATCGAAAGCAATCACGTCATTTAATTTACAATTCTTTTTCAGAAATGTTAAATTCGCGATTCCGCCGATATTGAGAAGTATTCTGTTTCTTCTATCACTTCTGAACAATGCATAATCGAGATAAGGAACAAGCGGGGCTCCGCCTCCGCCCGCTGCCACGTCCGCGGTCCTGAAATCGCCGACAGTAAGTATTCCAGTGCAATTCGCGATTACGGACGGGTCGCCTACCTGCAGTGTGGATTTAACCGAATAACCGAACATTTTATCGCTTGAAGGAAGATGATGAACAGTCTGACCGTGTGAGCCGATAAAATCGATTTCGGCATTCTTAATATTCCTTTCGTTAAGGAACCTGTTAATTTTAGAAGCGTAAAGATTGCCGATAAGAAAATTCATCCTGCATAAGATGTCAACCGAACCCTGTCCCTTTGCGCTGTTTTCCAGAATAAAAGTCCTGAGTCTCTGAGGAATGGTATATTCCTGATAATCAATCACATCGACTTTTAACGAAACCGAAGTCCCGCGGATGCCCGCAAGCACTATATCCACAGCATCCACGGACGTACCCGAAAGAACGCCGAGTGCGATTTTATAACCTTTTTTCCTTATTCCGGCGAGTTTTTTCATATTTTCAGCATAAATATACTTTTTAAGAAACTTATATTCTATGAAGATAAAATGTAACAAATCAGCGTAATCGAAGTATAATAATTAGACAGGATAAATGAAAATATAATTTAACATTATGGAATTATGTCATTTATTTTGAATTAATTTTTTGGGATTTTTCAGAAATTAAAATTTAAAGATGGACGAATTCACAATAACCGAAAAAAAATCAGGTGATTTAATCATACTGTATTTGAACGGATTTCTGGATGCCCATACTTCATCTGTTCTCGAAAAAAAATTCGAAGAACTGCTGTCCAAAAAGTTATACAAGGTAGTGGTTAATTTTTCGGGATTGTCATACATAAGCAGCGCGGGTCTCGGGGTATTCATGGCTTACATAGAAACGTTAAGGAGCAATTCGGGCGATATTAAATTATCGAACATGAGCGACAAGATTTACAATATTTTCGACATGTTAGGCTTCCCGATTCTGTTCAACATAACGAAAGACGAAAACGAAGCAATCGTCAAGTTTAACGAAACTGTCTGATATTTTGAGCGGAAAAGATAAAATATTGATAAAGAGTTCCACGGGCAATCTGCATCTTGTGAGGGATTTTGTGGAAAAGAAAGCGTCAGAGATGAACATTGCCCAGAGCGTAATCAACCAGATAATAATTTCGGTTGATGAGGCGTGCACAAACGTGATAAAGCATACTCACAAGTATAACGACCTTAACGAGATAGAAATTGAGATCGAATTCAAAGACAGTCAGTTCATAGTAACACTCCTGTACAAGGGCGAGGCGTTCGACCCGACAAAGAAAGAAACCCCCGACATGAAGGAATATTTCAAGAAGTTCAAGATTGGCGGGCTCGGCATTCCGATAATGAAAAAATCGATGGATAAAATCGAATTCAAGCACACAAAGCCAAACAACAACTCGCTCAAACTAATCAAAGTAATCTAAGTCTGTTTTTTTACATTCCGTTTTTTTGTAATTTACCGCATGGAAGATACAATTAACAAACAACTCGAACTAAACTCGCTGATTGAATTCTCGCAGTTGATAAACACGAAACTTGAACTTGAGTTCATACTCGGCAATATTCTCCTGAGCATAATGGGCAAGATGATGATAACAAAGGGCGCGCTGCTAATAAAGACCGATTCGAAAAATGCCGTGAGCAACGAATTCACGGTGAAAACGGTTAAAGGGCTGAGTCAGGACCTGCACGGTACGACGGTAAGCGTGAATCTTCCGAAGGAGCCGATATTCGAGATTGAACAGATAGACGCCTGCGATTTTCTCGACAGGATTAAGGTCAGGTTTTTCTTCAAGATTTACTTTGTTGACAAGTTGATAGGCATTCTATGCCTCGGCGAGAAACTAACACGGCAGAGCCTCAGCAAGAATGAAATTCTTTTCATAGAAACGATGCTTAACCTGTCATCTCCGACAATAGAGAACTCGATACGTTTCGAGGAAATAAAGAAACTGAACCTGAACCTCAGTTCGCAGATTCAGCATCTCAGGACACTATTCGAACTAAGCAAGGAATTCAATACGAATTTTCAGGACAGGAACAAGATTCTCCGTCTTTTAAAATATTCCCTGCTGGGCAACTTCGGCATCAAGGATTACATCATTTTTTCGAAATTCCGTTCTGACAGGTTTTACATACTCGAAGCGGGCAAGGAATTCGCGCTTGACGACGATTACATCGCGCATCTCGAGCAGATAAAAGAGCCGGAGATTCTCGACGAAGCGCAGAACAATCCGTTCAAGCAGTTCATGAAGGACTCGGGCTACAGGCTTCTTTTGCCGATAACAACGGGCAGTTCCGTTGACACGATAGTCTGCCTCGGCGAGAAACTCAACAAATCGGAATATACCATAACGGACATACAGTTCCTTGAATCATTAATCAACCTGTCCATAATCTCTCTCGACAATACAGTACTCTTCAACGAGTACATCGACAAGCAGAAGATAGAGAACGAACTCAGGATAGCGCGCGACATACAAAGGGCTCTCCTTCCGGACACCCTCCCCGAAATAAAAGGGTATTCAGTCAGCGGATGCAACATACCCGCAATGCAGGTCGGAGGAGACTATTATGACATAATAAAACTCAGCGACACAAAATTCTGTTTCGTAATCGCCGACGTTTCGGGAAAAGGCACTCCCGCATCGCTGCTCATGGCGAACATACAATCGGCAGTCCACTCGTTCCTTAAATTCTACAATGACGATTTTTGTTTCGAAGAGTCAACGCAGAAAATCAACGAACTTATATTCGCGAACACGAATTCCGAAAAATTCATCACCTTCTTCTGGGGAATTCTCGACATCGATAACAACTCTTTTAAATACATTAACGCGGGACACAACTACCCTTACCTTGTAAAAAAAGACGGAATCATAAGCCTTGACAAGGGCGGATTAATTCTCGGCGTGCTTGACAGCGGACCGGATTATATTTCCGAGACAATCAGGATTGATGAAAATGACGTGCTTGTAATGTACACGGACGGAGCCTCCGAAGCGAGGAACAAATTAAAAGAGGAATACAGTGAAGAAAAGATTAAAGAGGTTGTGACAAAGAACAGGAAACTCGATTCAACGGGCATACAGAAAAAACTGCTTGACGATATAGAAAGATTCGCGGAAGGCGAGACGCAGTACGATGATATCACATTGATTCTGCTTAAGAGATTATAAGAAATTCGGAATCGGGCAATAAAAAACTCCGCTCAAGCGGAGTTTTTATTATTCTAATTTCCTAATCTGCTAATACTTGGACCCTTCGCTGACGAAAGGAAGAAAAGCGAGATGTCTTGCCCTCTTGACCGCAGTCGTGAGTTTTCTCTGCATCTTTGCAGTGGCGCCCGTAATTCTCGCAGGAAGCAACTTTCCCTGCTCGTTGAGGAACCTTGTCAGCAATTTGACATCGCGGAAATCAATAAAACTATCGATACCTCTTTCTTTAAAGGGGTCTCTTCTCTTCTGAGCAGACGATTTCTTTGCAGCAATCTGCTGAGTAAGTTTGTAATTGTTTTTCGCTTTAACTTTTTTCATTAATTGAAATTTGTTTGTGTAAAAGATTAATTTAGCAATAATTTGAGACTATTTCAACGCAAAACCGGCGCACAACGACAATATGATGGTCACTCTGCCGTCAAATCAAAATATCTGTGTAAAAACCTGCATTTATTTCAAAAAACGGGATTCAGGAGTCGAAGAATTACAAACGCGAAAGGGCACTAAAATGCGCCGCTTTTTTAAATTTCAAATGGATTTTATATGACTTATATTTACCTACCCTCAAATTATTAATATAATAATATAAGTATGTTTAAATTTCAAACTCTCGCATTAATTTTAGTATGTATTATGGCATTTAATCCCAAAATTACAAGCGGACAGGTAAAAGATTATTCTACAACCGACAGGAAAGACATTCCGGCCGAGTTCACGTGGAAAATCGAGGACCTGTATGCATCAAAAAGCGACTGGAACGCTGACAAGGAAAACACCGTAAACCTGATTTCTCAGGTTGACGGCAAATCAAAATCATGGACAACGACTGCGAAGAATATGCTCGAAATGCTTGAACTCATAAACACGGTGAATCTAAAATCCGCACGTCTATACGGATACACGTCGCATCAATCGGCTGTTGACATGAGCAACACGGAATATCAGAAAATGGAAGGCGAACTTCAGTCAATTTTCGTGAACTTCTACGCGAAACTCGCGTTCATAAGCCCTGATGTTCTCGCGCTCGGCAAAGAGAAGTTCGACGGATATCTGAAAGAAGAACCTAAACTTGCCGAGTACAGGTTCATGGTTGAAGACATTCTCAGAAGCAAGGAGCACATTCTTCCCGAAGACAAGCAGAAAATAGTATCGCTTACAGGTTTGTTCACGGGCGTGCCCTCAAAGACTTCTTCAATGCTTAATGACATGGAACTGCCCTCCGTAGAAGTTACAATAAGAGGCGAGAAGGTTGAATTGAACTATGCCAATTACGTGAAATACCGCAGCGATAAGGACCCTGAAGTGCGCAGTATGGTCATGAGGGAATTCTGGAAACACGGAAAGAAATTCGAGAACTCTCTGGCGATTCTTCAGGACGGCGCTATTAAAACACATTTTTTCAACGCCCAGATAAAGAATTTCAACAACTGTCTTGAAGCAAGACTTTTCGACGATAACATTCCCGCGGAAGTTTACAATCAACTGGTAAACAGCGTGAAGGAAAATCTCACTCCGCTTCACAGATATCTGAATCTCAAAAAGAGGCTGCTCAAACTCGATACGTACAGGTATGAAGATATATACGCGTCAGCGGTTCCTTCAGTAAGCAAGACATTCACGCTCGAAGATAGCAGGAAATACATATCGGAATCACTTAAACCTCTCGGCAAGGAATATCAGGATTATCTGAATCTTGCTTTCGATAACAGGTGGATGGACATTTACCCGAACAAGGGCAAGGAAAGCGGAGCCTATTCCGGAGGTGTTTACGGCGTTCACCCATACATTAAATTGAACTATAACGGAAAGTATGACGCGATATCAACGATGGCGCACGAACTCGGACACGCGATGCACTCATATTTTTCGGATAAATACCAGCCGTTCTCAACATCGGGCTATACAACTTTCATAGCGGAAATCGCTTCGACTTTCAACGAGAACATGCTGATGGAATATCTCCTTAAGCACGACAACGACGACATGTTCAAATTGTACGTGCTCGATTCGTACCTTGACCAGGTGAGAGGCACGCTTTACAGGCAGACGCTGTTTTCCGATTTCGAACTCGCGATGCACAAGAGAGTCGAAGAAGGAAATTCGCTAACGTCGGACTGGCTGAACAGCAAATACCTTGAATTAACGAGAGAATACTACGGACACGACAAGGGAGTATGCAAGGTCGACGACTACATTCAGGTCGAATGGAGCAAGATACCGCACTTCTACTACAACTTCTATGTTTTCCAGTACAGCACGGGTATAATATCATCGATGGCGCTTGCAGAGATGGTGTCGAACGGAACGGAAAAGGAAAGGGAGGCGTACCTGACTCTTCTGAAATCGGGCGGCAGCGATTACGCGGTCGAACTGCTGAAGAAAGCGGGAGTTGACATGACCACTAAAGACCCTTATGAAAAAGCGTTCAAGAGATTCGGCGACCTTGTCACCGAGATGGAAAAAATAATGGAAAGACTTAACATTAAATAATCACATTTAAAACTATAAAACAGGAGTAATCTAATGGGTATGACAATAGTCGAGAAAATCCTCGCTAAGGCGTCAGGAAAGGCATCGGTAAAGCCCGGTGACGTTCTCGAACCCGAAGTAAACGTTGCAATGTCACACGAAAACGCTGCGCTTGTAATAAATCAGTTCAACGAAGTGTTTCAGGGCACTAATATAGAGCCCAAAGTCTGGGACCCGGAAAGGATAGCAATAATATTCGACCACAGGGTACCCGCGGAAAGTTCAAAGACGGCGACAAACCAGAAAAAAATAAGAAATTTTGTTAAAGCAAACGGGATTAAGAAAT
>CAZOQR010000118.1:0-8805 GCA_964581915.1 uncultured Ignavibacteriaceae bacterium | reverse complement strand
CTATTCTATAATCTTCGCTGCGTTCGACGAAGAGGAAAGAGGTCTTTACGGCAGCGATGCATTCGTCGATACCGCGTACTTCAAAGGCGATTCTATCTTATGCTGCCTGAATTTCGACATGATAGCGTACGACGCCAACAACGACGGAAAGTGCACGATCGTTTACAACACACCGTCCGAAGGCAGCGCCAATGATTACATAAGCGCGATGAAGACATACGTTCCCGGACTCGTACCTATTAAGATGTACGACCTTACGGCAAACAGCGACCACGCGTCGTTCTGGACCAGAAACTACAAGGCGTTCATGAACATAGAAGATGAAAACGAACTTACACCTTATTATCACACCGCGAACGATAAATTCAACACGCTGAACCTGACATATTTCAGGAACATAGTGAGAACGGCGATAGCGGCGCTTGTATCGTTTTCTAACAACATGAGAATGGATTTTTACCACGCGCCTCTGACGAGCGGGTATTACCTTACGCCGAGAACGGCAACCGTAGTAATAAAATCGAAGAATAAACTCGCGACCGGAACGACATCGTCGCCGAAGTTGTACTACAAGGTTAACAGCGGAACTTACAATCAGGTAAGTTACAGTTATTATAATCTTGATACTTTCAGGTTCACGATCCCCGCTCAGGTTCTCGGAACGGTCGTTTCTTATTACATCGGCGCGCAGGATTCTGCAGGGACTTATGTATGCACTTATCCGTCGGGCGGGAGAGGTCTCAATCCTCCGGGTAACATCGCGCCATCGGAGCCGCTCACGTACACGATTGAAAACACTTATACGGCCTGCGTCGGCACGGGAACGGCAACCGTCGGACATCCTTTCTACAGTTATTACGACGACGCAAGAACGAACATGCTTTACCTTGCATCGGAGTTGAACATTTCGGCGCCGAAGGTCCTCAAGAAAATCGGATTCAACTTCTCGTCGGTATCCACACAGGTTCTTAACGAATTCACAATAAGGCTTCAGAACACTACCGCGACTAACGTCACGGGATTTACATCATCCGGCTGGACCACGGTTTACAGCCAGTCATACACGCCTCCGGGGACGGGCTGGCAGTACATAACTTTCACGACTCCGTTCTACTTTGACGGCAACAACCTGCTCGTGGAAATATGCTTCAACAACGCTTCCTGGACAAGCAATTCGATGGTGTACGGTACCGCTGTTTCGGGTATGACCTGGCTTCACTATCTGGACCTGCCCTCGGGAAGCGGATGCGTTGATTTGAACGCGGGCTCGGCTCAGTCAACCCGGCCTAACGTCTGCTTCATTTACGACACTGGTACGGGCGAGGGAAATATCGGCTCCGTGCTTCCTGTGAAATTCGACCTGTCACAGAATTATCCGAATCCTTTCAATCCCGTTACAAAAATTAATTTCGCGATTCCGAAAAGCGGTATGGTAACGCTGAAAGTGTTCGACATTCTCGGCAAGGAAGTCGCGACTCTCGTAAGCGAAAACAAGCAGGCAGGATACTACTCGGTTGATTTTAACGGCTCCGATTTTTCATCGGGCATATATTATTACAGAATCGAATCGGGAGCATTCATAGACGTCAGGAAAATGGTGCTAATCAAATGATGCAAGAACAAGACTAATAATTGCGTAAAGTCAGGTTTAAAACGCTTATATGAAAAGCCCCCCGTTGAACGGGGGGTTTTTATTTTCTTTGTAGTGAAATAAAAAAGGCTGCTCATAGCAGCCTTTTCCATTTCTATAAATGATGAGTTTACTTCAGCAGCGTCATTTTCTTTACGGCGCTGAAATCGCCCGACTGAATCTTGTAATAATAGATTCCCGATGCGAGTTTCATGGCGTTGAAGGAAACCGAATATCTGCCCGCTGTCTTGAATTCATTCACCGGAACAGCCACTTCCCTGCCTGTCATGTCGTAAATCGTAATCTTCACGAGTGAATTTTTAGGCAAATCATAATCGATGTTTGTCACCGGATTGAAAGGATTCGGGTAATTCTGAGAAAGCCTGTATTCAGCCGGCACTTCGGGTATGTTTTCATCAACTCCCATTACAAGCGACGCCGTTTTAATTACAATCTCGTTCGTCGGGTCAAAGACCACGGCGGTCGGCTGCCTGTTGAAAGTGAACGTGAAGTACTGGTTGTTCACGTTGTTCATTACCCTTACCGTAGTATCCGAACCTGTCGAGAACGAGAATTTCATCTGAATCGGAATCGGGAAGAAACCTGTCTGCGTTTGTTTCGCGAGGAACGTTATCTTCCACTGTCCTCCGCCGAGATTCGTGAAGTAATACTGGTTCTGATACAGCGGATGATTCGGCTGATACAGCCAGGCATTGTAAAACCAGGTTAGGTTTACACCCGTTACTGCGGTCATTTTCGTGAAGAAATCAGGAATCGTCGCGTTCTTCAATTTGAAATTAACCGTATCAGTAGCGTATGCCTTTATTCCCTTGAAGAACAGAGAATCGCCGAGCGTGTACCTGAGAAGGTGAAGCACGCAGGAGCCTTTGCAGTAAGTAATCGCGTAATTGAAAAGAGTGTTCGAGTTCGGAGTCGTGACGTCCCACGAAGGTTCTGAAATCGCCCAGCCCGGATTCGAACTCATGTACGAACTCGCGTCGCTGTTTATCATGGACTTGTATGCGGAGTATCCGCCCGTCCTCTCTGCCCAGTAAGATTCGTTCCAGGTGGCAAAACCTTCGTTTAGCCAGAGGTTCGACCAGGTCGCGCAGGTTATCATATCCCCGAACCATTGATGCGCGTACTCGTGCAGGGTGGTGTTCTCATTCCAGGAGTTTATAGTCGTTAAGGTCTGATTCTCCATTCCTCCCCAGGTAAATCCCGCGCTGTTCGGAACGTAGCAGAAGCCGTTCTTCTCGAAAGGCATCTCGCCGAAGGCGTTCGAAAAGTAAGTTGTCGCCGTCGGAAGTATAGCCGCGATGGAAGAACTGTTCGCAGTCGTCGGAGAATACAGCCTCAGCGGAATGCTGTCCGCGGGATGTGAGGGCGGATGCCAGTAAACGATGTTTATAGTATATCCGACCCTCGACGTCATAACCATCAAATAAGTCGAAAGCGGGTCTCTGCTTATCCAGTGGTAATAAATCGAGTCGCCCGTAACGAGAGAATCGTTGAGCCTTCCGTTAGATGCAAGCCTCACTGTAGAGGGCACCTTGGCTGTTAATTCGAATGTCGCCTTGTCGAAAGGTCTGTCGAAGCAGGGAAACCAGCCGCGCGCGCCTTCAGGCTCCGCATCGGTGAAAATATAACCCGTCGAGCCGCTGTTGTAGAATGATGCATCGGTCACGTTGTTGTGCCGGTAGTATAACTTTATGCTCGCGACTTCATTCACATTGTAAACTCTGTTCAGAGTAACGTTCAGAATATTGCTCGTGTGCGTGTAAGCCAGCAGTGGACCGCCTACGAGCCTTATCGAGTCGATAACGAGCGAAGTGTTATTCGCGTGCATCATTATCGACGACAGAGTGGAATCGACCTTGAATGTCATTACGTTCGAAGCGGTGAACGCTTTCGAATAAGGCGAAAAATAATTCGAATATAGGTCCACCTTGAGTGTATAATTCAGTACGTCATACGAATGTCTCGGCGTATTGGGTGAATAGATTGAGAAATTTTCGGGGAGCGTTATCTTTGTCCTTTTTTGCGAACAAACTTCCGAGCCCCTCATTTGAGTCTGGTCCTGCGCTGTCAGCGATGAAGCAAACACGCAAAGGAGCAGAACCGCGGTAAAGATCTTTTTCATTTTAGTGGAATTAATATTTTAAATATATTTTATAAATATAACTAAACCCTTTTTCAATTTATATTGCTATCGTATGTATATCATTTTTTTTGAATCCGTATCGCTTCCCGATTTCAGAACGCAGAAGTATACGCCCGACGCGAGATTGACCGGCGTGAATTTCACCTGATAGTTGCCGGGTCTCAGTTTGGCGTTTACAAGTTTTGCGATTTCCCTTCCCCGCACGTCGTACACCGTGAGCGACACGTCGTCGTACTTATTCACGTGATACGCTATCACCGTAGCGGGATTGAACGGATTCGGATAATTCTGGTCAAGCCTGAAGTCTATCGGCTCAACCGGGTCGTCGCCGGTTTTATCCTTCAGTATTTTGTTCTCAGGGTCGAATGTCAGACGCAGAGGCTCGCCCGTTATCGTGAAAACGAATGTCTGTGTCTGCGAATTATTGAATACCGTAACGGTCGTATCGCCCGATTTCGTCTCAACCTTTACGTCAACAGGCATCGTGAAAAACACGGGATTCGTGTTCGCAGACTGCTCGACGAGGAGATTCACGTCATACAGATTTGCGCCCGACTGGGACTTTCCCCAGGTAATTTTGTACTTCGGATAATTTTCTCCGTAAATCCATTCGTAAAAGAAATAACCGAGGCTCTTCCCGTACCTGCCTTCGGCGATTCTCTGAAAGTCTTCCGTGACGGCGGTTCCGTACGAGTGAAGAGTATCGTTGACGTATGATTTCAGTATGTCATAAAACAGCGAATCGCCCGTGACGCCTCTCAGCATATGAATTATGACTCCCCCTTTATTGTATGAGCGGTTCGCATTGAAGATTTCACTTATCGAACCCGCGTTCTGAACATAAACCGTTCCGACCGCGTTCTTCGCGCTGTTCATTTTCTGAAGAATGAAATAATCATACGCTTCCCTGCCCTGAGACGCCTCTATGTAAACCGCTTCCGAGTACGTGGCGAATCCTTCGTTGAGCCAGATGTGATGAAAGTCCCTGCAAGTGACCTTGTCCCCGAACCATTGGTGCGACAATTCGTGCGCTATGATTCCCGACGTGAAAGCGCCCATCGACGAAATCGTCTGGTGCTCCATTCCGCCTCCCCATCCGAACTGCACGTGTCCGTATTTTTCCCTTATGAAAGGATACTGAGTGTATTTTTCCGAAAAGACGCGCATCATTTCAGGCGTCTCGTCAAGATTGTTCTTTAAACTGCCGAGATATTCCGGATATATATAATGCGTGAGCGTCAATGAATCTGTTTGCGAATATCTGAAATAATTCCTGTATAAAGTATAGTTTGAAACGGCGATTGAAATAAGATAACTCGCGATAGGATAAGAACCTTTCCACTTGTATGTAGTAGTGTTATCGGGATTCGTAATAGTTTCCTTCAGCAATCCGTTTGAAACCGCGGTCAGCGACGACGGGCAGGTTACCCATACATCCGATGAATCAGCCTTATCGGCTGGCGCGTTCTTGTTTGGAAACCAGTCGGACGAGCCGTACGGCTCGCTCAGACTCCATATAGACGGCTCCGAACCGTGAGATGAAAAGACAAAACTCCCGTATCCCGTCGCGGGCGGCAATCCCCTGTAATATACGATTACGGTAAATTCCGATGAAGGAGAATTCATGTTGACCCGAAGCACGTCGTTCGAATGAGTGAACGAACCGACGTTCGCGCCCGTTACCGAATCCACTGTCATCGAATTTGATAAATTAAGGAAGAAAGAGTTTCCCGGCATCAGAAATTTTCCGTTTACCGTAGTTATTCCCTTTATGTTGTCCGGATTGATTGACAGCCTTAACTGAAGCCTGTAATAAGTAACGTCGATTGTCGTATCTGTTTGAACGACGGATGACCTGTTTCCCGCGCCTGAATAAAAAGGTAATGTGAACATATCACCTGCAGCGTGAAAACCGAGATAATAGAACAATAATAATGCGATTGTTAGTTTCATCTGTCACTTTCTTGTATAATGTATAATTTTATTTCGTATTATTAAATTCCAAAAACCGCAAAATTTTGTTTGATGCCGGGATTCGTTTAAACCGTTGAAACGAATATTTCATACGAATCACTTTCCGCAGCGGTGGATGCCGGCTAAACCCGAAAGTCAAAAATTATCAGGAAGAGCATCAGAAATATATGTCAATACATTGATAAGAATGTCTCGGAATTGCAATATATTTCTTAATAATGACAATTGCTTCATTTCCCTCCTCTAAAAACAATCAAAAAACGCACATTTTATATTTGGCACACGACTTGATATACATATGAACGTAACATTGAAAATCAAAAATTATAAATTTAAAATATAGTAAGGAGATTTAATATGAACTTAATAAAATTTAAAAAAGACGGCGACCTGATTAACGATGCTTTCAGGTCTATTTTCGATTCACCCTTCTTCAGGGGCGACGTGCTCGACGCGTCAAGTTACACGCCAAGAACAAGAATTACCGAGGACAAGGACAATTTTTACATCAACCTTGAACTTCCGGGAATCGAGAAGGAAAACGTGAAGATTGAAGTGGAAAACAATCTGCTTTCAATCAAGGGCGAAAAGAAATCGCAGAACAAGTCTGAAGACACGAACCTCGTGATGAACGAAATAGTGTACGGCGAATTCTGCAGGTCGTTCAACCTTTCGAAAGACATCAAGGTTGATGGAATTGAAGCGGAATTTAAAGACGGCATGCTCACTATCACTTTACCAAAAGTCGAAGAAGCAAAGCCGGTGGTTAAAGAAATAAAATTGAAATAACTTTCACAAACAGACGTCTAAACTACGGGACTGCCTGCGGATACGCGGGTAGTTCCGTTTAAAGAAAGTGAGGCTTTTAAATTAATGGGAAAAATTATTGGAATAGATTTAGGTACGACTAACTCGTGCGTTGCGGTTATGGAAGGTAACGATCCTGTTGTTATACCAAACTCGGAAGGAATGCGGACGACCCCTTCGGTCGTCGCGTTTACCAAAACAGGAGAGCGGCTCGTCGGCGACCCCGCGAAAAGACAGGCGGTAACAAACCCGACAAATACCGTTTTCTCAATTAAAAGATTTATGGGACGTAAGTTCGACGAGGTCGGTATGGAAATCGGCGAAGTCCCGTACAAAGTGATCAGAGGAGATAACGATGTAGCGAGAGTGGAAATCGATGACAAGAGCACGAATCAGAAACGCGTTTATTCTCCGCCTGAAATATCCGCGATGGTTCTTCAGAAAATGAAGAAGACTGCGGAAGATTATCTCGGCCAGACTGTAACCGAAGCGGTCATTACCGTTCCGGCTTACTTCAACGACGCTCAGAGACAGGCGACTAAAGACGCGGGCAAGATTGCGGGACTCGACGTGAAGAGAATAATAAACGAACCGACGGCGGCGGCGCTCGCGTACGGACTCGATAAGAAGAAAAAGAACCACAAGGTCGCGGTGTTCGACCTTGGCGGCGGCACGTTCGATATCTCGATACTCGAACTCGGCGACGGCGTGTTCGAAGTTAAATCAACGAACGGCGACGGACATCTCGGTGGCGATGACTTTGACCAGAGACTAATTGAATATCTCGCTGAAGAATTCCAGAAGAAGGAAGGCATCAATTTAAGAAAAGACCCGATGGCTTTGCAGAGACTCAAAGAAGCCGCTGAAAACGCTAAGAAGCAGTTGTCTACAAGTTCTCAGACCGAAGTGAACCTTCCGTACATAACGGCAACCGCCGACGGTCCGAAGTTCCTTCTTGAAACAATAACGCGCGCGAAGTTCGAATCCCTCGTCAGCGACCTTGTCGAAAGAACTGTCGCGCCGTGCGAAAAAGCGCTTAGGGATTCGGGATTCAGTCTGAGCGAAATAGACGAAGTTATTCTCGTCGGAGGCTCAACAAGAATTCCGATGGTTCAGGAAAGAGTGAAGCAGATTTTCGGAAAAGAGCCGCATAAAGGCGTCAACCCCGACGAAGTCGTCGCGATAGGCGCGTCGATTCAGGGCGGCGTTCTTGCCGGCGACGTGCACGACGTGCTTCTGCTCGACGTTACACCGCTCTCACTCGGCATCGAGACTCTCGGCGGCGTGATGACAAAACTTATAGACGCGAACACGACGATTCCGACAAAGAAATCGCAGATATTCTCCACCGCGGCTGACAGCCAGCCCTCGGTCGAAATTCACGTGCTTCAGGGCGAAAGACCTATGGCTATGGATAACCGCACGCTCGGAAGATTCCATCTTGACGGGATTCCTCCCGCTCCAAGAGGCGTTCCGCAAATCGAAGTCACTTTCGATATAGACGCGAACGGCATACTTCACGTTACGGCGAAAGATATGGGTACGGGAAAAACACAGGACATCAGAATTACACACTCAAGCGGATTAACAGACCAGGAAATTGAAAAGATGAAAAAGGACGCGAAGGAGCACGAAGCGGACGACAAGAAGAAGAAAGAGGAAATCGACACGAAGAATCAGGCTGACGCGATGATATTTCAGGGTGAGAAACAGTTGAAAGAATTCGAAGGGAAACTCAGCCAGGAAGCGAGAGTGAAAATTCAAACCGCAATCGACAGACTGAAAGAAGCAGTGAAAACTAACAACACTTCTGAAATAAAATCCGCTATGGATCAGTATAACGCCGCATGGAACGAAGCGTCATCGCAGATGTACTCGCAGGCGAAAAATCAGGGACCCGAACAGGGACAGCAATCCGCGGGTCAGCAGGGCGCGGGCGAACAGAAGAAAGACGACGGCAACGTTGAAAACGCAGACTTCGAAGTCGTTGACGATAAGAAATAACCTATAATATATAATACTTCGAAACACGAATCCCCTCTTTGTGAGGGGATTTTTTTTATCATATTTCTGCCGCGAATTAATGCAAAAAGTTATATCACCACTAAGTTACTAAGGACAAAAAAAAACAATTTTGACAGTTTCCTCCATCCTGCACGTACAATTTTAAACTTTACACTGCAACTTTGCACTTTCAACTTTACACTTTTAATTTTATTTCACTCTCCTT